>JAEZDA010000062.1 GCA_023433345.1 Bacteroidota bacterium | reverse complement strand
TTGCCATAACTAGATGATTGATAGATTTCTAAATATACGAGTTGATTAGTTGCAAATTTATTCACATAAGCCTAAAAACCAAAACTTTTCGCACTTATTTGCGCAGTAAACTTTTAATAATCAAAGGCTTTTTGTACTATACGGAGTTACCCGTCAACACAACTGCTGCATTATGGCCCAAATAAAACAAATATTATTCCGAATTGTTAACGCTTTGCAAACAACTACCCCAAATTAAAATTGATTCCCGCTAAGGCCTGCCTTATCTTGCTTTCTTTTTGAAAATGAAGGCCGTTAAGAAAGTAATCGGAGAAGAACTGGAAATTTTTGAGCGGAAGTTTGCCGAAGCTGTAAAGAGTAATACGCCGATGCTGGACCGTATTATGAAGTACATCATTAAACGGAAGGGGAAGCAATTACGGCCGATGTTCGTTTTCCTGAGTGCCCGCCTCAATGGAGAAGTGAACGAGGCTACTTACCGCGCCGCCTCCCTGGTTGAGCTTTTACATACCGCAACCCTTGTGCACGATGATGTGGTGGACGAATCTATGGAAAGAAGGGGTTTTTTTTCGATAAATGCGATCTGGAAAAACAAGATCGCGGTGTTGGTTGGCGACTACCTGCTTTCGAAAGGTTTGCTCCTTTCAACAGCCAACAGCGATTTTGAACATCTTCATATTTTGTCGGAAGCCGTGAAGCAAATGAGTGAGGGCGAGCTATTACAAATGGAAAAAGCACGCAGGCTTGATATTGATGAAGACGTATACTTTGAAATAATCAAAAGTAAAACAGCCTCCCTGCTTTCTTCCGCGTGCGCTGTTGGAGCATATAGTACAAGCAGGGATAAGGCAAAGGCGGATGTGATGAAAAAATTCGGTGAAAAAGTTGGTATTGCCTTCCAAATAAAAGACGACCTGTTCGACTACGGCACCCAGGATGTGGGAAAGCCCACCGGAAATGATATTCGTGAGAAGAAGATGACGCTTCCTTTGATCTATACATTGAACCGGGCCGATCGCGCGACGCGCCGTGAACTTATTTACATCGTGAAAAATGAAAATACGAACAAGGCAAAAATTCAGCGTGTAATCGACACCGTTATAAAGGCCGGCGGTATCCGTTATGCCGAAGATATGATGCAGAAGTACCGTGACGAAGCGCTGGAAACCCTGTTCACTTATCCTGAATCAGCGGAAAGAAATGCCCTCGAAGAATTAGTACGATATACAACAGACCGAACTTATTAATGCAGGCAAGGTGGACCATATTATCTTATTCAGGTGAAGAAGTTTCGCAACTGGCGAAAGAAACCGGGCTCTCTTTTACCCTGTGCAAGATCCTTTGCAACCGGTCGCTTAAAACACCAGGTGATGTAAAGGCTTTTTTTCAACCTACTCTTGATGATCTGCATTCGCCCTGGCTCATGAAGGATATGGAACTGGCCGTAAACAGGGTGTTGAGTGCTATTGATTCCGGCGAGCGCATTCTAGTATTCGGAGATTATGATGTAGATGGAACCACGGCCGTTGCAGCAATGTTCAGGTTTCTGAAAAAGCTTGCTCCTACAGGCAACCAAATAGAATTCTACGTACCTCACCGCTACCGGGAAGGATATGGTGTGAGCAAAATGGGTATAGATGCCGCGTACGAACAGGGAAGAACCTTGATCATTTCGCTGGATTGCGGAATCAAATCAGTTGAGTTGGTAGATTACGCTGCCTCGCTCGGGATAGATTTTATTATTTGCGATCATCACCTGCCGGATAAGGAACTTCCAAAAGCAATTGCAATATTAAATCCCAAACAACCGGGCTGCAATTACCCTTACAAAGAACTTTGCGGCTGTGGTGTTGGATATAAATTGATGTCTGCCATCGCTCAGCGATTGTTAATGGACCCGAAAAGCGTAACTGAATTTTTAGACCTGGTGGCAACGGCAATCGCTGCGGATATTGTTCCCATTACCGGCGAGAACCGTGTGCTGGCTCATTTCGGTTTGATGAAAATTAATCTGAAACCCTGTGCCGGTATTCTTGCTTTAAAAAACAAGGCCGAAACAAAGGGTGAATTGACCATCACCAATGTTGTGTTTATCATTGCGCCAAGGGTGAATGCAGCGGGGCGAATGGATGATGCGCGAAAAGCAGTGGAGCTTTTTGTAGAATGTGAACCAGGCAAAGCGATGGAGCTGGCTTCAGCATTGCATACAGATAATACCGACCGCAAAGAGGCTGATAAACTGATCACGGCGGAAGCCCTTGAAATGATCGAAGCTGATCCGGTTAAATTAAGGAAAAGATCAAATGTGGTTTATAAGGAACATTGGCATAAAGGAGTTGTTGGCATTGTGGCTTCCCGCCTGATTGAAAAACATTACAAACCAACGGTGGTGCTTACACGAAGTGGCGACCTTGTATCCGGCAGCGCAAGGAGTGTTCCCGGCTTTAATTTGTACGAAGCAATATACGCATGCCGCGAACACCTCGTGGCTTATGGCGGCCATTTTGCCGCTGCGGGGCTTAGCCTCCTTCCTGAAAAACTGGATGAATTCGCAAACCGGTTTGACGAAGTGGTTTCTTCGTCGATCGAAGAACATATGCTTACACCGGAAATTGTAATTGACGCTGAGATAAGTTTTGCCGAGATAAACTTTCACTTTTTCAAACTGGTTAAAAGGATGGAACCTTTCGGGCCTGGAAACATGCGACCCGTCTTCCTCACCAGAAATGTCACCAATCTCGCCTCACGTCTCGTTAAAGAAGAGCACGCAAGACTGGTCGTTAAACATGAAGAGCATATACTTTCCGGAATTGGATTTAATCTTCGCGAAACATTTAATTCTATTGACCTTACCAAACCATTCGATATCGTATATACACTTGATGAAAATGAATGGAATGGAGAAAAAACTTTGCAGCTTAAAGTGGTTGATATGAGGCAACATGGTTAACTAACAGCCGGGACAGATGTACTGACAGATCACCTCCTTCAAATTTCTTACCCCAATGTTCTTATTTCTTAGATACTTCTGGTACCTCGCTACGAACTGGAACCCGTGGATCGCTTTGCATATTATCCGCCACGATATCAGGGGCGAAAAGAAATATAAAATTGCAACAACTGGTTTCGACGATCTAAAAAAGCTGGAAGCCAGCGGCGTGGATATCGATAATGCCTCCATATATATGCCGGCAAGCTATGATATGCTTGAAGTGCTTATAAAATTCGCAGCTTCTAAGAATTGTACTCACCTCTTAGATCTGGGATGCGGTAAAGGACGCGCACTGTGTGTTGCCGCGCATTTCGGTTTTTCCAATTTAACAGGCACAGACATTTCAAAAAAGTTGTTGAATAGTGCTGAGCAAAACCTTGAACGAACCCGGGTTACGCTGAAGGAGAAGATAAGTTATGCACTCTTTCACTCAGACGCATTCTATTTTAAAATTCCGGATGATTGCGATTCCATTTTTCTTTTCAATCCCTTCAACGAAATTATAATGAGCGGTGTTGCAGAAAACATCCAGGTTTCCTTAGAAAGAAATCCCCGAACGATATTTATACTTTATCAAAATCCCCTTCACAAGGAATTATTAGCTAACATAGGTTTCATTGAGATCTTTCATCAGCAAAAGTTGAATTACCTGGAAGCTATCATAATGACTAATGCGGATGTTTCTGCGCCAGTGAAGTAAAAAAAATAATTTTTCAGAATCTGTAACCTTCACGGCTCTTTGATACTCTATATGATAAACAAACATCTTTTATCATGGAAAGAGTACATTCACTTTCAGCAGCAAGAACTTCCTTTAACATCCTTAAAATTACCTTCACCCTCGTTTCTGTGTTGGCAGGATTGGATAAATTCACCAACATACTTGTTGATTGGAAGCAGTATTTGAACCCTGACCTAGCTGCGCTGTTACCGCTATCACCTGCAACTTTTATGATTATCGTTGGTATCATTGAAATTGTAGCGGGCCTTCTTGTCTTTTTTAAGCCGGCCCTGGGTGGAATAATAGTTTCAGCTTGGCTTACGCTCATCGCGTTAACTCTTATTGCAGGCGGAAACTATTTTGATATCGCCGTGCGCGATCTTGTTATGGCCATTAGCGCATTTTGCATGGCGAGAATGGCCGCGGAAAATGATGTAAATTAGTAAGCGAATGAAATTTCCTTTACATCCTGACGATTTTGAGGTGATAGATCAGATTCTTTGCGGCAACCCGGAAGTATTTGAGATACTCATCAGAAAGTACAATGGAATTCTTTACAAAACCGGAAGAAGCTATCATTTCGATCATGAAACAACGCAGGACCTGATGCAGGACACCTTTGTTGATGCTTACTGCAACCTTTCAAAATTCGAAAAAAGGTGTGCGTTCAAAACATGGCTGATCAGGATCATGCTTAACAATTGCCATCGCAAAAAGCAGAAGAATGGTATCACCATTGAAACTTTGAAAACTGAACACGAAAAAGCCATTCCCATGTTCTCCTCGAAAAAAAACTCCGATACCAACCGCGCTATTTTAAACAAGGAACTGGGCTCCTTTATTGAGGTAGCTATTCGCAAAATCCCGCTTTCTTATCGAATGGTTTTTTCATTAAGGGAGATCACCGGTTTGAATATTGAGGAAACTGCGGAAGCGTTGAACATTACTCCAACAAACGTAAAAGTTCGTTTGAACCGCGCAAAAGGAATGCTTCGGAGAGAGTTGGAAAAGTTTTACTCCCCATATGAGATCTTTGATTTTAACCTCATCTATTGTGATGCGATGGTGAAAAGAGTGATGGATAGAATAGTTGAAATAAAACTCGTCACTTCCCGATGAATTAAAAAAAATCAGGGATGAATAATTTAAAACGTTTCCTGGATGCACAGAGCACGAGCTACCACCAGGCCGAAAAAGAGATCATCAATGGGAGGAAGGCAGGTCACTGGATGTGGTTCATTTTCCCGCAACTCGCTACACTCGGCAGATCGCAAATGGCGCAGTATTACGCTATCCGTGATTTAAAAGAAGCCAGGGAATATCTCAAACATTCCTTGTTAGGAAGCAGGCTTTTAACCCTCATGAATATTTTAGTGAATTCTGAAAAAAGAGATGCTCATGAAATTTTTGGTTCGCCTGATGATCTGAAGTTTCATTCCTGCATCACACTGTTTCGAAGGGCTGCGATGGAAGAACCGGAGTTTATTGTGAATGATGCATACAGAATTTTGGATGCAGCACTTACTAAATATTTCGGCGGTAAGGAGGATGTAAAAACCGTTGAACTATTAAATGCATAGGCCTGAGGGTGTTTAATGTAAATGCGCTAATTTGGCCAACGCGTTTTGTTCAAATTCACAAAATTAAATCATGGCCCAAATAAGGTTAGGTGACGTTGCTCCTGATTTTTCAGCTCAATCCACCGAAGGAGAAATAAGCTTTCATTCATGGTTAGGTAATAGCTGGGGGATTTTGTTTTCGCACCCGGCAGACTTTACACCGGTTTGCACTACAGAACTTGGAACACTGGCGCGTTATAAAAATGAATTTTTAAAGCGGGACGTGAAAGTGCTTGCCTTGAGCGTTGATGGTTTGCAATCACATCACGATTGGATAAAAGACATCAACGAAACCCAAAATACAAAAGTGAACTTTCCGATAATTGCCGATGAGGACAGAAAGGTTGCCACTTTGTATGACATGATTCATCCAAACTCAAATGACCAGCTTACCGTTCGCTCAGTTTTTATAATCGGGCCTGATAAAAAGGTTAAGCTCATCATAACCTATCCTGCCTCTACGGGCAGAAACTTTCCGGAGCTTCTGCGTGTAATAGACTCTTTGCAACTCACAGCAAATTATAAGCTTGCAACCCCGGCCGATTGGCAACATGGAGAGGATTGCGTTGTTTCAACAAGTGTAAAAGACGAGGAAATGAATATTCTTTTTCCTAAAGGGGTGAAAATTATAAGGCCTTACCTTAGAATGACTCCGCACCCTAATCGTGAGAGCCAACATAATCCAGTTCGGGTAATTTAATTATTTACTTCCTCCTGGCATCGAAGGCCTCACCTCGATCTTACTCGGCAGCGTACGTGGATTCATCATCAAAAGATCAGCAACGATCTTTCCGATGTCTTCAGGCTGAATCTTCCATCCGTCTTTCTCATCTGGCGTATGATCATTGAAATAAGATGCAACGGACCCTGGCATGATGGTAGAAACTTTGATCCCGTGTTTACGGAGGTCAAGCATTATTGCCTGCGTGAAGCCAACAAGACCGAACTTACTCGCGTTGTATGCAGAGGCAGTTTCAAAAAAGTTGGTGCCTGCAAGGCTTGCCATTGTAATTATATAACCACTACTCTGCTTAAGCAAAGGAATCGCTGCTTTTACACTATGATAGACCCCGGTAAGGTTGGTATCAATTGTTTCGTGCCATTCATTTTCAGTGAGTTCGTCGATCGGTTTAAAATGGCCGACGCCAGCATTGGCAACGAGCACATCAAGTTTTCCAAACCTGTCTGCAACTTCCCGGATAGCCCGCTCCTCGTCTCCATGCTTACTTACGTCAGATTGTATAGCAAGCAGGTCTCCCTCCCTGCTTAATTTTTCTGCTGCGTTGTCAAGGTGATCAATGCTTCTCCCGCTGATCGCAACTTTCATCCCACATTTCAAAAGCGTATATGCGATACCGTAACCTATACCGCGGCTGCCTCCGGTGATATAAACAACTTTATCTTTCAGATCCTGACCCATAACTTTCCTAATTTAAGGTTCAAATTCAAATGTAGTGATTCGCAAAGGATCTTATTGTTCAGCTATATTCTATTGTTAAAAAGAAACCCTCATCTGCAAATAAATATTTCTTCCCTGCCTTGGAATATTGCCCCAGTCGTTATGTTCGTGATATCCCTTATCTGCAATGTTCTCTATTCCTCCCTGGAGTACCAGAACTTTCTTTTTCAGCACAAACTTTTGGGCCGCACGAAAATGAAAAATTGCAAAGCCTGGAGTTCGATCTTCACCACCCGCAAGGTTCACCTGATTTTGCGATGTAGAAAGTTCAACTTCAGCCTTCAGGGAAGAATTATTTTTCATCCATTGCAAACTTTGGGAAGTTTTGAAGGGCGATATTCCCGGCAAGGGATCCCCTGAGCCGTTCTTTCCTGCCACGTAACGGAATGTAGTAACGTAGCCCAGTGAAGTAGTAAGGGGGATCAATGCACTTCCTTCCAGGCCTGCAACTATTGCGTTGTTCTCATTTAAATATCTCTTCACTCCATTAGCGCCATATGTCATTGTGCTGATTGAAGGATCAATGTATGCCGTGATATAATCTTTTATCAGTGACACAAATCCTGAAAACTTTGCCCGGCTCCGGTTTTTATGAACCTGGATGTTCAATTCGCCGTTTAGTGCACTCTCCTTTTTGAGTTCAGGGTTGCCGATATAGTCGTAGCCATCATTAGCATTAAAAAGGTAGAAACCATATTGTTCACTTGCAGATGCCATGCGTTGAGAGAAACCGGCAGATGCGGAAGCTTTGCCATATTTTCCCAAAGTTCTTGTAGCTTCAACCGAGATGTTGCCGGTTATATTTTGTGTTGGGCCAGTTTGTTTGCTGAAGATCTCAACATGATTTTTTGATTCCTCTGTGAGCAAACTGGATATAAATAAATCAGAGCGGCCTGTGAATCGAAACGACCATTTTTCAACAGGTTCAACCAGGAGAATGGCAGATGCACCAAATTGATTTCTTCGGTTATCCGGCCACGTTAGCATGAACATTGGTGGAGCTCCATCCTGGAACATTGTCATTGAAGCATGCAGATCGGTAGAGGCCCCGTCGGCCCTTAATTCAAGCCTGCTTTTTTCAGACAGCCTGATGAGTGCTTCACCCCAAAAACCAACAGTTTTACTTTTTCCCGGCATATCCATGTGCATATGCACTTCAGGCCTGTTAGTGTCGTCCATAAAATGCCTGATATAATTTCCGTAAATTTTAAACTGCCATCCAACATTTCCATGCCCCGGGACTCTCTGAAGCGTTAATGAAGCAATACGGGCCGCTGCATATCCAACATCCATCGGCAAAGCAGGATAACCGATGTTAAAACCATCATCACCGATAAAATCTGCCCTGAGGCTAATCTCATTGCCAAGCCTGATTTTGGCACCTAAAGAATAATTGACTTTTTCATATTGAGAAAAGTAGATCTCCTTTCCTCCCGCGGCTTTATAGTTATCATTCTTCCGGTAAGTACCGGTAGCACGGAGAGCAAATTTGGTTGAACCATAATTAAGCGCAATCGACTCAAAGTTGCCGTTAGATGTGGTATTAAAACCAGAACTCACCATGCCTGAAATCTTCCGGTTATCGAATTGCGGCTGTTCGATTTTAAAATTGAAGGACCCGCCAATTGAAGAACCGGCTGCGAATCCGCGGTTACCAGTTTGGAGCTCCATGCTTTCGAGGTTACCGGTCTCGATGTAAATGGTCACCGGATCCATTTTATCAGTACACGCGCCATGAATCCTCATTCCGTCGAGAAGAACATTAACCTGGGCCCCGCTAAAACTTCGCAGGGTGGGTTCCAATCCATATGAGCCGCGCTTCACCAGGCTAACCTCGGGCAATCTTGCGAGTACATCTTCAAGTGTGGAAGACAGGTTTCCCCGGTAAAAATCAGATAAGCGATCTGTCTGGCTTTTGGATTTTGAGGAAAGCGATACCTCGCGTAGATCTATGACCTTAACACTATCCGTCCAGAACGGAATAGAATCCATCTGCGAATATGCTACAACGTTAGATATAAGCAAAAGTGATATCAATAGACTTTTCATACTCTTTAAATTATATCTGCATCAGAATGTTATGTCAAAATACTGCGTGGTATCAGCTACTTCAGTACCGATAAAGTAGTTGATATTTATTTTCCAATAACCAGTCATAGTGAAATTCACTTTCCCTTTATAGTGCCCGTTTCCTATATGTGCCGGATCAATATTATTTGGTGAGCCGTGACCCATCGTTGGCATTTCCGGCACAATTGAAATTGCAAAGGAACTATCGGCCGGAAAGTCCATTGCACTTTCTCTTTTGTATACTGCCAGCTCCAGATCGTTTATTCCGACTCCTGGCGAGGAGGGTTCGATCAGCGCAACAAAAAACTTCGAACCATCGTGAAGGGATGTAAATGATTTCATTTTTGATTCCACCGGGTCTGCGACTGTGAGAGATGTAGAAAAGCTCCCTGTTCTACCATTTTGTAAATTGGTAACATCAACATCAACCGACCATGATCCGCCCATGGAAGGCATTATGAAAACCACTGCGGTGGGAAAAAGGGAATTTACTGCGTTTGTTGATGCAGGATTTTCGAAAGGCGCGCTATGCTGCATTGTTCCCATATCCATCATCGGTTTGATCTTTACCAGCGCATTTGAAATTGTTGTGCCGGTGGCCGAATCTGTGAGGAGAACATACAGTTTCTGATAACCTGTGAAAATGGTTTGAGATTTTGAATAGAGGGCGACCTTCATTCCTGATCCTTCAGCAAATCCTTCCGCAACTTTAAAAAGTGCTGAGGTGGGATCCTGTACCGGAGAGTTATCATCAGTACATGAAGAAAAGAACATAACGGCACCAATTGCCATTGCAAGTATCTGGATTTTCATCTTAAATATTTAAAAAAGTAAACTAAAAATACGGGTATGCGATGCCGTTAGCATAATATCGCCAACAACAACCTTAATTGAAAACTGATATTCCCGAGCTAAGAGGTAGGAGGGTGAAAGATGGCGTGATTAGGTTTGAAAGCGTAAAAACCAGGATGAGCAGAATAATACTTCCCCCGAGCTTCATGAAGATTAAACAAAGCGGGAGTGGATACTATTTCGCACGGGGATATCTCAACCCATTTGTTTACAGATGCCGGTAAGTTTCGATCATCCTTATCAGAATTATTCTTAGCTTTTTTGTTCAACTGGCAATTGCCCTTACACTTGAGTTCGGGCTTCGATTTGTTCTCACATAAAACGGAGGCGATGTAGGCCCTGTTTGCATGAAACCATATCACGACTCCCGCCTGATAAAAAGCGTGGAGGGAAAAAATCACCAGCAAAAAAGTGACAACTCCGGATCTCATTAAGGGCGAAGTTAATAATTCGGAAAGTGATATGTTCTGATATTGATCATAATACGAAATGAGGCGAATAAAAAAAGCGCAGGAACTAAGACAGTGCTTATCCCACGCTTTTTGAAAAATTTCGAAATTCTTATACTTTTTCCTTCTCGCTATTTTCCATCAATTCCACACTACGATTTATGAAAGAAGTAAGATTAGTTCCGGTAAGCAGGCCCTGGGAAAGTAATGCCAGGTCTGCCAGATTTTTCACCATCTTTTCCCTTGTATCATCGGAATCGCGGGAGAGAATATCCCGATATATCGGATGATTGCCATTTACCGTTAAGGAAACTTCATCGGGCATGTTTGCATACCAGGATGCCATACTTCCACCGGCGGCGGCCATGTCTTTCATCCGACGCATGAGCTCAGGCCTCGTGGCGACAACCGGCGGCGCCCCGGCACTCAAACCTTTAATTTCAACATTCACATTCAATCCTTCCTGCTGAAATGAAAACAAAGTTTTTAGCTTTTCCTTTTCCTCTGTCGAAAGAACGCTTTCACTGTCTTCGCCCTTATCGATAAGATTATCTGTAATATCCGCATCAACTCTCGTAAATTGGATACCATCCCACTTCATCTCCATATTGTTGATAAAAGCAGCATCAACAATTGTTTCCATCTTCACAACCTTATATCCTTTTGCGATCGCTTGTTGTATGTATGCATCCTGCTGAACGGGGTTGGTGGTGTACAGTACAACCAGTTTTCCATCTTTATTCTTTTGTAATGCTTCTGCTTGTGCACGGTATTCTTCCATTGTATTAAAAGTGCCGTCAGTAGTCTCCCAAACGTAAAACTTATTTGCTTTTTCGAGGAATTTGTCGTCTGTCATCATACCATACTTCACAAAAAGACCCAGGCTATCCCATTTCTCTTCGAAAGATTTCCTGTCTTTATTGAAAATCTCTTCCAGTTTATCTGCCACTTTCTTTGTGATGTGCGCATTTATCTTCCTTACATTAGGGTCGCCTTGCAAATAACTGCGGCTCACATTTAGCGGAATATCGGGCGAATCTATTACACCCTGGAGTAGCATTAAAAATTCAGGGACGATGTCTTTTACCTCGTCGGTTACGAAGACCTGGTTGCTGTAAAGCTGGATCTTATCTTTTTGAATTTCGTAGCTCTGTTTGATTTTGGGGAAGTAAAGAATACCGGTAAGATTAAATGGATAGTCTACATTAAGATGGATCCAAAACAATGGTGTTTCGCCGAAAGGATAAAGTTCGCGGTAAAAATTCTGGTAGTCATCATCAGTAAGTTCAGAAGGTTTTTTCGCCCATGCAGGATGGGTATTATTGATCTGCTTGTCTTCAAAGTAGATCGGAACCGGTAAGAATTTGCAGAATTTTTCCAGCACTGTGTTTATTCGGGATGGTTCCAAAAATTCCTGGCTTTCTTCGTTGAGATGAAGAACGATTGATGTGCCGCGTTCTTTCTTGTCGGTTTCTTCCAGGATAAATTCAGGACTTCCATCGCACTCCCACCTTACCGCAGGAGCATCTTTAAAACTCTTTGAAAAAACTTCCACCTTATCACTCACCATGAAGGAAGAGTAAAATCCCAGACCGAAATGGCCAATAATATTCGCTTCATTCTTTCCTTTATACTTCTCGAGGAATTCTTCTGCTCCGCTAAAAGCGACCTGGTTGAGATATTTATCGATCTCTTCGGCCGTCATTCCGACGCCTTTATCGGCTATTGTGATCGTTTTCTTTTCTGCATCTATTGAAACATCTATTCTCAGTTCGCCGAGATCGCCTTTTGCTTCACCGATGGAGGAAAGTGTTTTTAATTTTTGGGTGGCATCTACGGCATTACTTACCAGTTCGCGAATAAAAATATCATGTTCGCTGTATAGGAATTTTTTGATGATTGGGAAGATGTTTTCCGTACTGACACGGATGTTGCCTTTTTGCATATTTATGGAAATTTTGATGGGGATGAACAAATAGAGTACCACGGCCAGAAAACGGAAAAACTGTCAGTTTTTGGAGACCCGATAGGATAGATACGTTCCCTTCTGCAGATAAACATGGGGCTTCAAAACGGATAGCCTTTAAATGCTACCCTCCTTATATTAAGAGATCAGCAGTTTGCATTATGCTTATCAGGCGTTAAAACAATAGCAGGCCCCGGCTAACGGCAAACATCATCCAAAAAAACGTGTAACAGCACCTGCGAGAGCGGTTTTAATTAATAGTATTCTGAATGACACACGCTGAAAACACCATGTTTCCACTTCCAAGGGCAGCTAACTATCGTATCGAAGGAAATCTCCTACCGCATTTCGTTAAATCTCTGAAAAGTTCGAGCACAAAAAAGCCCCGGTTTCCCGGGGCTAATATCAAAAATTTTCAATCCTATCTCACAATAACAGCCTTTCCCACACGGAACTTATGATTGATCACCTCAAATGTGTAAACTCCCGGCGGAATCACTGATGGAACTACAAACTGATCATCAATAAAACCAACCTGAACAATCAGATCACGTTGGAAAACAACCTGACCCAACATATTGTACAAACGCGCTGAATAATGCCCGCGTTCTACATTGCTGATAGAAAAATGCATCGTTGTACCGCGTTGTACAGGGTTGCCATAAATTACAATGCCGGTAGGCAATGGGTCTGTGGTAAATGACCTCTCCTCACCATAAGCAGTCACACCCGCACTGGTAGCATAGGCTTTAAAATAATAACGGGTTCCCGGTATTAGATTAGTCACCCTGCTCGTGAAAATATTCAACAAAGTAATACTGTCACCACGAACTTTAATTCCCTGCCCTCCGGGTTGATTCGGGATACTGCTGTATTCAATTCCAAACTCACTTACAGTTCCACAACCGGCCGATAGTATCTCGCCGCTTAATACTGCTGTATGATGGTTTACTACTAAGGAATCTCTGGTGGCAACCTGCGGACCAGTACCATTTCCATTACCGGTTGCAGCCACCTGCACTGGAGTTGCTATTCCTCCACCACTTACAGGGATATTGCCGTCGAATACGTTTCCATTATCCGGAGTGAATTTCACAAAGATTTCCTGCGTGAATGCACCGCCACCTTGGGTAAGGGTCAGTGTATTAGAATATGTACCGGTCTCGGTTTCAGAAAAAGTGAAACCTGCAAGCGGACCTACAGTTATGTCTGCATTTGTAAGATCCGTACCTGTGATAGTGAAGGAAAGTGGTCCGGCAGTAGTGTTTACACACACGCTTCCGAAATCAGTAAGCGTGGTTGCCGTAATGGTGGCTGGAGGTAAAGCACTGGTAGTAAATGACCTTTCGATACCGTACACGGTTCCTCCTCCATTTGTTGCGAAAGCTTTATAGTAATATGTTGTTGATGGTGCCAGAGAAGAGATGCCGGCAGAAAAATCAGTTCCTGATAAATTGGTAGATGCAGCAACTGTTCCTCCGCTAAAGCCCGGAGTGGTGCTGTATTCAAAACCATAAGCCGTAACAGGGGAACATCCATTTGCAGTTAGCGATCCTTCTAATGTTGCGCTTGTTGTGGTAACCGCTGTGGCATTGCCAGTTACTACGGTTGCTGAGGTGTTGATCCCGGATCCCGCAGCAGCAATATTTATAGCAGACGCAATTCCGCCCCCGCTAACAGGAATGTTTCCGTTATAAGATTGTACAGCCGTTGGAGTAAACTGTACAAAAACTGTTTGGTTGAATGCACCACCTGGCTGGGTGATAGTTAGAGTTGGAGAATATGTTCCTCCTGCAGTAGTGGAAAATGTAAACCCGGCAAGCGGACCTACAGTTACGTCGGCCGTAGTAAGGTCAGTTCCAGTTAAAGTAAACGAACCCGGAGTTGCAGGAGTTGTATTCACACATACATCGCCAAATGCAGTGAGTGTAGTAGCCGAAATATTTGGCGAACCGGCTGCAATACCGGTACCGCTAACCGCTACATTTACTGTTGTCGCTCCGCCTCCGCTAATGGCGATATCGCCGCTCGCAGCGCCTGCTGCTGTGGGAACGAAACGAACAAATATTTGGGTTGTTGCAAGAGTTGCAGAAGTATACGGAACAGTAAGGGACGTGGTCCACGTTGTTCCATCCAAAGAAATCTCGAAGCCCGCAGGAGCAGTGATGGTTAGGTCGCCGGGGAATCCTGTAAGAGCAGCTCCTGAAACATCAAATGTTTGTGAAGCAGATGCAGAACCTACGGTAACATTGCCAAAATCAACAAGAGTTCCTGCTGTTATGGTAGGAGTTGCAGCAGCTACCCCGGTACCACTAACGGGAACCAAAACGGGGGTTGTGATGCCACCTCCTGTAATAGAAATATCTCCGGAAGCAGCACCGGCAGCTTGCGGAAGGAATTGCACAAACACTTGGGTGGAAGCAAGTGTTGCGGAAGTATAAGGAATGTTTACAGTTGTGGTCCATGTAATACCGTCAAGTGATACCTGGAAACCTGCAGGAGCTGTAACGGTGATATCTCCCGGGAAACCGGTAAGGTTGGTTCCTGCTACGTCGAAAGTTTGAGAGGCAGATGCAGAGCCCACGGTCACGTTTCCAAAATCAACCAATGTTCCCGCAGTAACTGAAGGAGAGGTTGATGTGGCGCAAACTGATGCAGGACTTGCACTGTTTCGCGCCACTGGCGGCCCCACGGTGAAATCTGAAAGGTTGTTGTCGGTATCAGTGCAACCATTGTTGTTCCTCGCCGCACCATTAGCCGAGCTCAGGGTTCCTACCGGAGAGGTTTCAGAACAGTTTGCCGTACCATATCCCACAAGGTCGATTACTGTTCCTGCTGCGGGGCAACCATTAAGCACGGTTGTGTTGGCAACAAGAGCAACTTTACCGCTCGCTGATGCCATCGCGATAGACGGAGTTGCGGTTGCGTCAACTGTAGGTAAGGCTACACCGCCGGTTCCAACTGTAGACATTTGCACGAGATAAAATCCTCCGGCCGGAACAGTTACCGCAGGAAGATCAAATTTTCCCGACCATGCAGCGGTACTTGTTGCAGAGGCATACTGAATAGAATGCCCTGTAAGATCATAAGCTGAAGCTGATACGTTGTGCAATTCCACAAAGTCAGCATTATATACCGCTCCCGTGTTGCCACCCGCGCCATATACCTGGCTTATCACCATGGTAGTAGATTGCGAGTAAGAAAAAAGGGAAACCAGTAAACAGATAAATGTAAAAATCTTCTTCATATCAATTGGTGTTAGTTTTTGGTTTTAGGATAAAGAGCCATCAACAAACGGATGGCTCTTTATCATATTATCAACAAATTTAGTATTAATCTCCAATAACTGAAACATTATCGATCTGCCATGTTGAAGTGAGATCAGAAGTTGTTCCAGTTGGGTCTGCTCCTTCGTAACGGAAAGCAATATAAACATTCCCGGTATAGCCGGATAAATCAATATTTCCCGAAGGGGTGAAGCTTGATGGAAATGATGTAACTGTTCCGGGAGATAAAGTCGCCTGGCTTGTAACATCAGTCCAACTTGCATCCCAAGGGTTGCCTGTTCCTGTATAGTTTGTAGATACAAGCACTTTCAAAGCTGCTGCGGTTGAATTACCAGCTCCTGTAAATCCTTGCTTGGTGTCGAAAGTAAGCCTTTCGTTGGTAGTACCATCAAGGTTGATGGCCTTCGTAACCAGCCACGCCCTTACCACTGCAGCATTACTGCCGAAAGCTGAAAGCTCTGCATATTTATTTCCGCTGAATTGTTTAGCGCTGAAATTCCTACCTCCCAGTTCAGCAATATTTACCCATCCTGGAATTGTGATCGGGTTGAAACCGGTAGCAGGCACAGTTTGAGACTCGAAGTTTTCAAGAATCAGGGTTCCCGCCGGTGGAGGAGCCTGGTTGCAACGAAGCTCATTGAACTGAACATCTGAAGTATCACGAATAACCAACTGGCGGGTTGACCCGAATACAGTATAAATGCTGGTGATATCACCATGGCCGGGAGGAACTTTTAAACCTGCGAAATTTGCATAAGCACTTGTACGAACAATCACTTCAGCTCCGGTGCATGGCTTTATCCTCAGGTTAGTGGTCCTTTTATACACAGATGTGTCAGAATAAGTTTTGCTTGTATCTGCCTCAATAAATTCATATCCTCTCAATCTGATCAAAGCATTGATATAACGGTTCTGCATGTTAGTGCTCAGCTCAGTGTAATCAACATCAATAGGCACAACGGGGTTGCCGATAGAACCACCGATAAGATGTTCACCGATCATTGCTCCGTTGATTCCTTCAAGCGATGGTACGCCCGCAACAAGAGCCTTGTAACCAAGTAGCATGGTTCCATTATCATCAGATAATGTAAGGCCTTTCACTTTCACAAATACGCGGCGGCCAACAGGATAACTTGTATAAAGATTGTTTGCATTTACAAGCAACTGAATAGCCCCGGTTGAATCCTGGATGAAGAGTTGTTTGTAAAAGTTCCCACTCTTATCATTAGCCACTACAATACCAGATATTATAATATCCTGAGTCATTTCATCATAAGCACCCGGAACAGTATGCATGGCTTTCAATGCATCTATATTCATATTTGCAGTGATGTTCGGATCAGCAGGCCCCGGTGGTTCGTCAAAGGATTTTTTACAGGCACTGATCGTTCCCAGCAGAGCGAGTAGCGCGATTGCAGAAAATAATCTTGCAATTTTATTCATGGTTTATTATTTAAAAAGTTTAATTAATTAGTTAGATCAGAACCTCACACCTATGCTGGCGAAAAAGTTGATTCCATATGCATAAAATCTTTTAGAGTCGAACTTCTCCGTGCTTTTTTCAGCATAATCAAAACGCAGTTGTTCGAAACCTCCGGAAACAATGTTTTTATTATTAAGAATATTATTCACACCAACGTTGAAAACCAGGTAAGTCCTTTTTTTCAGGCTCTTATACCTGCGATTCATCATCCAGCTGTATCCTGCGAAAGCATCAAGAGTATATTGATCCTTCAATTCTTCCTGGTCAAGAATATCATACCATAAATCGCTTCCTTTTTCAACTCCATTCACAGCAGCTGCCGTGCGGCGAAGCGGGTTAAAATCTAACCACATGTTGTTGAAGAAATTGAAGTTCACGTTAAGGAACCAGAACTTGGGCGAACGATAGTCAAACCCAATGGTATATGCCTCCTGAGGTGTTGGAACATTAAAGTTTTTTGAGTAGATAATTCCTCCTTCAGAAACTACCTGTGATGTATTATCAACAGTTACCACAGCACTCTGACGGGTATCATAGTAATAACGGCCGATGTTGGCAGCAGCGTTCAGACTAAGGCCTTTGTAAACTTTTGCTTCTGCGCCGAGTTCAATACCTGAATGAACTTTTCCGATATTGCTGATCGCGTAGTTAACAAAGTTCCTGTACTCATCATGATAGAATGACAACACATTCATCTGATCTCTGAACTGGGTATAGTATGCAGTAGCGCGCAGTTTTACCGAAGGAGCGTTCATTACATATCCGCCCTCAACTGTTGTGATCTTTTCATTCTCCAGTTCCTGAACAAAATCCCTTGTTCTTGGTGCTATGAAAGCATTTTCAAAGAATGGGGCACGGGTCATATAACCACCATTCACGAAAAGGTAATTACGGCCATCAACTTTATAAGTTACACCCGCTTTACCTGCATAATTATAAAAATCATGGTAGTCTGATTTACCATAAGAGTTGTTCGGGAACAAACCGTTGCGAACATTTCCGTCGCGCCAGAAACGTGTATGGGAATGCTCTATCGCTGTAAAAATGTCTACTTTACGAAGTTTGAAATTAGCCTGGGCGAAAGCAGCTGCTTTCTTAATGTTGATATCATAGTTATAACCAAACTTGTCTCCTTCATAAAGGATCCGGTTAGGCCTGTTCAGATCATTTTGAACCGCGATGATATTCTGCCTGAAATCCCTTTCTGCAAACTGGTTAATGTCTGCATAAAAATCTCCTCCAAGCAAATCATCCACTAATTTGTAATAATGGTTCTTTTGTGCTGAATACGTGAACCCTGCAGTGAAATCAATGTTAGATTTCAAGGCTGTGTTGAGTACCGTATTAAAGTTATAACGCGTTTGGTCTATTCTTCTTTCTTCCACTATATAATGAGAGCGCTTCCCTGTGATAGAATTGCCGGGAATTCCGTTCGCATTCTGGAAGGTTTCAACGGAATTATAATTTACATTGTACAACTGATCCCAGTTGATCTGGCGAAGATTCACATCACGGATCATTTCCTGGCGAACATATTCGGCCATGGCGGGGTCAAGCTGGTAGCTTGGCATGTAGCGATAGTAATCCGGGCGCGGATCAGGTGCATTGTACCAATCTAAAGCAGTTGTGCTGCGATATCCTTTACTGAAGGAGCCGGAGGTAAACAAGCTCATTTTGTCGGTGATCTTCCAGTCGTGCGAAAGAATACCAACAGGCTGAACCGAACGTCCCACACTTGCATTTCTCACTTTGCCATTCTGATAACCCCAGTAAGGATTGTAATAATTAGTGCCGGCGATGTCAAGCATTTCCTGGAAGGTAGCACCCTGGCGGCCGTTTTCCGTTGGTGCAACAAATGCTACAAAGGAAAGCAGGTGACGATCGTTCACACGCTTATCAACTGCACCGAACACCGAGAAACCATCATAGTAGGTTCCGTCAGAATATCCTTCGTCTGCCCATCTCCGTGAGCCTGACACAGTGAAGGCCCAACCTTTCTTATTTAAGCCTGTTGAATGTGCGGCCATAAAACGGTGCTGGTAATTCCTGTTGCTGAGTGCGTAGTTCACTGTAGTTTGCTGGCGCTGGTAAGATGCGCGTGTATCCAAATATGTTAGTCCGCCAAATTCACCAAACGCATAAGGCGTGGCACGAAGGCCGTGGGAAACATCGCGGTTTCTCATCACATCATTCAAGCCGCCCCAGATACCATAAGGAGTAAAACCGTTATCAAGGTTTTCCATTGGAATTCCATTCATATAGGTTCCGAACATATCTGAATCGTAACCGCGGATACGAAAACGAACCGAGCTGAATTTAAAGGTGGCGGCGCTAAGAAAGGGATCGCGGCCGGCGCTGAGCTGAGAAGAAACGTTTTGCGCACTTCCGTCCATCCCATCGTTCTCATCAAGTGAAATAACCGGAATATTGTCTGTAACCACATCTCCGCGAATCTGGTCAATGATGGTGTCATTCGCTGTTCTTGCAGGTGTAACCTGGGCTGAAGCAGCATTGGCCAGCACAGCAATAGCTGTAACCAGGGAAACGCGCTTGAAATAACTCAACATAAGCAAATTAATTGTGAGGCGCAAAATTACAGCATGCAGGCAACATTTAACCAAATTTCAACTTAATCTTTTAAATTAGATATCAACAGGTTGCTGAGCTAATATTGCTTGGCGTACTTTTGCACACATTCTTTAAGATATGAATAAACTCCTTATTGCTGCTTTCTCCCTGTTTTTAACGGTGTCGTTGCAAACTTCCTCCGCCCAGAAACAACAGTTCAAAGTTTCCATCGTTGGCTT
>JAEZDA010000029.1 GCA_023433345.1 Bacteroidota bacterium | reverse complement strand
GTTCTGAGGTGTCGGCCCTTCTTGGTCGTATGCCTTCTGCGGTGGGATACCAGCCAACACTGGCAACTGAAATGGGATTGATGCAGGAAAGGATCACATCAACAAAAAGCGGTTCGATTACTTCGGTTCAGGCTGTATATGTGCCTGCAGATGATCTTACCGATCCGGCTCCGGCAACAACCTTTGCCCACCTTGATGCCACTACGGTGTTAAGCCGTAAGATCGCCGATCTTGGTATCTATCCTGCTGTGGATCCGCTGGATAGTACAAGCCGTATCCTTACTCCCGCTATTTGTGGTGAATTGCATTATAACACTGCCAATCGCGTTAAGCTTATTCTCCAGCGTTATAAAGAATTGCAGGATATCATTGCCATCCTTGGTTTGGATGAATTGAGTGATGAAGATAAATTGGTGGTTAGCCGTGCCCGTAAGGTTCAGCGTTTCCTTAGCCAGCCCTTCTTTGTGGCTGAACAATTCACAGGTTTAAAAGGTGTGTTGGTTCCTATCGAAGATACTATCCGTGGATTCAACGCAATTATGGATGGAGAAGTGGATGAATATCCTGAAGCTGCTTTCAACCTTGTAGGTACATTGGAAGATGCGATTGAAAAAGGCAAGAAGTTGATGGATGCTGCGAAGGTTTAATTATTAACAACGTTATCATGACTCTTGAAATACTAACTCCGGAACGAAAGATCTTCAGCGGTGAAGTGTATGGTGTTCAATTGCCGGGAATCAGTGGGCTTTTTGAAGTGCTGGATAAGCACGCCCCCATGGTAAGCGCCTTGAAGGCAGGTAACCTGAAGATATTGAAAGATAAAAACACGAGCAGCGGTTACTCAATTCAAAGCGGATTTGTTGAAGTGCTTAACAATAAAACTACCGTATTGGTAGAAGGCGCACAGGAAATTTAATTGACCACACATTTTATATTGAAACAGGGAAGATTTTCTTTCCTGTTTTTTTTTGACCGTTAGTGAAGCCGAAGGTTTCCGCTTGATAGTATTTTCGAAGGTGGGATTTCGATTACTAAACGGGTCCCCGTTCACCCGACCTCCCCGGGGCCAGCGTCCCGCTGACCCCACTGTGAAATTCGGAATTTTTCGTTTTGATGACAAGTACCCAAAGTCGGGATTTTACGGGTAATTCATTGTTGAGAAAAGCTAGACACACGCAGAGAAAGATCCGAAATATTAAGAAGCATGAACGAAACTTCGATCTACCGCCCAAGGAAATGCAGCAATGCAAGAGCGGATAAAAGCAAAGCAATCGGCAGCATCAAAGCCCAATATCCCGGCAATAAGAGAAATCCAATAATGGTGATCAATAGCAGGTAGAAAGGAAACGTTATAAACAATATCGCAACAACCAGCGAATCGAAATGATCATTGTTCCATTTCCTTCTGACCAGTTCCCGCGTTGGGAAATATACCGGGAAAAGAAAAATTAAGCCGGCAAGCGCGGGAAGTAACAACAAGATCTTTTTTAGATGCGGCACATGAGTACGAAATTTTTCCCTGATGTGTTTTTTATTTCCGCTTTCGAGATGATAGACTATGGGTCTTAAAGCAAGTTCAAGTTTTTCATTAAAAGCAACTATAGCCCGGCCTCCTTCGAGATCCGTAAAATCATTCAAAATTGGTTCGGAAAAGTTAATATGAATGTTTTTGCCGAATTTTCGGAAGGAACTAAAATTGATTGCCGTTGGTATCACCCTGAGTGGAATGCCTTCATTCCATGCGCTGAGCGCAAGCCGCGCCGTTCCTTTTTTCAGGGGCCGGAGCTTCCATTCGTTAATGCATCTCCCTTCACTAAAGATGAGAACGATTCCCTTCTGCCTGAATATCGTCTTACACTTTTCAAAAGTTTCATAATTGCCGCCGAGGTTTTCCGCTCCTTCTGAAATACGGTAAACGGGAAGCATTTTTAGAGAGTAAAGTATCCTGGAGAAGAAGCGATTTGAATACACATCTCCCCGAACCAGTGAATAAACCGGCCGTTTAAAAAGAGTGGCCATTACAATTGCATCCAGGAAAGAATTCGGATGATTTGCTGCAATTAACAAAGGGCCTTCTTCATTAAAAACTTCCGGCCGATTCACCATTAGTTTCCTGCAATAAAAAGGAAAAGCGATGCGGGCGGGAATCTTTAAAAGGGAATAAAGCAAGGAAATTATTTCTTATTGAAATTGTTTGATCGCACTGATTAATTGATGTGCAGGCATTGCACCTGACTGCTGCCACAATGTTTTGCCTGACCTGAGCAAAACAAAAGTAGGAACGCCTTGTACGGAAAATGACCTTGCAGCCTCCGGGTTCCGGTCAACATCTATCTTTAATATGGTAACGGTATCGCCTAAACGCTCTTTTACTTCTTTTAGAACCGGTGCCATTGTTTTGCAGGGCCCGCACCATTCTGCCGTGAAATCAACCAGAACAAGCTTGCCGGATTGAATGATATCTTGAAAGGCTGACATTTAACTAATCGTAGAATTAAAAACTTTAGTTGATTTTACTTTCTTTTTCCCTTTTTGCGAATCAGCGGAAATATTGATCGCCCCCTTATACTCTTTATCTCTTATCTCTCATCTCTTATCTTTCGTCTCTTTATCTCTTCTCTCTTTATCTATCTACCTTTACATTCAATTCAATTGCGGGTCGATCGGGAAATGGATCATCATCTCATACTTCCCGCCCAGATGTTTCAGGCTCCGCTTCCAGGTTTCCTCCACATCAGTTTCAAATACTATTTCGCGTGTACACGGTGCCGTTATCCAGGTTTGTTCATTAAGTTCGCCTGCAAGCTGGCCTTGTTCCCACCCGCTGTATCCAAGAAAGAATTTTACGCGGGAAGTGTCTATCTCACCATTCTTTATCTTCTCTTTAAGAATCTCAAAATCGCCACCCCAGTAAATGTCATCTGCCACAAGCTGACTGTCTGGGATAAGGTCCGGGAACTGATGGAGATAATGAACCGTATCCATTTGCACAGGACCACCCTGGTACACGGGAAGGGGAAAGCCGGCGAGATCCGTGAGCAACTCATCTAGCGTATGATCCAGCAGGCGGTTTAGAACGAAACCAAAACTTCCTTCCTCATTATGCCTCG
The DNA here is from genome assembly GCA_023433345.1 of Bacteroidota bacterium. GTDB lineage: Bacteria > Bacteroidota > Bacteroidia > Chitinophagales > Chitinophagaceae > Ferruginibacter. Next base: position 2,928 of record JAEZDA010000029.1, on the reverse strand, counting down.
CCAACAAAACAACCGTGCGCATAAAATTCGAATCTTTAAGAAAAGGATCTGCTATCAATAATATTCCGTTATCCGCTTCAATCATGTTTCTAAATTACTGCAACATGCCTCGCAATCAAAAAAAAGTTATAACATTGTTGCTTCACATGTAAGTTAAAAATCGGCCAAAATAGGCTGTCTATTCTCCTGCAGGCGCGTATCTTAGCTACATTTGCAGCGAATTTTATTTACACCCCGGTTGCATGAAAAGAGTTTTCCCTTTTATAACCTTACTCACATTCATTTCTCTGCTGGGGCTGATATTCTTCCAATATCTCTGGCTGCAGACTGCAAAAAATACTGAGCACAGCACTTTTCGTAACAAGCTTGTAGCCGCCACGCAGGAGGCTGCATACAAATTGGTTGAAGGAAATCAGTTGGTGCCTTTTAATGAGGGGAATGATCTTCAGCTTTCCAATGAAAAAATTCCTGCTGAACTTCTGAAACCGTCAGTGATACAAAGATTTTCCCGCGATGAAATAAACAGCATCATCAAATCTGCAATGGATAATAATGATCTCCCCCATGTAGATTTTGAATTTGCAATCACACAGAATACGATCACAGGCGATGAACTTGAATCGGAAGGTTTTTTCGAAAAATATCTCGACAGTGCAAATTTCGCGCGGCAAATTATTGAGCTGACCCCGCTAAGCGGAAGTATCTATGAAAATATCGCAAAGGAAGAATACCTCATCATCATTGTTCCCAATGAAAAGATCGTTGTACTTCGCGAAATAAAATGGTTCATTCTCGGCGCCGTACTTTTTACGCTGATCATTACGATGGCCTTTTTCCTTACCATCCGTACCTTGCTTCGCCAGAAAAAGCTCAGTGAGATCAAGTCTGATTTCATCAATAATATGACGCATGAATTTAAAACACCCCTCGCTACTATTTCACTTGCCGTAGATGCGTTGAAAAATGAAAAGGTTGCGTCAGATAGAGCGAGGATGGAATATTTTACCGGAATAATAAAGGAGGAGAACCGGAGAATGAATAAACAGGTTGAAACGATTTTGCAGGCCGCGCTGCTGGACAAACAAAGAGTGGAATTGAAACTCGTTCCGCTGGATGCACATAAAATGATACAGGCTGCGGTGAACAATATATCATTGCCCATCGCGGAAAGGAACGGAATCTTAGAGGTAAAACTTGAAGCTCCACGCCACCTTATTTTGGCCGATGAAGTTCACTTTACAAACGTGGTAAATAATCTCCTGGACAATGCAGTAAAATACAGCAGGGAAGATTTGCATATAAAACTCGCTACCTCCAGCAATGGAAAAAATTTCAAGATCCGGATCGCTGATAATGGTATCGGTATGAACAAAGAAACTCTTCACCGGATCTTTGAAAAATTCTACCGCGCACATACCGGAAATATCCACAATGTGAAAGGCTTTGGTCTTGGGCTCAGCTATGTGAAAACCATGATCGATGCACATAATGGAACCATCAAGGCTGAAAGCATAGCCGGAAAAGGAAGTACCTTCACCATATCTATTCCATTGGCAGCCAATGCATAGTGCCGCTATCCACACCCAATCTACAGCAATCCACATTCAATTCACACCCTTATTGGGATTTTTCTACGTAATCCAGCACTGACGCGCATTTCGCTGTGGAAAAATAAGTTTTTTTAAAAAGGTGTCTAAAAGTGGGAAAAAGTGTTATTTTGTGTAAATAATCACCTGAAAATCCCAAATGGTCAGTTTTATCGGCGAATATGAATCTACGATCGACGCGAAGGGCCGTTTTTTATTACCCTCGGGTTTTAAAAAGCAGTTGCCAGACGACGATCAATCATTCGTGATAAACCGTGGATTTGAGAAATGCCTGACCCTGTACCCTACCCAAAGCTGGAAGCCCATTTTCAAAAAGATCAGCGGCCTGAATGACTTCGACCCGAAGGTTCGAGAATTCAGGAGATATTTTCTCAATGGAGCCGTGGCGGTTGAGCTGGACGGTGCGGGAAGATTATTGCTGCCGAAAAACCTGTTTGCCCACGCCGGTTTGGAAAAAGATATCGTACTGGTAGCGGCAATCAACAAGATCGAGATATGGGATAAAAATCATCACCAGCAGTTCTTTGACTCTTTTTCACCTGATGCATTTAGCCAACTGGCCAATGAAGTAATGAACAGGCCGGAAGAAAACGATTGATTATGGTAACAACCTCTCACAACCTGCCTGCGGAAAACACTTCCCGCGGCGGCGACGGCTACCATATTCCCGTTTTACTGAAGGAAACAATCGAGGGATTGAAAATTAAACCTAGTGGCGTGTATGTGGATTGCACTTTTGGCGGAGGCGGTCACAGCCGGGCTATCCTTGATAACCTTGAAGACAAAGGTGTTCTTGTAGCATTCGACCAGGATGCAGATGCAATTCAAAATATTCCTGCCGATCCACGCATTCTTTTCATTCCTCAAAATTTCCGCCACCTCGCTCGGTTTCTGAAACTAAATAATATCAACAAGGTAGATGGAATTCTCGCAGACCTCGGAGTGTCGAGTCATCAGTTCAATGAACCTGATCGCGGCTTTTCCACTCGCTTCGATGGCAGTTTAGATATGCGAATGAACAGTCGCAATACGAAAACAGCTGCGGAGATCCTTAATACCTATTCCGAAGAAAGATTGCACCGGATATTTGAACAATTCGGCGAGGTGACGAATTCAAAAACCCTTGCAAGAACAATTATTGCTGCCAGATCAATTGCACCTTTCTCTTCTATCGCACAGTTTCGGCAAGCCTTGCAACCGATAGTGAAAGGAAATCCCAATAAATATTTAGCCCAGGTTTTCCAGGCATTGAGAATTGAAGTGAACGAGGAATTTGATGCTCTTCGGGAGATGCTTGAGCAGGTTCCATCTTTATTGGCTG
>JAEZDA010000020.1 GCA_023433345.1 Bacteroidota bacterium | reverse complement strand
GCCTTGCAGGAAGAAAGCCTTACACTGCGCGCGACAATAAAATGAATCTTTTTTTTATGATCTGTTGCGATATTCAGTTGCTTATCGGTATCATATTGTTTGTGAGCAATGGATGGTTTGATAAAATAAAAGCCGGAATGGGAGATGTGATGAAGGATCCATATAACCGTTTCTTCACCATGGAGCATGCCCTAATGATGATCATCGCCTGGATACTTGTTCACGTGGGAAGAACTTCAGTAAAGAAGGCCGCACTCGATTCAGCAAAACACCGTAAGGTGCTTATATTTTCCGGTATTGCATTGTTACTTATTCTCATTTCAATTCCATGGCCTTTCCGCGAGCTGGTAGGCAGACCCTGGTTCCGTTAATTAAGGTTTAGCAAGATAAATTCAATGGCAAAAAGTAAAGAGAAGCCGCTTATATTGATCACGAATGATGATGATATAACGGCACCGGGTATACGAAATTTGGTTGAGGCGGTAAAGGATCTTGGTCATGTTGTAGTGGTGGCGCCGGATAAACCGCAGAGCGGCATGGGGCATGCGATCACTATCGGCTCCCCTCTCCGTCTTAACAGGATGCATCTATTCGGAGACATCGAGGCATGGCAAACCAGCGGCACACCGGTTGACTGCGTAAAACTTGCGGTAGATAAAATCCTTCCCAGGAAACCGGACATCTGCCTGAGCGGTATCAATCATGGCGCGAACCACAGCATTAATGTAATTTACAGCGGAACAATGTCTGCCGCCATGGAAGCAAGTATCGAAGGCATTCCCAGTATTGGCTTTTCTCTTTTGGATTATCGCTACGAAGCAGACTTTACCGCAGCAAGGCAGGTAGTGCATAAAATAGTGAGCAGTGTGATCGGTCAGAAATGGGATAAACATCTTTTATTGAATGTAAACATCCCCAGCGTTCCTGCGAATGAGATCAAAGGAATAAAAGTTTGCAAGCAGGCCTATGCTAAATATGAAGAGGATTTTGACGAAAGACTCGATCCGCAGGGAAAGAAATACTATTGGCTTACGGGTGAGTTCGTAAATTTCGACAAAGGAAAAGATTCTGATGTGGCAGCTCTGCAAAAAAATTATGTGAGCGTAGTGCCGGTTCAATTCGACCTCACCAATTATGTGCTGAAAGAAAAACTGGAAAAGAAAAAAATATTTGACTGATGCTGAAGAAAGACAGTTTGGTTTTTGGAATGATCCTTGGCTGCCTCGCGCCGCTTATCGGGCTCGCGCTGTTTAAGTTTTCAAAGTTCAGGGAGTATACGATCAGCGAAACTTTAGGGTATATTCTGCATCAGGATTCAGGATTTAGAACCTTAACTGTTGCGCTCAGTTTATCCCTGTTGCTTAATGCCCTTCTCTTTACAATTTATATAAACACCCATCGGGATAAAACAGCCAAAGGAATTTTTGCCACAACGGTAATCTACGGTGCGGTAATATTGTTGATCAAAACTTTTTATTAGTCGGCAGTAGGTAGTTGGTAGTCGATAGTCGGTAGTTTGTAGTTCCTGGTCGTTAGGATTAATGCTTTTCTTCGTGGCCTTATGTATTCTTAGGTATTCCTTGGTGTGAAACCACAAGATCGCCGTAGTTAGGGAACCTTATGAATTTGACAAAGAATAAGCTTCAGACCAACTAAAGACTATCAATATCTTTAAAAAAATCTCAGCATCGAAAACTGGACAGGATATAAGGTAAAGATCTCGGAGATCAGGGATGAGGTTAAAGAAGCGAAGACATTCTTTCTCGAACCGATGGAGGGTTGGGAACCCCAATGCAAATCAGGCCAGTTCATTACACTTTCATTCATTATTCACGGCCGGGAAAAACGGCGCTCTTATTCCCTCACCAGTTCACCGGAACTAGGAGAGCGTTTATCCATAACCGTTAAGAAAGTAGACAATGGCGAGTTTTCACGATGGCTTGTTTACAATGCAAGAGAGGGAGACGTTTTACACACCACAGGTATTTCAGGATACTTTGTGCTTCCTCCACAACCTGAAACATTCACTTACTTTTTTTTAGCTGCGGGAAGTGGCATCACTCCTTGCTATTCTCTTATCCACCTGTTACTGGAAACAACCCCGGTAAAAATAGTTCTGATCTATAGTAACAAATCGCTTGCGCAAACTTTGTTTTACCCGCAGTTGCAACAGTGGGCGATTCGTTATAAGGAGCGGTTCATTATTCACTACTTTTTCAGTGATTCTGAACTCCTGGAAAATAAAAGACTCTCTGGTTTTTTGTTGACCGGCCTTTTAAAGAAATATTCGGCAGACCCGGTAGATGCTTACATATACTTGTGCGGTCCTTACGAGTACCGAATAATGGCCACGATAACAATGAGGGCTTTTGGCATCGAAAAAGAAAGGATCAGGAAAGAAGAATTTGATCCGCTGCCCAAGCCGACCATCAATCGCCCGCCGGATATGGGTGAGCATAATGTAACCATTCATATTGGTGACAATAAACACGTACTAAAGGTTCAATACCCGAAAAGCATTGTTGCAATCGCAAAAGAAAACAACATAGTCCTACCATACAGTTGCGAGAGCGGACAGTGTGGAAGTTGCGCTGCCACCTGCGTTTCAGGCAAGATCTGGATGGGCTATAATGAAGTGCTTACCGATGAGGAAATCGCACGTGGCCGTGTGCTCACCTGCGTAGGTTTCCCGGTTGGGGGCGATGCGGTAATAGACTTTGGAAATCTGTAACTGTTTCGAATTGTTTCACACAAAAACGCAAAGGAACAAAGCGCAAATCAACTTGAAACCCAGCGTATCTTTTCGTGTATGGGTCGCCGTGAGGCTGGTGCGCTTTCCTCCATTTTCTCTCCAACGAGGAAGAAACCAAGAAGCCTTTCATGATCACTAAAGCCAAGAAGTTCCCTGGCACTTTCATAGTAGGTTATGCCGCCGGTGCTCCACATTCCGGCATAACCGTGCGCCTCAATAGTTAGGGCGAGATTTTGAACGCCACACGCGATAGCTTCAATTTCTTCCAGTTCGGGAATTTTTGTTAGAATGGACCTTCGATGGCAAATAGCAATAAGGTGAGAAACCGTATCTGCCCATCCCTGTAGATTCTTGAGCTTTGCCGGGTTAAAATTGTCGCCGCTCTCCTTTTGGTACAGATCAGCCTGGGCATTGCAAAAGTTCACCAATCCTTCACCGGAATACACCACAAAGAACCATGGCTCTGTTTTACCATGATTAGGCGCCCAGGTAGCGTTTTCAAGGGCTTCCATGATAACCGCGTCAGGGACGCGGCTTCCAGCTTTCATCTTAGAAGGCTTCGTAGTTCTGCGCTGTTTTATGAGTTTTGATATCTCGATCATCATTTTCTTTTGCTTTAAAGGATCAGCCCTTTCGTATTGATCAGGCCATGGGAACGATTCCTGCATTTCAATTGAAGCACGCCTGGGAAAATATGGATCACGGAGCATTTCACGTGCCATGAAAATAAGGTCGGCCTTTTCATTGATAAGGATATCTTCAGCCTGCTGCCAGGTGGTGATCAGGCCCACGGCACCTGTTCTTATTCCTGCTTTCTTTACAGCCTCCGCATACTGAACCTAGTAACCCGGGTAGAGTTCGATCTTTGCTTTTGGAACATTTCCGCCTGATGAGCAATCGACCAGGTCGACACCCAAATCTTTCACAATGCCGGCCAGGTGTATGGAATCATCAATCGTCCAACCTCCATCGGTATGATCCGTTGCCGATATGCGCAGAAAAAGTGGTAACGATTCCGGCCAAACACTGCGCACCTCGCGGATAACGGCGAGGAGTAAACGAATACGATTGTCAAAGGAACCTCCGTATTCATCCGATCGTTTATTGCTCAACGGAGAGAGAAAGGAATGAAGAAGATAACCATGGGCCGCGTGAATTTCCAATACTTTAAATTCGGCAGACAATGCTCGTTGGGCTGCAGAACGAAAATCTGCAACAATCTTTTCAATGTCTGCCACTGAAGCTTCCTGCGGCGGAATTTCGTGCTCACGGTAAGGGATAGCCGAAGGTGCAACCCCTATCCACCCACCCTGTTCAGGACTTACCTGTTCCATTCCCATCCATGGAGGAACCGTGCTGGCTTTACGACCGCTGTGTGCCAGTTGAATTCCCGCTACAGCGTTTTGCTGATGAATGAACCTCGTGATCCGCCGCAACCCTTCAACATGTTCATCTTTCCAGATACCAAGATCATTACTGCTTATCCTTCCTTCAGGATTCACCGCAGTCGCCTCTGTAAATATCAGCGCCGCACCACCAACAGCCCGGCTGCCAAGATGTACCAGGTGCCAGTCTTTTGCAAACCCATCGACAGATGAATACTGGCACATTGGTGAAACCACCAGCCTGTTTCGGAGTGAAACATCACGAAAGCTAATTGGGGAAAACAAAAGGGACATCTACGAGCAGGTTAAATAATAAAAGTTGAATAGGTGCAAATTACTTTTTGCTTTTTTCAACCGGATGTTTCTTTTTAGTTTCTTTTAAAGAAGCTTTGATCAGCTTTTTTAAAGCAGAAATATTCATGCCATCCAGTGTTTTAAAATAAATGCAGGCCTTAGTTTTTCGATGTTTGCCAAATTCAGCCAGAAGTTCGTTCTTATTATCGAATTCATACTCGAGGTAAAGCACGATTTCTTTTCCTCTTGGCGCAAAGGCGATGTAGGGCGCCTCGCCGGAATGTCCGCTGGCGTAGGTGTATTTGTAAAGTCCGAACCCAATGATCGATGGCCCGTACATAAAAGGTTCCCAGCCCGACTCCTCCTGCATCATTGCGATTATTGCACGGGCGTCATCGCGCATGGTTTCGGAGGGGATGCCCGCAATAAAATCTTTTACACTGGCATTGGTTGCGGTGGTTTTATTGGTGGCCATAAAGTTGGTTTGAAAACAAATTTAAGGGGTAATAAAAGGTCTTGGTTGAATATTGACCCATGCCCGCATTGTCCAGTCCATAGCATACGAATCCCCCTTCTCGCCCCGTTGCCCAAAACCTTCAGAGATTCGAAGTAAAAACCCGAAAAAACTTTGCACGCAACCTAATGAAAATGATTGTTACTATTGCTCCATTCGGGTGTTGTTTTTAGGAAAAGTACCCGGATTTTTTCTCACCGCAAGGGTTGCAGGTGATCGAAAAACGATTACAGTAAATGCACAGGATACAATTGCAACACGGTAACGGGGCGAGAGTACCGAATCGGATGTTTCAATATACCCCCTTTCTATATTGGCTTCGGAAATCAAAAAGAGCAAACGCACATGATACAGTTGCAACGGGGCGAGAATACCGGATCGGATGGTTTCCTCTACTACCTTTCATAAATTCACAAGAGCACCTGGCAGTACCTCTTCCCCAAAAAATAAGAGCCCCCAAGACTAGGGGCTCCGTTTACCAAAACTAACTGCTTATGAGAAAATATACAAGCTATAATTGAAATACAAATTTCCCAAATATTCTGTTGAAATGGTGTTAAGGAGGTAATAAGGGATAGTTAATAAGAGGTATGAGTCGTGAGTGTTGAGTCCTGGGTTTCAATTATATCCATGGAAACCTGATTGCCTGGGATTACTCCTCAAGACGCATCACCCAAAACTCATAACTAACCTCTAGCCAGGAAATAAACCGTGTATAAATTGCTTTTTATCGAACACGAGAAGGTCTTCTGCCTTTTCTCCAACACCAATAAATTTTACAGGAATATTAAACAGGCTTGCAATAGCCAATACCACACCGCCCTTCGCCGTGCCATCCAGTTTTGTTATGGCGAGAGCCGTAACATCAGTTGCCGCGGTAAAATGTTTTGCCTGTTCCAATGCATTCTGGCCCGTACTTCCATCCAACACCAACAATACCTCGTGCGGCGCATCAGGAATCACTTTTTGAATCACCTTTCTGATCTTCACCAATTCATCCATCAGGTGAATTTTATTGTGAAGTCTTCCTGCAGTGTCAATAATAATCACATCAACATTTCGGGCAACACCCGAAATCACTGTGTCGTAAGCCACCGAAGCAGGATCACTGCCCATTTCTTTTTTTACAATCGGAACTCCCGTCCGGTCGCTCCATATGGTTAACTGGTCAACCGCTGCCGCGCGGAAAGTATCGGCAGCACCGAGTAAAACCGATTTGCCGGCAAGCTTGAAATTATGCGCCAATTTGCCGATGGTTGTCGTTTTACCAACACCGTTCACACCTACAACCAATATAACATGCGGCTTATGTGACGATGGCAACTCGAAATCGTCATAGGAAGTTCCTGTGGGTGCTTCAACAAGCAGTCCCTCCATTTCATCGCGAAGAATATTATTTAGTTCTGCTGTGTTCAGGTATTTATCGCGCGCAACACGCTTCTCGATGCGCTCTATGATCTTCACAGTTGTTTCGATTCCCACGTCAGCACCTACCAAAGCATCTTCCAAATTATCGAGTACTTCTTCGTCCACCGTGCTCTTTCCGGCAATTGCCTTGGTGATCTTACTGAAAAATCCTTCGCGGGTTTTCTCCAGACCTTGGTCTACCGCCTCCTGTTGCTTTTCCTTCTTCTTAAATAATTTATCAAAAAGTCCCATAATTTTTTTAATGTTCGGGTGCAAAGATAGGGAGGGATGATGTGCCCCGATAGCTATCGGGGTGCTGATTTGGTGATGTGCTGATTTGGTGATGTGCTGATTCGGTGATGGGCCGTGTGAGATGTGCAGATGTAGGATGTGTGGATATGCAGATCTGCGGATCATTATTGTTTGGGGAAAGGTTTGAGAAAGTGCGATGCGGAGAGTTTTCTGCGACCTTAGCGTTATGTGGAAATGGGCGTTTTCCGATGGAAACTTTGGAACGCACCGGATGCTTCCCGCAGATTCCGGAGATGGATGCAGACGCAGATTCCAGCACAATTTGCCACGTTGATATGCTGAATATATCTCGGGCAAAACGAAAAAAGCCTCAATAACTGAGGCTTTAATTATATTGATGGCACCAAAATTAGTTAGCCAAAAATTCTTTGATCTTGTCTTTGTGTACGATCGCTTCTTTAAAAGTATAAGCTCCGGTTTTCGGACTGCGAACAGATTTGATCACCTTGCTCCAGTTCTTCGCGTCTGCTGCGGCTTTCTGGTCTTTCGTCTTGATCGCGGTTTTAGCTGCTTTTGCCATGGGAAATATTAATTAATGAGGTTATCGATCACCGTTAGTACGGCGGATGTTATTTGATTTCTTTGTGAACAGTCACTTTTTTCAGGATCGGGTTGAACTTTTTCAGTTCAAGGCGCTCCGGAGTGTTCTTTTTGTTCTTGGTGGTAATGTAACGGCTTGTACCAGGCATACCGCTGGTTTTATGCTCCGTGCATTCCATGATCACCTGAACCCTGTTTCCTTTCTTTGCCATTATTGTATTTTTAAATCGCTTTATTAAATTTTATTTCCGGCAGCACGCATTTCCTTTACAACAGACATCAAACCATTCTTGTTGATGGTTCTGATCGCTTCAGAAGAAACCTTCATAGTGATCCACCTGTCTTCTTCAGCCAAAAAGTAACGCTTCGTTTGCAGGTTTGGCAGAAAACGACGCTTAGTTTTGATATTTGAATGCGATACCTTGTTACCGGTGATTGGCTTTTTCCCTGTAACCTGACATACTCTAGCCATTGTTCTAAAATTTAAGTCCCTTTTTTTCGGGAGGCAAAGGTAGCAAAAAGTTTTTAAGTAGATCACCCAAATGCAAACTTTTTCATCAAAATAGCAAACAATTTAGCGTCCATGACCCGATAATGACGAAAATCAGCGCAAAGATCTTCTTTTCGGGCGCAAAAAGCATGTATCATTACCCCAAATTAACTGAAATGGAAGACCTTGTAGAAACCAGCTTCGTAAGAGACCGCGTTTTCAGCGCAGTTGTAGACGACCATGTATTGGTTATGGATTCTCCGGAGAGCGGTCCTTCTGCCGGCCCGGGACCGAAAAAAATGATGCTCGCCTCTTTGGCCGCCTGCACCGGAATAGACGTGGTGTCCATCCTCGAAAAAATGCAGGTGACCTACTCTCAATTTAAAATTTCCACGAGAGCGGTATTAACGGAGGATCATCCGAAAGTTTATTCCGAGATATATATTATATATGAGATTAAAGTTGAGGAAGAAAATCAGGCAAAAGTGAAAAGAGCTGTTGACCTCTCGGTTGAAAAGTATTGCGGCGTGATGGCCATGTTCGAAAAATTCGCGACAGTGAAGACAGAGATCCGGTTCATTTAAGCCGGGCGCCGTCAGAAATTTTGATGATCAATCCTGCACATCGCCTTTGCCAGCTTAATGAGTTCTTCGATTCGATGGTGATTGATGGAATAATAGATTTCCTTCCCGCGCCTCCTTGTTGTAACCGCTCCTGATTTCCGAAGATGAGCGAGATGCTGGGAGCATACGGATTGTTCTATCCGGAGAATTACATAAATGTCTGTAACCTTGATTTCACCCTGGTGGTTGATCACATCCAAAACCCTGTTCCGTTCTTTATGACGAAGCGTTTTCAAAACCTGGGCCGCGCCCTTAAGTACTGACAATATGTGGTCAGGTAACAACCTCATGTAGGGATCGATTGGCTTTATCATAAGAAGTTTTAAAATTGCCTGGCAAGGTTAATAATGTGCTCTACCTTCTCTACATTCACTGAATACAATATTTCCTTACCGCGGCGTTTAGTTATCACCACATCTGCTCTCCTCAGAACGGCTAACTGTTGCGAGCATACAGTTTGATCAAGTTCCAGGCACTGATAGATATCCGTGACGTTAATTTCCCCCGCGTCTTTTATCACATCAAGTATAGAACGCCTCAGGCTGTGGCTTAAAGATTTCAAAAAGATAATTGCTCTTTCTATCTGCAACTTCTCTTCATCGCTAACAGAACGTTCTTTTAAGTTGAATTCGGTTTTCATCAGAATATTTATGTATCGGTGTTAGCCCAACCCTCATCTTCCGACAATCCTAATAAACAGTTGAATAATTTTCATTAAATGTTGTTACTCAATGATTTGCATAAATAAGAAGTTTTTTTAAATATAAAAAGCCTTTGAAGGTGAAATACGTCTACCCGTTAGCGTTAGCTTCCCTGATCCCGTAATTTTACGGAGGATAATTGTTCCTTTTTTTCTGCGATGATATGCGATCAGAACACGGAAACCCCGTGGAATAACATTTCGCCTGCCGATCACATGGGGATTAAAAAAATATATTCCTAAGCGTAAAAAAATTGCTCCATCACCCGGAAGTTTTAATGTATCGAATGTTCCTTAAATAATCCGACGCGCTTCCCGGAACGATCGTACCATCTGGAGAATTATTGCAAGAACGATCAAAAGTAATCCCAGATAAAATCCTTTTCCCAGCATCCTGCTTTCATTAAAGATCGCAAAGGCAAGTACAATTCCATACACGGGTTCAAGATTATAAGTGAGATTTACGGTGAAAGCTGATATTTTCTTCAAGGCATGAAGTTGGAGTTCAAACATCACCACAGTGCATGCTGAAGCTAAAAGGAAAAGCCAGAACCAATCATGCATAGAAGGTAAATAATAGGCAGCAGGAAAGAAATGGAGGTATGCAGGAATCACCGCCAGCAATAACACAAAACCGCCCGCAAGTTCATAGAAGGTTAATGTTCTGGGTGAATGCTTTTTCAACAACTGCTTGTTCAATATGGGAAAAACAGCACTTCCTAAGGCTGCGACAATTCCGAAGGCTATTCCTTTTAAATATTCAGGATAAAAATCGAATATGATGTAAATGCCCACGATAGCGAGAAAACCCAAAAGTATTTCCTGCCATACCGCATTCTTTTTCATAATCAATGGCTCCAGAACAGCAGTGAAAAATCCTGTTGCCGAAAAACAAACCAGGGCCACCGATACATTTGAATACTTAATGCTTCCATAAAATGCCACCCAGTGCAAACAAATTATAAATCCGACGCCTGTAATCCTGATCAAATGCCGCACCTTCAGTTTTTGCCATTGCTTCCTGATGCTGATGAGTACGGCCAGGATTATAACGGTAAGGAGTAAACGATAACTTACAAGTAATATCTCGTTGAGCTTAATCAGTTTCCCCAAAATTGCCGTGAACCCGGCAAGCAGTACGGCAATGTGCAACTGCCAAAAAGCCTTCCTCATATGTCAAAGGTAGTGAACGGCAGGGGCCAACCGTTGAAATATACCCGTTTCCACCCCTCAGGCTGCCCCGGTTGGGAAAGCCCAAATCCTTTATATTTGCCCACCTATAACCAAGTAACGATTTATGAGTTTCAAACAGATTAACAACATCACCGGCTGGGCAGTTTGTCTTATCGCCTGCCTGGTGTACATTCTTACAATGGAGGCAACCGGAAGCCTTTGGGATTGCGGTGAATTTGCCTCTTCTGCATACAAGTTGCAGATACCTCACCCACCAGGCGCGCCCTTGTTTGTAATGATCGGACGTTTGTTCATGATTCCTTTCAGCCCTGCAACTGCTGCAACCGGTATAAATTTAATGAGCGCATTGGCGAGTGGCTTTACGATCCTGTTTCTTTTCTGGAGCATCACTTACCTTGGTTTAAAGCTTACGCTGAAAGAAAACAAAACTCTTTCCTCTACACATACTTTTGCGATCATGGCGGCGGGAGTTGTTGGCGCCCTTGCTTATACCTTCTCCGACTCTTTCTGGTATAGTGCTGTGGAAGGCGAAGTTTATGCACTTTCATCATTCTTTACGGCACTGGTTTTCTGGGCAATTTTAAAATGGGAACAAAGCGTTACGCGCGAAGAAGAACAAGGAATTCGTGGCCACTTCACAAAAGCAGATCGCTGGATCATCCTGATATTTTACCTGATGGGCCTAAGCATCGGCGTCCATCTGCTAAACCTCCTTACTCTGCCGGCTTTGGTAGTGGTTTATTATTTCAAAAGATATAAGGTGACAAGATGGGGAACGGTGATTGCATTCCTGATCGGTTGCGTAATCACGGGCCTTGTTCAAAAAGCCGTTATACAATGGAGCATCCAATGGGCAGGAAATATGGATGTTATGTTCAAAAATAATTTTGGACTTCCATTCTTCGCAGGATTCGGATTTCTCTTTGCCTTGCTTGGCCTGTTGATCTTTTTTGGGCTACGAATTGCAAACAAAAACAACTGGAACTTTCTCAAACTTGGCTTATGGAGTTTTGCGTTTATGCTTGTAGGATATTCCTCTTATCTCACTACAATGATCCGAAGCAGTGCAGACCCATCTATAGATATGTTCAATGTTGACAATCCGGTAACTCTCGTAGGATATGTAAGTCGCGAGCAGTATGGAGATTGGCCAATACTTTATGGTCATGATTTTACCGACCAGGTGATTGACACCAAGGTTACCGATACATATATAAAATCTGAGGATGGATATGAAAAGAAAGGCAGAAAGGTAACGTACGTGTATAACCCTGATGATCTTCATTTCTTTCCCCGCATGTGGGACAATTCTCAAAGTCCGGATCGTGCCGGCTATTATGCAAGCTTCGCCGGAATAGGAAAAGATGCACAAGGCAATTGGGACAGCAAGCCTACTATGCGCGACAACATTGCCTTTTTCATGCAATACCAGCTTAATTGGATGTATTGGCGCTATTTCCTTTGGAATTTTGCCGGCAAACAAAACGATGTGCAGGGCGTGGATATGGGAAATGTTCGCGATGGTAACTGGAAAACCGGAATTGGATTTATCGACGCACTTTTCCTCGGCAGCCAGGAGAATATGCCAGACAGTTTGAAATATAACAAAGCCAATAATAAACTCTTTGCACTTCCACTGATACTCGGAATACTTGGTTTATTATATCAAATAAAAAAAGACAGGCGGGATGCGCTAGTTGTGGGATTGCTTTTCTTCTTCACCGGTATTGCAATTTGTGTTTACCTCAATCAGCCCGGTCTGCAACCCCGTGAAAGGGATTACGCATTCTCAGGTTCCTTCTACGCCTTTGCGTTCTGGATCGGGCTCGGCGTTTTCTGGGTTCGTGATGCACTTTTTAAACTGATGAAGAATCTTCGAGCTTCCACTGTTGCAGCTGCAATTGCCTGCCTGTTGCTCGTACCTGTATGGATGGCAATTCAGGAATGGGATGATCATGACAGAAGTAATAAAACACTTGCGCGCGACCTTGCGATCAATTACCTTGAAAGCTGCGCACCCAATGCCATCGTAATTTCTTTTGGAGATAACGATACATATCCACTCTGGTATGCGCAGGAAGTTGAAGGCATTCGTCCTGATGTTCGTGTAATAAACAGCAGCCTTTTGGGAACGGACTGGTACATCAATCAATTGCGGTATAAGCTGAATAACAGTGCGCCTGTGGACCCTATTTGGTCTAAGGAGCAAATTGAAGGTGCCAACAGGGATATAATTTATCATGCACCAAAACCCGGTGTAGATCCGAATCAGTTCATGGACCTTTATACCATGATGAAAAATTACGCAGGAAGTAATGATCCCGCAATGATGGAGCAGGCACGCGATGGCAGTTGGTTGAATGTGTTTCCTTCAAAGCGGGTTTCAATTCCGGTTGACGTTAACAAAGTGAAGCAGAATGGAACTGTGAACGCTAACGACAATGTGGTCGCCTCTGTTGATTTTGAAATTCCCAGGAACAGCCTGTTCAAGAATGATGCGGCGATACTTAATATAATTGCGGCCAACAAATGGGAGCGTCCTATTTATTTCACATCACCTTACGGAGAGTTGGGCTTTGGAGATTACTTACGTCAGGATGGAATGACCTACAGGCTCGTACCGGTGAAGAACGACGAAGTAAATGAAGATTGGGCTGCAGAAAAGATGCTGAATAAATTCAAATTCGGAAATGCCGACAAACCCGGTGTTTACTTTGACGAAGAGAACCGTCGCCACTTGAATGGTATAAGACTTAACTATGCCCAGGCCGCTTCGGCACTGGTTGATGCAGGTAAAGATGCCGAGGCTCGCAAATTGCTTCAGCAGGTAGATAAGATGATGTTGCAGGAAAATTTCCCTTATGGAATGGTAAGCCGTAACCAGCAACATAACCAGATAAGCGTGCAGCTTTTATATGCCGCTTATAAAGCAAATGACACCTTATTAATTAACAAAATTTCAGCTTCGGTAAAAAAGGATGCAGAGCAACAAAGACTGTATTATCAAACCCTCAGTGATGTGCGGAGAGATAATTTGTCATTTGAAGAAGAGAGAAATGAAATGTTGCTTGGAGCGTTGAACCAACTTGATCAGCAATTCAAGGCGATGAGGCAACAGATCGAAGGCGGAGCGCAAATTCAAACTGAATCAATTCCCCAGGCGGCAGACAGCAGATAGTATAATCATACCGTTTGAAAATACTTTACCACGTCTGCAAATGACGTGGTTTTTTTATGGTTGCACGGAGCAATATTGTAGCACATAGTGATTGCGGGCATTTAATGATGAGGGGGTAGTTACGAATCCCCTTTGTTTACGCGTTGACTAGTATTGGCGCAGGTTTGGCGGAAAAAAGGTCCCTCTTATTTCAGAAGTTAACGGGTCTTTTTGCAGGTTTTAAGGCTAGGTGGTGGGGTTCCTCACCGACACCAAGCACTTATCCCGCATATTATTTCATTTGAAAATTTACCTTTTTTCAAGGGAGGCTCAATGAAATACACTGCAACGCGCAGTGATGCCGGTATCGACGTTGTACAGAGAACTGAAACATACACTTCTAAAAACAGGATCCGGATTTAAATGAATTGTTTAAAAGAATACTGCAACGCGCTTTGATGCCGGAATCGTATAAGAGGATAATGAGATCGGACCCCCATAATCTTTACTTAAACGACTTAGGGCCGGAAACCGTCACCGGCTTCGGAAATACTAATAACCATGTGTTCGAATGATGACTTTTTACCGCGCCCCGAAAACACGACATAAACGCAGACCCAAGGAACTGGAGGTATTATCACCTCTCTATCACGTTCACTTCCTTCTCTAAATCCACTCCGAATTTTGCAAGAACACTTTCCCGGATCTTTTCACAAACCCTGAGGATGTCCTCACCTGAGGCATCTCCGTAATTAACCAGTACGAGTGCCTGCTTTTCGTGGCAACCGGCATCACCTTCCCTCCACCCTTTCCAACCACATTTTTCGATCAACCATCCGGCGGCAAGTTTATAGTAACCATTATTAAGATCATACGCAACAACATCAGGAAATTCCTTCAAAATTAATTCGTATCTATCTGAGGTTATTTGCGGATTCTTGAAAAAACTTCCTGCATTGCCGATGATCGATGGATCAGGCAATTTACTCTTCCTGATATTCATCACCGCCCGAGCTATGGATCCAATCGTCAGCGTTCCTTCATCCATTTCATCCAGCTCTTTAGCGATTGCGCCGTATGAAGTATTGAACATGGGAAACCTATTCAATCTATAAGTAACATTTGTAATTACAAAACGATCTTTCAGTTCATTTTTAAAAATACTTTCCCGGTAGCCCAGTTTACAATCATCTCTGCTGAAAATAGTCTCCTCCCCGTCCATCACCTGCACTGCAGCCACCTCGTGTAACACATCCCCTGCTTCCACTCCATAAGCTCCTATATTTTGCATCGGAGAAGCGCCGACACTCCCGGGTATCAGCGCAAGATTTTCAACTCCGGCAAATTCGTGTTGAACGCAGTACATTACGAAGTCGTGCCAATTTACCCCGGCGCCAACCTTCAGGTAAACGTGCTCATCGTTTTCAAGAATCTTTTCAATGCCTGCAATCTTCATCCTGATCACGGGGCGCGCAATATTATTCAGCAAAAGAATATTACTTCCGCCACCAATAATTAAAGGTTGCGCAGATATCTTTCCCTGCTCATAGGCAAGCGCTTCTTTCAAATCTTCAATATCATGTACTTCCAACATCGTTCGGGCCATCACGTTTATCCCGAAGGTGTTGAAGGGCTTAAGCGAAATATTTTTGTGAATGATCAAGGTTCTATTATTATTAGTATGGGTCAACGTCGCAGATGATCTTTACAGATGCAAATGCTTTTGATGATTTTATAAGCTGAATGTTTGATTCAATGGATCTCTTATAATTAAAATGACTTCCATCGCGCGGAAGTTTTATCATTATCTCCATCAGGTACAAATTACGTATTCTGCCAATCACCGGAGCGGCTGGCCCGTTTATATCCTTCATCACCTTGGTGATTTCAACGGCCAAAGCAGCAGCACAGGCCGATACTACTTGTTTATCTTTGTGCTTGCACGTTATCCTGATCAATCGGAAAAAGGGTGGATAGTGAAATTCATTGCGCTTCGCGATCTCCATCTTATAAAAACCTTCATAATTATGCGTAACAACAAATTGCAGAACTGGATGTTGCACGTGCATCGCTTGTATAATTACCTTTCCCTGCCGGTGCTTCCTGCCCGCGCGTCCGCTTACCTGTTCCATTAGTTGAAAAGCACGCTCATTCACCCGAAAATCTGTGAACCCTAAGAGACCATCTGCATCTATAATTCCTACAAGATCAACGTGCTCAAAATCCAATCCCTTCACCACCATCTGTGTTCCTATCAATATATCTATTTGCTTTTGTTCAAATCTCCTTATCAGGTTGTCGTGGGCATGTTTCCCTTTCACACTGTCCACATCCATTCGTGCAATTCTATAATCAGAGAATATTGCTTCAAGGTGTTCTTCAATTTTCTCCGTTCCGAAATTTTTCTCAAGCCAGCGTTGTACGCCGCAGGCCGGGCATGCGATCAACACGGGATAAGTTTTTCCGCAATAGTGACAATGTAATTTCTTGCTGAATTTGTGCATAGTTAAAGACACATCACATTCTGAACACTGAGGAATGTATCCGCAGCTTCCGCATATCAGGTAGGGATCATATCCCCGGCGATTTTGAAACAATATCACCTGCCTTCCATCTTCAACAGTGGCTTCCACCGCGGCACGCAGTTGCTCGCTGATCATCACTTTCCCCTGAGTGCCAAGCATGCCATGTGTGTTTACCAGTTCTATTTTCGGAAGTTCAATTCCACCAAAGCGTTCGGGCAAATGAACCATTCCGTACTTTCCCTGCAGGACGTTGAAATAACTTTCTATTGAAGGAGTTGCACTTCCCAATATCACCCGTGCCCCTTTAAGATGAGCGTAATAGATTGCTGCATCTCTGGCGTTGTAACGGGGAGCAGGGTCTTGTTGTTTATACGACTGGTCATGTTCTTCATCCACGATCACCAATCCCAATTGTTGAAAAGGAAGGAAGAGAGAACTCCGTGCTCCAAGAATAATGCGGGTTTCACCGGAACGGACCTTATTCCAAAGTTCAACTCTTTCCTGGTCGTTGAACCTGGAATGATAGATAGAAATATGTCCACCGAAATACTCTTGTAATCTTCGTATAAGCTGTGCCGTTAGTGCGATCTCCGGAAGAAGGTAAAGAACCTGTTCTCCCCGCTTTACGTATTCCGCAATAAGTTTCACATAAAGCTGCGTTTTACCGCTGCCTGTTACGCCATGCAGTAACACAACTTCCTTTCCGTTTAACCCGCGTTTTAGATTGTCGAGCGCAGATTCCTGTTGAGATGTGAGCGAAAACTCCACGTTCATTTCACCATGTGAGACCGGTATCCTGTCAACGCGACGGCTTTCTACAAACAAAATTCCTCTGCTCACAAGTGCATTAAGTTGTGTTGTTGTACCGCCAGACTTTTTAAGAAGATCGGCCTGCTTTACTTCTCCCTGCGTTTTTGAGAAATGTAAAAAAGCAAGCAGCATTTCCATTTGCTTGGCAGCTCCCGACCAGTCATTCAGTAGAGCCTCGAGAGAATCCTCATTATTAAATTTAGCGTTCAGGGTAACGAATTTTTCTTTCTTAGGAATGTAACGTTCAGTCATCTTTTCCCAGGGAATGCAAACTGCTTTTTCTACAAGTTTTTTAACAACGGGATAAACATGAGAAGCATCAAGAATCGACTGCACTTCGTCAATGGTAAGTTGCTTTCTGATCAACAACGCTTCTGCAACAAGAAATTCATTATCCGAAAGGTTACTGAAGTCATCGCCGGCTTCTTCATTATAAAGAAGTATCGTTTCACTGCTAAGTTTGAAATTTACAGGAAGAGCAGCCGCCATAACCTCACCTTCAGTGCACATATAATATTGAGCCATCCAGTTCCACAATTCTAACTGATGGTCGAATACGAGCGGCTGATCATCCAGGAACTGAATCACCGGTTTAGTGGGAAAGGCGGGAGGATTGTAATGAACCGACTTTACTATTCCCGCATAGCGCCGTGCCTTTCCAAAAATCACTTCTGCACGAATTCCGGCGATTGCTGAAGCCTGAAGGTTTTTCGGAACATGATATGTGTACACCTGCGGGAGGGCAAGTGGAAGAATTACTTCCGCCCACATATCTGGTTCTTCCATGCTAAACAATTCCGTGCCTTTCATTCTTTTTATTTTATCCAACTTGCCTTATAACGAAGCAGGGCATCTTCCATCGCAGTGTAAGTTCTTTGTTTCAAAAGCTGAATATCTTCAATTGTATAATCAGTAACAGGAATTTCCGGAAGAAATATGGCGCGGCTTTTCCCGGGACTAAGAGAAAAAATTGAGTGATGATTAAGTCTTTCCTGAACATCAGGAAAAACAACCGGCTTAATAGGGGTTTGTGTTTCAATTGCGATTCTGAATGCCCCGTCGAAAAACGAGCCAAGAGGTTTGGATGTCATATTGAAAGTGCCCTCCGGCGCAATAACAACTGAAATGTTCTTCGACAGAAAAAATTTAAGTTCCCTGATACTTTTTGCCCGAGCTGCGGCATTACTGCGATCAACTAAAATGGCTGCTTCTTTATATATATATCCGAATATGGGGATGCGGGCCATTTCTGCTTTTCCCAATACGCGTATGTGGTTTCCTTCGGTTGCCTTGAGCCACATAGGTATATCTATATATGATACGTGGTTGAACACAAATACCATAGGATGACCCCTTTCAACGGGAGCTTCAAAAATGGGCTGATATCTTATCCCCCACATCAGAAATGCTGAATTGGTCCAAAAACGACATATAGTATATATCATATTCCCGCCGGTTACCCTGCCGAAAAAGGAGGCAAAAACAACAGCCGGAAACAGGACCAGCATCAAAATCAGGAAAACAAGAAAACCGTATAGACTGAAAATCACCGATATAGCTCTGTATTTCGCCATGTTTCGGCCACGAATTTAATGGAATACGCAAATGGAAACCGGATGCTTTGCAATTGAAACCTAACTTTGCAACCCCAATTGCAAGCCGACAAGAATAAATTTAATACTACCCTTACTTTTTCGAGGAAATTAGTTACCTTTGCCTCCCGAAAAAATCGGGAATAAAATTGAGTTTATGTTAGCAATCGTAAAAATTGCCGGTCAACAATTTAAAGTTAAGGCAGGAGACAATTTATATGTTCCTCATCTGGAAGGTAAGGCGGGAGATTCTGTTGAATTTTCTGATGTACTTATGACAACCGAGGGAGATAAAATTTCCATGGGTAAAGACGTAAAGGCTGTTGTAAAAGCTGAAATTGTAAACGACCTTGTTAAGGGCGAAAAAGTAATCGCTTTTAAAATGAAAAGAAGGAAAGGCTTCCGTAAAAAACATGGTCACCGTACCCAGTACACACAAATAAAAGTTACTGCAATTGCATAATGATTTTGAAACCCTCACAAGTTTTCAAAATTAAAAATTAGAACATGGCACATAAAAAAGGTGAAGGCTCAGTAAAGAACGGCCGCGATTCACAAAGCAAAAGATTGGGCGTAAAAATTTTTGGCGGACAAGCAGCACTTGCCGGCAATATCATACTTCGTCAACGTGGTACTGTTTATCATCCGGGCACAAATGTGGGCTTAGGGAAAGATCATACCATCTTTGCATTAACTGATGGTATCGTTCAATTCAGAAAAGCGAAGGGAGATAAAACTTATGTTTCTGTAAATGAGGTAGAAGCAGGTTCGTAATTTTTTTGATGTTTTTTTTGGTAGTTACAAAATAGTATTTATTTTTAAGTATTATTTACTAACCAATTAAATTCAAAAAAATGGCTACAAAGAAAAAAGCTGCTAAAAAAGC
>JAEZDA010000094.1 GCA_023433345.1 Bacteroidota bacterium | reverse complement strand
CCCTCTCATAAGCAGTATCGGTGCATCCCGCTGCGTTAAAAGCCACCAATCTCACATCGAAAGAACCTGTACTGATGTACTGATGTGAAGGTGCGATGTTCGCCGATGTTTCTCCATCACCAAAATCCCATTCATACGTTACTGCATTTATAGAGCCATTTCCAAAAGTGACGGGAGTATTTTCCAGTGGCGGATTTGGGCCCCAGGAAGAGATTACGGCCGTGGGCTTTTCATAAACGGTAATGGTAAAGTATGCAGAGGTATCTACCCGGTTACATGTGGAAGTATCAGAAGCGGTTAACCGTACCCGGTAGGTGCCCGGGTTTTGATAAATATGCACAGGTTCAAATTCTGTTGAAGTATTGCCGTCACCGAATTCCCAAAACCAGTCTGTACCTGCAAGAGATTCGTTGATAAAACTTGCCTCATAAGGTGCGCAACCTATTGCCGGAGTTTTAAATATCGCTTTCACCGTTGGGTTCAGCCTGATCCTTTGTGTGTCTGCCACCGGTGTGTTACAAAAATTAGTATCGATAATGGTAAGAGTAACAAAATAAGTTCCCGGAGCAGCATAAGTATGAAGCCGGGGAGGATTAAAACTGGCTGTATCGGGCGGAGAGCCATCACCATAATCCCATACGAAAACACGGTTACCGAAACTGCCGGAATTTGCGGTTGAAGTGTTTGTAAACTTCATTGTCAGGCTTTCGCAGGGCAACACTTTATTGAAGGTAAAGTTGGGCGTGGCCGCTCTTACGCCAACATTAATTTGAGTGAAAGCAGAATCGCGAATATTACATTTCGTACTGTCTTCAGAAATAAGCTTAACCGTGTAAAGACCAATGTTTCTGAATGTATGTTCGGTTGAAAAAGTACTCGTGGTATCCCGGGTTCCATCGCCGAAATCCCAATAAAACTTCACGCCCTGTTGAAGTGTGTCTGCAAATTTCACCGTAAGCGGAACGCAGCCGCGGGTATCTCCGATCACATTATCGATAGATGTTTGCACACTGCTTCCAACACCGGCATAATTCATTTCAATTTTAAGGGCAACCTGGTTGCAGTCGATACTTCCATTTGTTATTGCCCAGGCACCGGGAGTAGTAGGAAATGGAACGTTATTCCCACAATTGGCGCAAATAGCCTGGTAGATGATTCCATTCTCATCGAACCTGCTGGTTCCGCCATCAGAATGATCTCCCAGCCCCCTGAACTGCCCGAAGTTGGAACCAAATAATTGCCGCGTGGCATTACGTTCCATCACAAAGAAATAAAAGTCCTGACCGTCAGGAGGAGGAATTCCCGCAATAGGATTTACGAGTGCCAAACCCGAAGTATTTCCGCTGTTATATCCCTGGGTGTTATTCAATCCGCCACCCCAGCCCGATACATAAACGTTTTCACAGCGATCAACAAGAAAGGCTACGGGCGAAATATTCGGCGCAGCGGAGTTAGTGCCAAAAACAGTACTGTACACTGGAGATGAAAGATCGGAATTCAGCTTTACGATGAATTGCTTCGAACCGGCATTTGAAAAAGGAGCATTGATCACCGGCCACGCGCCCGTGGTAGTGCCCATTATATAAGGAAAGCCAAATTTATCAAATTTCAACCCATATACAAGGTCGATGCCGTTCGTTCCGGCATAGGAAGTTTTGATGATTGAAGTAAGCGATGGGTCAAGCCTTAACACGAAGCCATCCACTACTCCATCTCTGAAAGTGGGTTGCCATGAGCCTGTTTTGTCTCCCGGCAAATTCGGACTGGTAGTCGCGCCTCCTACATATACATCATTCGTTTTCGGATTAATGCTTGTAACAAAACATGCATCGGTGCCCGAGCCTCCAAAATAGGAACTGTATAAAACAGAAGATAATGCCGGATCAAATTTCAGGATAACGCCGTCCTGCGTTCCACCGCCAAAGCTTCCCTGGAATGCATCGGCTGTAACAAAGAAGTCGTTTGATTGGGTGCAGGACACCAACAGTATATTGTTTGATGCATCAAGGATCACCTCACTTCTTGCATCATCACCATAATTCCTTACTGTAAGTTCTGCACCGTTCGGACTGCTGTATTTGGGCTTTACGTTTACACCGTCACTTTGAGAGCCCCCGATCTTTGCGGAGCCAAGAAGTGTTCTGCCATCAGCGCTGAGTTTGGTAACAACGATGTCATACTTCCCACCCGGCCCTTGTCTCACAGTTGTAGGATAATCAGCCGATGAAGATCTGCCGGCGATCACCAGGTTATCTTGTGGGTCTACGATCATACTGTGGGGCTGTTCATTCGCTGCTCCGCCAAGATATGTGGCATACAAACGGGAGGAACCGTTGGAAGAGAATTTGAAGATCACAATATCATATCCTTCAAAACTAAATTCAGGTTGTCCGCCACCGTAGTTCACCTGGTAAGCTCCCGGGGAAACCGGGAAACCGCCAGCTCCGTCAATAAACATTATTCCTCCTGAATAAAAAGTTCCTCCCGGCCCCGGGGTTGCCGTATAGCCCCAGTTATCTGAGGAACTACCTGTGAAGGATGAAAATATTACCGTAGGGTCTATCACCAAAACTGATTGTGGATCGTGATCCTTGATCTTAAATGTTACAATATTATCTTTCACCACATAGCTTGCTTTGAGCTCACGTTTTCCCTGTGCGGAAGACTGATAGGTGTATGGATACAACTCGCGCACTGTTCCGAGCGGTGTTTTCACCATTAACTCTTTGTTGGAAACAGACAACTGCGCACCATCATACTGAAGGGCGATCGCGCCTGGATTACCGCCTGGATGAACGATGAAATCGTATTTCAAACTACCAGCCTCACTGTAATAACGAAGGTCAATGTTTGGGTAAACGTTTTTATACAATACCGCGGCATAGAGTTTCACATCAGACTGCCATTTGCTCCTGTCATTGCCAATGAAGTAATTGTTATAGGTAGGAAATTCCTTCTCGCCTGAATGTTGAGGATTCATAGTTGCCCCGAGCAACCTTACTTTGTATGCATAGGAATCGAAAACGAAAGGCTCGTTATTCTCTAACGGCTTCCCATGACCATGAAAAATCCCGGAAAGCCTCCTGACATCTGAAGTATCATAAAGTAAAACTGTGAAGCCGCCATTCTCGAGGAAAAAACTGCCTGTTTTAAAATCTCCCCTATACTGAATGTTTTCATGCCATTGTCCCTTGTTCTCAACAAATTCCATCTGAGCCCGCGCGGAGGAGTAAAAAAAGATCAAAAAAAGCAGGGGCAAAAGCTTGAGCATGCGGTGCGTGGTTAACGGTAATTTTTAAACAATTTAATCATTATAAGCCAGATAACTACCCACCGGATGGCTTGCTGGCAAGGTTTAAATTTGATTTAACGAAAGTGTCAGGATATCTTACTCCAAGCCGTTTTTCCTTTATGGCTCCGGAGGTGATTTTTTATGGGCAAATGTGCTGCCAAATCAAGTGATGGATCATCAATAAGAATTTTTTCTACTTCGTTTCTTATTACTTCAAGCATTTCTTTATCGTGTACGATACTGGCGAGTTTGAACTCAAGAAGTCCGCTTTGTTTTGTGCCTTCCATGTCTCCGGGGCCGCGAATTTCGAGGTCTTTTTCTGCGATCTTAAAACCGTCATTGGTTTCCACCATTATCTTAAGTCTTTCCATTGCGTCGCGTGAAACCTTTGGACCGGTCAGGAGGATACAATAGCTCTGATCTGCACCGCGGCCTACCCTGCCACGCAATTGGTGAAGTTGCGAAAGGCCAAATTTCTCTGCACTTTCAATTACCATTACCGTTGCATTAGGAACATTTACGCCCACCTCAATAACTGTTGTGCTCACCATTATCTGCGTATCATGTGTTGCAAAGCGCTGCATATTGGTTTCCTTTTGCTCCGCCGATTGCCGCCCATGCACCATTGAGATCCAGAATTGCGGTTCAGGAAAAAAGGACTTCACTTCCTCATACCCTTTCATCAGGTTCTCATAATCAAGTTTGCTGCTTTCTTCAATGAGCGGATAAATAACATAAGCCTGCCTTCCCTTTCCTATTTGTTCCCTGATGAAATCCATCACCTGCGGCCTTGCACTTTCCTTCTTGTGAACTGTTTGAACCGCGATGCGCCCCGGAGGCAATTCGTCCATCACACTATAGTCGAGATCACCATAGGCAGTTAAAGCAAGCGTGCGCGGAATCGGCGTTGCGGTCATCACCAAAACATGTGGAGGCAGGGAATTCTTCTTCCAAAGTTTAGCGCGTTGCGCCACGCCGAATTTGTGTTGCTCATCAACCACTGCAAATCCAAGATTTTTAAAAACAACCTTTTCTTCAATAACCGCATGCGTTCCCACTAATATTTGAATTCCCATTTCGGCGCAACCAGACAGTATTTCCTTTCGCTGCTTTGCAGGGGTTGAACCGGTGAGAAGGCGAATGTTAACCGGGATGTTTTTCAGAAGTTCGCTCAGGCTGTTAAAGTGTTGCTGGGCGAGTATCTCCGTTGGAGCCATCAACACACTTTGAAAACCGTTATCCGCTGCAAGCAACATGCAAAGCAAGGCAACAATGGTTTTACCGCTACCTACATCTCCCTGCAAAAGCCTGTTCATTTGTTTACCAGAGCCGGTATCATTCCTCACCTCCCTCACAACGCGTTTCTGCGCCTCCGTTAGTTTGAAGGGCAGATGGTGGTTATAAAAAATATTAAAAAGTTCCCCTACTTTGTCGAACACCCAACCCTTGCTAAACCTGTGGCGATCAATTTTTACCAGATTGATGCGGAGTTGTGCAAAGAACAGCTCTTCAAACTTTAATCGACGTACAGCAAAGCCGAAATGTTTTAATGAGGAGGGAAAATGTACCTGGCGCAGCGCTTCAAAGCGGCCCATCAGCCTGTATTTTTCTATCAGAAACTGCGGAAGATTTTCGGGCAGGTCGCCGGGAGTTATTTTCGTGAAGAGATCTGCGGTGAAAGACGCCATCAATCTGCCATTAATTCCACGGGCTTTAAGTTTTTCGGTTGATGGATAAACCGGCTCGAGGTGATCTTTTTCAACTACTGTTGCAGGCTTCAACTGTTCGATTTCCGGGTGGGCCATTTGAGGGCGACCCATGAAAAACCCGGGCTTACCAAAAACGCGATACTGCATTCCCGGATATAATATCTTTTCTATAAAGCCGATCCCCTTGAACCAAACCAGCTCGATGGTGCCTGTAGCGTCCCGAAGCTGGGCTACGAGCCTTTTTGAAGAACCGCTCCCGATGATCTCCGCGCCTGCGAGTTTACCCGTTATTTGCGCATACTCATTGCCGGTAGTAAGAGAAGAGATCATATCCACGCGGGTGCGATCCAGGTGCCGCAATGGATAATGTTCAAGCAGGTCTTTGAATGTATGTATACCAAGTTCCTTTCGCAACATGTCGCCGCGAAGTGTTGAAATACCTTTCAGATATTCAATCGGGGTCTGTAGTATGTTATTTGCCGGCTGAATAAGAGATTGAATTTTCAGGAAAACTTTCCAGGTGACCTAGGTTCGATACATCAGGGCAAATTTATTTGTTGCGGCCATTAGGATTTTTCCGGTGTGGTGAAAACTTTCTCCGTTTTCCGGAAGAAGTCTGCTGTTGGAGTTGCGGTGCTTCACCGAGCTCTTCGGGAACTTTGCCCCTGGGCACCTCCCGCCCTATAAGCTTTTCGATCGATAACAATTTGCGTTGGTCTTTCATGTTCACAAGGGTGTAAGCGCTGCCATCTGCCGCCGCCCTTGCTGTACGGCCAATGCGATGTACATAATCCTCACCATCATGTGGCACGTCAAAATTTATCACAAGATCAATATTGTCGATATCGATACCGCGACTCAATATATCTGTGGCAACAAGTACGGGTAAACGCCCGCTCTTGTAATGCATCAGCACTTCCTCCCGTTTGTCCTGCTCGAGATCGCTGTGAATTTCATCCGCTTTGATCCCTTTCCTTTTTATATCTCGCGTGAGTTGCTTTACACTTAGCTTGCTGCTGCAGAATATAAGCACAGACTTAAATTCCTTTTCCTTTAATAAATGTAAAATGAGAGGAATTTTCTGCTCGTCATAAACAAGGTAAGCCTGCTGTGCTATTTTTTCGTTTGGCTTGCTTATAGAGATATTTATCTCTGCGGGGTCTGTTAAGATCTTCCGGGCCAGCTCGCGGATCTTTGAAGGCATGGTGGCCGAGAAGAGCAGGTTCTGACGTTTTTTTGGGAGATGGTTTATGATGAACATGATGTCGTCAAAAAAGCCCATATCCAGCATTCTGTCAGCTTCATCGAGTACTAAATATTTCAGGCCATCCAGCTTTACGTATCCCATTTTTAAATGAGCCATCATTTTGCCCGGAGTACAAACCACAATGTCTGCTCCCATACTTAAAGCCTTCTTCTCCTGCACAAAAGCATTTCCATCTCCACCGCCATACACGGCTATAGAGCTGATACTTGTAAAATATGAAAGACCTTCAAGATGTTGCGCTATCTGCACGGCAAGCTCGCGGGTAGGAACAATTACCAGCGCAGATATACTATTGCCGGAAGCAGGCGGGGCCTGAAGCAGATGATGGATAAGAGGCAACAGGAAGGCCGCCGTTTTACCTGTGCCGGTTTGGGCAGAGGCTATGATATCTCTTCCTTCAAGTACCAATGGAATTACCTGCTCCTGAACCGGCGTGGCTTCATGATAATTTGAAGCTTCGATCCCTTCTGCGAGCCTTGAATCGAAATTAAATGCTGAAAATTGCAAAATGCGCTTAAATTTTTTGCAAAGATAGGCCGAATCGGAACTCTGCCGCATAACCGGGCTTCCATTACCTTTAGGAAATGTATAATGCCGGAGAATTTTATAAAATGAAAGTTGACCGCGAGGTTGAATTTGGAGTTTACCTGGAAGACAATCATGATGGCATCTTATTGCCGAAACGATTTGTTCCGCCGGGAACAAAGGTGGGCGATGAAATCGAAGTGTTTCTTTACCACGACAGCGAAGACCGCCTTATTGCAACCACGCAGTCTCCAAAAGGTGTTGTAGGAGACATTGTTAAGATGAAGGCTGTGAGCACCACTCCGCAGGGCGCGTTCCTGGACTGGGGCCTGATGAAAGACATATTTGTTCCGAAAAGCCAGCAAACAGGAGTGATGCGACCGCTTGGAGAATACCTTGTAAAAATTTATCGCGACGAGAAAACGGGTCGTGTTGCAGCCACTGAAAGAGTTGAAGAAACTTTGCAAAACACAGATCTAACGGTTAAGGAAATGGAGCAGGTTCAACTCACTGTTCTTCGTCGTACAGACATTGGCTACGTGGTGATAATAAACAATAAGCATTCGGGCGTTCTGCATTTCAATGAAATTTACAGGCCTATCACTTCAGGCGACAAGTTCAAAGGTTTTATAAAAAAGATCACACCTAAACCAACAGGCGGTTTTTTAATTGACGTTGCGGCAGGAACCTCAGGATATGCGCGGGTTGAAGAAGAAGGTGAAAAAATATTGCGCCTGCTGAGAGAAAATGACGGATACCTTCCCTATTACGATAAATCAGACGCCGAAGAAATCTACTCCTTTTTCGAAATGAGCAAGAAGACATTCAAAATGACCATAGGAAGTTTGTACAAGGCCAAGAAAATTTCCATTGAAAAAACCGGTATAAAGCTCCTTGATTAAACTAAGATGTTATCAGACCGATCTCACGGGAATGCTTTATTGCGTCTATGCTGTGCCGAAAGTAACAAACGTGCACACCTGCTTTTTGCATTTCCTCCACTTTAACCTTAACGTCTGGATGCGGAGAGGCATGTACCTTTCTTAAATAAACTGCATGAATTTTCCCTTCGAAATGCCCGACAATTGAGGAATAGATGAAAGGATCCTGCTGAGTGTCGTCTCCCAATAATACAAAAGATTCGTCGGGGAAGGCTTCCATTATTCTTGCGATCCTCGTGAATTTACCATTATGGTTATTTTGCCCGGTTTTAAACACCTGCCTGAAAGTTTTGATCTGATTCAGCAGGAAAACTCCTTTGGGAAGATCGTTTGTTGCACAGAATTCGCGGATGTAGTCTAAAAGATTCCATTCGCTGCTCGACACATAATAGAATGGGTTTGGTTTACCATTAGGAGCTGCAGCGCGGGCCAGTAACGAATAGTGTTGCGCAACACTGTTAAAGGGTTTCCTGCTGCGCGCATTTTCTGTTAACAGCACGAACAATCTTTTACGAAGATTTGAAGAATGTGAAATAAGGAATGTATCATCAATATCAGAGATGAAACAATATTGATTGTTATGCGGAATACACACTTCCGCCTCGCCCTTAACCACCTGCCCTCTTTTGTTTTTCCATGATGCAACAATCGTATGCCAGCCGGCCTCGAGTGGACGAACCAACTTCCACTCGAATTTGAAGAATCCATCGGTGGATGTAACTGTGGAATACGTTTTGCCTTCCCATTCCATACAAACCGTTTCATTTTTCATAGGCCTTACCATAAACAACCGAAGCAGGGCAAAAGTATTGGTGAAAAAATTTCGCCGGTAACGTTTGCGCGGTATGGGTCCAAAGGAAAGAAGATGACCAAAAATTACACAGCGTTCATGATTTCCATAACCGTTATACAACCTGATGTGCGGCCTTGCGGTGAGCCTCAGAAGATGAAGAAACTTTCTTTTAATCCGCGACAGAAAAGAATTCCGAAGGTGCACAATCTTATCTTTAATTAATCATTAATCCACTCCTGATGCCAAAGGTATTGTTTGCAATCAATTCCAAAGCGGGCAGTGAAGCCCAAGACTGGGAGAAAATAATCAGCAATTTCTTTACCGAAAAAGGTATCGAACCACAATTCTTTCACCTCGATAAAAATATTCAGGAGGAAGAAATCCGTGATCGCATTAAAAACTTCGAAGGAAAAATTGTTGTAGCAGTTGGCGGAGATGGTACTGTGAACCTGATCGCCAGAACACTCCAGAATACAGAAAAAGCGCTTGGAATAATTCCCGGAGGTTCTGCAAACGGAATGGCGCGGGAACTTAATATTCCGATCGACGCCGAAAAAGCCCTTTCTATTATAGAGCGCGGAAACGAAAGATGGTGTGATGCGATACTGATAAATAACAAAGATGTTTGTCTCCATTTAAGTGATATAGGCCTGAATGCGCAACTCATTAAATACTTTGATGAGGGAAAACTGCGCGGTAAGTGGGGATACGCCAGAATGATCTTAAAAGCTTTATGGTATAAGCAAAAGATGTACATTAATCTGCAAACACGCTCCAATCAAATGAAACGGGAGGCTTTTATGGTAGTACTTGCAAATGCGAGCAAATATGGCACCGGCGCAGTTATCAACCCAACCGGAGCTATCGATGATGGCGCATTTGAAGTAGTGATAGTAAGAAAGCTTGCATTTTCGGAATTATTGAAAATGCTTTTTAATCCCAAGCCTTTTAATCCACAAAAGATAGAAGTAATCAGGGCCACCGGTATCAGCATTCACTCCCGGCACCGCGCACACTTCCAGGTTGATGGTGAATATAAAGGAAAGATCAAGACGTTGCGGGCGACTATCCTTCACCGTTATGTTCGAATTTTACTGCCAACATGATCCGTCCCCTACATAAGGGTTAAGAAATCACTTTAATAAAACATTTTTTCAAGAACAGGCTTGTCGTGATTGTAAATGTCTTCTGCAAAGTGAAGCATTCCTGCGTCGTCAACCCAGGCGGTATAATATGTAATAAGCACCGGTACTGATTTCTTCAGTTTTACTGTTCGTTCAGTTCCGGCATCCATCGCCGTTCTGATCCTTTCGGCGTTCCAATCCGAATCGTCTTTCAAAAGATAATTTGCAAACTTCTCCGGTTCGGCAAGTCTTATGCAACCGTGGCTGAACGCACGCTTATCTTTTCCGAAGAGACTTTTTGCAGGTGTATCGTGAAAATAAATGTTGAAGCTGTTTGGAAAAAGAAATTTCACCTTACCAAGGGAGTTTCCTGCTCCGGGCAACTGTCTGATAGAAGGCAGGGCACCTTCATTTCCAGTAATCTCCATATTCTGTGATGCCAGGTAGTTCGGATTCTTTTCAATGGCGGGGAGAATCTCTTTTTTCACTATGCTTGGCGGAACATTCCAGTAGGGACTGAATACAACCTGGTTCAGGTTACCTGTGAAGATCACGGTATTGTGTCCATCCTTTCCAACAACTACATCCATATCAAAAACTTTATTCTTTCCTTCCATCACATGCAACTTGAATTCGGGGATATTCACCATTATCAGTTTGCCTTCAGGTTGGTGAATGAGCCATTGCATCCTTCCCATGTTGAGCATGATCTGTTTTACCCGATCAACGGCAGGCACGTTAAGTTCTTTAAGTAATGCGTCGGTGAGCTTTCCTGTTGGTGAAAGGCCATATCTAACCTGGAAGTTGCCAATAGCGGATGCAAGAGCTTCAGTGTACACGGGGGTTGTATCAGCAGCGGGCATGTCTCCCGTTAGAAATAATCGTCTCTTTAAAGCGAGCACTCCGGCGCCTGTCGCGCCCGGCTTATAATCGGCTGCTTTCCCGGGGATCTCCTGCCAGCCGCCTGCCTTTGCAATGTCAAAATAGATTTTCAATTTCTCTTTCAGCTTCCTGTATGGCTCATTTACATCTTCATAATACTTATCATCCTTATGTTTCTTAGTCAATAAAGAATCGGCGAGATACATCACGTCTTCCTTTTTTCTCGGAACAAACCGCTCCATTTCCTTGCGTTTAATGTAGCCGTCCGGGATATTATGAAGCGCGTATTGAATGAAGTGGCGGGTGAGCGTTAGCTCGGTTTCAAGAAATTTCTTATCGGAAGCATTAACAGAGAAGCTCTCCTGAGTCATCAGGTTGTCCATTGTTTTCTCAAGAGATTTGTCGCGAAGGGAAGTGTCTGAACCATACGTTCTTTCATAATCGTGAAGATTCCAGAAGCCGCGGGCGGGCTCGGTAAATCCATCGGAAGAAAACCATGCAAAGGAATAATTCCGCGCATTATAAAAACTGATCATCCTCCTTGTTAGAGAATCACTAACACCTTTCTCCCGGAAGTATGTGATCAATTGGGCTGAATCAAAGAAAAGGTCGCTGTAGCTGTTAGCGGGTGTTATACTCAGATCGCGCTTTGAAACTTTCTTTGATTTTTTCTCGGATTCCTTTTCAGCACCGGTCTCCTTTTTATTTCCACATGCAAAAAAGAAGGATGCGGAAATTATCAGCAACATTAATCTCTTCATACTGCCGTAATTGCAAATGGTATGCCGACTCATCCGTTGATAATTCTAGAAAAAGAAGGTATTAAATTTGAGAAGTATCAGTTCATGCCTAACTTCTGTATAAGGCATCGCTATACATAAAAAATAATGAGTACATGATAAAGGATGAACAAAAAAAAAATGAAGCCAACAAACCTTCCGAAGGTAAGATTCCAGCGGCGCCTTCTACAACACCTGTTGATGCAGATGAGGGAGCGCACGAATTAGAGGATCGCGAGCCGGAAGTGCCTGCCGACCCAGATGATCTTATCCATACTTTCCCGCCTGCTCCGGAGATCAAGAAAACAGATGATATTGATGATTTGATCCATCCTCCCGCAATTGACGGAGATGAACCTGAAATCAGTTAATACCTTTTTTATTGTACAAGCCCGGGAGCCGCAAATCATACCTCACAGCGAGTAACCGGATCATGCAGATTATAGCGATACATAAAATATCAGCTACCTCTGAATAAAGGGCGGTTTGCTGAAGGAACAGGTATATCGTACCGCCTACTATGCAGGCCGATGCATAAATTTCCCTGTGGAAAATCAAAGGAATATTATTTAATGATATATCGCGGATCACACCGCCAAAGCAGCCCGTGATCGGGCCCAACCCGAGGCACATCAATGGATGAAGATCGAAGGCGATACCTTTCTGAATTCCTACAATCGTAAAAAAACCGAGACCGAGGGAATCGAACAGAAGCAGGGTATAGCGCATATTTTTTATGATGTTCCTGAACAATATCGTTATAACTGCAGTAAAAAAAATAAGTGTTCCCGTGTTTAAGTTCAGTAGCCAGGAGACCGGTGTATCTCCGAGAAGCAGGTCACGGATCGTTCCGCCGCCCACTGCGGTAATAAAGCCAATGATAAGTACGCCAAATACATCAAGTTTTTTTTCAAGAGCAGCGAAAACGCCGGACACGCAGAAAGCCACTATACCGAGTATGTCAACGAGTTGGAGAAAGGAATACTTCATAGTTGATAAAAGTAAGGTACAAACAAAAAGCCGGTAAGCATAACCTACCGGCTTATCAAACCAAAAAACAAAACTACTCTCAAATAATACCTAATCTCCCTGCCATACATCTTTAACTTCCTCCTTCATTCTTCTTAACTGCGCATGTACAAAAGGACAGAGAGGCATGATCTGTAATTTCTTTTCGCGTGCCAGTTCAACCAGTGCCATAAATAATTTCTTTCCCAATCCTTTTCCCTCTGCAGCGGGAAAAACCTCGGTGTGACGCGCAGTCACTGCAGTTTCGCTTATTTCAATTTCCATCAATCCCAACTCTTCACCATTTTCCTTCACTGATAATTTTCCTGAGCCATTTTCATTGAGCTCACGATGTATTTTTTCATTAGTCATAACGGCCTTTTTCTTTTGTTATTCTCCTCCGATTAAAACGGAGGTCATGGTTAAACTTCCTCCCACTGCTTTATCATTGAAAAAAGATATGTTATCCTTTTTTGTTTGCAAACCGAGGCTATACATCAAAGGGTAGTAATGATCAGGTGTTGGTATTGCCAGCTTAGCGGCCTTTCCAAGCGACTGATAATTTATCATGCTCTTATGATCACCGGTGATGATAAGGTCTTTGAATTTTTCATTCAGGCTAAGGGCCCAGTCGTAACCATACGCATCATCATTTAATTTATCCCAGGCAACCATTCCCAGGTTATGAATCATGTTACCGCTTCCAATTATCAAAACCCCTTTTTTTCGAAGTGCGAGCAATTCCCTTCCAAGCGAATAATGATATTCCGCGCCTTTGGAATAATCTATACTCAGCTGCAAAACAGGAATATCAGCTTTGGGATACATGTGTCTTACAACCGTCCAGGCACCATGATCGAGCCCCCATTCATGATCCTGGTGAACAGGAACAGAGGTAATGACTGACGAAACATCTTTGGCCAGTGCAACATCACCAGGAGCTGAATATTGTACAGCGAACAATTCCCGGGGAAAGCCACCGAAATCATGAATCGTTCTGGGAAAATCCATTGCCGTGATCCGGGTATCGCGCGTAAGCCAATGCGCTGAAACCACGAGCACCGCCTTAGGCTGAGGGATATTCACTGCAATGCTGCTCCATTTCCTGCTGAACTCATTATCTTCTATTCCGTTCATCGGTGAACCGTGACCTATAAAAAGAACCGGCATTAGGTCGCCCGTTACATCAAGCTCATCAACGAAATTTCTGAAAGAAGAAAGGCTGTTCATTGCAACGGCTCCTGTTATTAAAGATTTTAAAAATTGACTTCTCTTCATTGGTTCATTTGAAATTACAAAGATGAAGGAGCAAGTATGTTCTTCCTGGTAAGCAGATAGTCAATGGAAAAACGTCCCGAGCCTGCGAGCATAATCGCAGAGAAACCAACCAGGTATAAAGCGCCCATTTCTTTTTTAGCAAAAGGATCGCTTCCGTGGATCATCAGTACAGCAACAAGCATCGTTATCACCAGTGGAATTGCCGCAAAACGCGTGGCAAAACCAAATATGATCAACAACGCACAAAAGAATTCAGAGAATACAGCAAGGCCAAGAGATACTGCCGGGCTTAAACCAAATACGCTGGCAAATTGAACAGGTTCGGATGCGAATAGCTTTTCCATTTTAGGAAAACCATGCGTCAGCATCATCAGGCCAATTCCAACACGCAATATCAACAACGCATAATCCATTAATAAACCGTTCGACTGAGCCTGCAACACTTTTTTCATAACAAGGTTTTTATATTTTAAAAAACTCAATCCCCCGCCGTCTCTTCCTCACTTCAAACCCGGGGGAATTGAGTACTCACTAAAACTTATTTCTGGCCAAATTCACCGTAAGCTTCAATTTCAACTTCGTCGCTGATCATCGGGGCCGGGAATCCGTTTCCTATAGCAAAATCGGAACGTTTTATTTTAGCTTCGATCTCAAAACCTGCCACCGGCGCACCTTTGGCATTAGGGTTTTTGGTGATTCCATTAAATTCCAGCTTAATGGTTACCGGTTTGGTAACACCGTGCATGCTAAGGTTTCCTGTAACGGCGTATTCGTTTTTACCTGCGGGTTTTATCGAAGTGCTTTTAAAGGTCATGGTCGGATATTTTTCCGCGTCAAAAAAGTCTGCACTCTTAAGGTGATTGTCCCTGGCTTCAACGCGGGTGTAAATCGAGGCGATATCTGCGGTCATTTCAACTACTGCATCACTGAAATCATCTTTGGCGCTGGTGATGGTAACATCATACTTGCCAAAGTTGCCTGGAACCTCGGCAATTCCGAGATGCTTTACAGTAAAGCCCAGATAGGAATGATAAGGGTCGGCCTTCCACGTTGTTTGGGCCATCGCGGTTAACGTAATTACAAGAAGCGCAATCATCGAAGTAATCTTTTTCATAAAATTTTTGTTTTTGTTTTTTGATTTATATTAAAATAGAATACACTTGCTCAGGCTGCTGCAGAGAGGTCAACATTCAGCGAGTGTAAAAGCTCACCTGCTTCCTGCAACGTTTCAGGCTTGTCTGCCGTAAGAATAAAACCCGTTCTGCCGTCTTCAAAGGTTTGTTCTGATGCATGCACAACTTTAGAAAAAGGCAGCAATTGCTGAAGTTTAATGCCGGGGATAGTATCAGCAATTTTCATGCTGATAACTATCTTCTGGGTCACTACTTCCTTAACTCTCTCCGCCACCTCTTTTTCTTTCTCCACCGGTACGGCGATCACTACTACATCCGCTTCCCAACATCCATCCCTTATGCAATCAATCAACGAAATCCCGGCAACTGGTTTTTCTTTCTTTAATACTTTACTTATCTGGCGCAACTCTATTTGATCTGAAGCAAGAAGCAGAAGGTGACAATTTGCCCTGAGCAAAACCTTCAGGATATTTTCGGCTTCCTTATTTGCAGCGCCAACGATTGCTATAGTTTTCAGGTGTTTCATTTATATCACAAAAGTACATCGCCCAGACTCCTCCCTCCATTGACATGTGATAAGTAATTAAATTGATCTACATCACCTAAAATAGACTAAGCCATTTTTAGGAGAGTGTATTTTGCGTATTTTAGCTCAATATGTACCAGTTACTCAGGCAGAAATTCGATGATTCGATAAGCTTAACAGATGAGGAATTCGAGTTTTGCAAAACCCTTTTTCAACCAAAAAAATTAAGAAAGAAGCAGTACCTTTTACAGGAAGGGGATGTAAGCAAGTATACTGCCTTTGTAGAGAAAGGGATATTAAGGTCTTATACAATCGACCATAAAGGCAGCGAACATATTTTACAATTCGCAATGGAAGGATGGTGGATAGGCGACCTGTACAGCTTCTTCACAGGGCTTCCATCTCATTACAACATTGACGCTCTT
Source organism: Bacteroidota bacterium (assembly GCA_023433345.1). Classification (GTDB taxonomy): domain Bacteria; phylum Bacteroidota; class Bacteroidia; order Chitinophagales; family Chitinophagaceae; genus Ferruginibacter. The sequence continues at coordinate 11,660 of JAEZDA010000094.1, read as the reverse complement.
GAGGAAAGTGAATTGCTGCTCATCACTCAGGCCAATTGGGATCTTTTGCTGGAGAGGGTGCCGAAACTGGAAAGATTTTTCAGGATCATTATTCAGAACAATCTTATAGCAACCCAAAGGAGACTGATCGGTTCATTCAGCGAAACAGCGGAAAAAAAATATGAAAATCTTGTACACTCTTTTTCAGATTGTTTCCAAAGGGTGCCCCAGCATATGATAGCTTCCTACCTTGGTATCACGCGGGAAACCCTGAGCAGAATAAGGAGCAACATATCCCGGAAGAAAGACGCACGATAAGAGAAAATTCTACAACCACTATTTTACAAATTCACAGGCACGAAACTCCACAAAAAGAAATTGAGGATCCACAAATGGCTTCAGAATCCTGGAAAAACAATACTGCATTTAATGAATTCCGGCTATTTCCCGAAGCAAGATTAATAAGCTTTTCTATCTAATCTAAAATCTATAATCTATAATTTATAATCTATTATTCACGCCATCAGTTATCTGGCAAATCCTTTTATCAGATCAAGCAGGCTCCCTCCATTTCTTTGTTGTTGTTGTTGGGCGCCGCCTGCAAGCTGACCGATAATATCCATCAAACCGCCGCCGCCATTACCGGAAGAATTCCCACCGCCGAGCTGAGAGAGAATATCCGTGATACTTCCACCGCCTCTTTCCTGAACCACTTCGCGGCTTTTGCCACCGGTGATCGAACTCAGTAAGTTGTCCAGCGAGAAACCATTATCGTTTGAATCGTTTGACCGGCTGATCAGGTTACCCAGCACCGATGGTATCAAACCCGCGGCGAGGCCACTGGCTTTACTGCCATTCATATTGTACTTGCTCATAAGCTTACCGGCAAAATGCCCGATCATCATGCTAACAATAGGGTTACTCATTAAGCTGTTGTTGTCCTTTCCACCTTTGAACATATCTAATATCGACGAGATCCCTCCACCTGCAACCATGTTTCGCAATCCGGAGGCCACGGTGTTGGTGGCTTCAGAAACCACTTCCTGGTTTTGTTCATCAGGAATATCAGGATTTTCGATAACAGATTCTTTTGCGGTGCCCTGTACGAGCTCGAATAATTCTTTTAGCATAAAATAAATTTGACGTGATAAAAGATTGGATCACTAATTTAATTGAAACGCACCAGAGCCCGATCATTTTTCTACAATGCCAGTCCTCACTAGTAAAGGAAACAGCACCTTCTTGCGTTCAATATTTCCCCAAGCGGTTCTAAACTCTCCTTCTACCAGGTGTAAGGGGTCGTCACCGGTAAGGTTTTGATAATGCTTTACGGCCGACCATGTGCGGAAAAAGCCCAGGAGTTCATCAATGGTCCAGTAGGTTTCAATAAATAATTCAGGCGCCCTGATCTCTCTGAATGGGAATGGAATGGTTTGGTAAGCTTCGTCTACATATTTCCTTTCCTCATCCCAATAGGGTCCGGTTATCTCTTTATAAAATCTGCGTGTAACCTCATCCGTTAGCCTGTCTACCTGCAACAAGCCATATCCAACAGCAGCGAAGACCGCACCGGGTACCGCAGTACGCTTAAGCTCTCTGTAGAATTTATTAAAATCAAACCAATGAATGGCCTGCGCAACTATGATGAGGTTAAAATAATTATCCGGGAAGGAAGCTGACGACGAATTTTCAATGCTGTAAAATATATTGGGCTTCTTTACAGCATTATTTATCTGATTCTCACTTATGTCCGTCGCATAAACCTCCGAAAAATAACGGGACAGTGAATCTGCTACCTGCCCATTGCCCGTGCCGCAATCCCATGCTCTTTCCCGCCGGTCAACATGTAAAAGCAGAAAATCAAAAAAGGAGTCAGGATAAACAGGCCTGAAACGCGCGTAATTATCTGATGAATGTGAAAAGTTATCTTTCATTTGTTACAAGTTAGCAAGAATCGGGTTGAAACGGATTCGCCCACATTCTACCTTTACAAAATGAAAGTTGATGATGAACAATCGGATTACAACCGCGTGGCAGCCGCCATCGCCTATATTTCTGAGAATCATCTCGCCCAACCTTCATTAGAAAAAGTTGCTGCAGAAACAGGCCTGAGCCCCTTTCACTTTCAGAAATTATTCACGAGATGGGCAGGCGTTAGTCCAAAAAAATTTTTGCAACTCACCACGCTGAACTATGCAAAAGATATAATTAAAAGCACTCAGGCATCTCTGTTTGAAACTGCCATCGAAGCAGGACTTTCAGGCTCCGGGCGGCTTCACGATCTTTTTGTGAACATTGAAGCAATGACTCCCGGAGAATATAAAAACGGAGGAGAAAGTTTGAAGATCGAATACTATTGCCATAATACAATTTTTGGGAAAGCGCTTATGGCAAGAACAAGTCGCGGAATTTGTCACCTTTCCTTTGTGGATGAAAACAGTACAGCATTAAGCGGACTGTTTTCGGAATTTCCAAAGGCAACCTTCTGCGAGAAAGACCACTATACGTTTACAGATGCCGTAAACATGATAAACACCAAAGTGATCGCAAAACCATTGCAACTTCATATTTCGGGAAGCGTGTTTCAATTGAAAGTTTGGCAGGCGTTGCTATCAATTCCTGAAGGCCAGGTTACCACCTATGGAACTTTGGCAACGCAACTCGGCTTTCCCGGTGCCTCAAGATCGGTGGGCACTGCAATCGGGAAAAATCCAATAGCGGTGCTTATCCCCTGCCACCGCGTAATCAGGGCAAGCGGACTAATGGGAGGATATCGCTGGGGACTTGCCAGAAAGAAGATCATCCTTGCCAGAGAACGAATGACCGGCGAAGCACAGGAAAATCACTCCGGGTAAACAGGCTATTCACTTTGAAAAGATAATCCGCAGACAGGTATTTTGCCGAAAAGAAATCCATGCCTTACACTTTCCTGAATTATCATTTCATGATATTTCCAAAATATTACAGATCGGTTCTTCGTGACCAAACTAACTTACTGTATGGCCTTATTGAAAAACGTTGCACTCAAATCGGTTGCAAGCCGCTTGCGGTAAACGGATCTGAAGACCATATTCACATTGCAATTGAAGGATCGCCTTTGATCGCACCGGAAGACATTGCAGATGATATACGGTCATTTACGGAAGACTGGATAGAAAACTCAAAATCATTCCCAATGTTTTCAGGATGGGAAAAGAATTATGTGATGTGGAGTTTATGCGGAGATCAGGTTGAAAATGTGATAAAGGATATCCGGAACCAGAAGCTTTTTCACAAAACAACAACCCTGGGTATGGAGCTAAGAAGCAAAGGAATCCTTCTGTAAGGTCAACTGCGGATCATTCACCAGCGATTGCAAAATTTCCATGGATTCGTTCTCAGAACTAACAAGATCGTGCAAGGTGATTTGCGATAGAAGTTTATCTACCGTTAGTTGTATAATGCTCCAAAGCGAGCGTGCAGAGCAGTTGACAGAATTTGTGCAAAGCTTTACCGAGCCATTGTGCTTTTCGCAAAACTCTTTGTCGAACATCACGCCACCCAAGGCCTGTAGCACATCACGGATGATGATCTCCCGCGGCGGACGTGCAAGTACATAACCTCCTTTATTGCCGGGTGTGCTGTTAATTATCTCGGCGAGACGCAGCGTTCGTGTAAGTTTCGCAATATAATGACTGCTCAGGCCTTCCGCCTCACTGAGTTGCGGAATGCTGATCCCCTGCGCATCTTTGCAAGACGCGATACGGATCAGAACCCGTAAACCATACTCTTCCTGTGCAGTAATTTTCATTTTTGTTTTTTAGAACATATCTAATTCGAGCCTTGCTGCTTCAGACATCATGCTTTTATCCCACGGAGGATTCCATGTTACAGAAACATGCACGTCGTTCACTCCATCTAATGCACGAACTTTCTGATCCACCTCTACAGGCAGTGATTGCGCAGCGGGACAACCCGGTGCTGTAAGCGTCATCACAATCTGAACATTGTTCACCGGCAGAATATCAATTTCATAAATGAGCCCCAGCTCATAAATATTCACGGGCAACTCCGGATCATAAATACCGCTGATCACTTCTTTCACCTTTTCTTTAAGTTCATCCGCATTCATCATCATGCATTTTGATTTTTGGCCATGAAGGCAAGTGCATAATTTTTCATTTGCTTCACCATTGCTACAAGGCCGTTAGATCTTGTTTGCGCAAGGTGCGACGTCATCCCTATCTCTTCAATAAAGCCCAGCTTCGCGTTAATGATCTCCGCAGGCTTTTCTCCATTCAATACACTCACCAGCATACTGATCAATCCTTTCACAATCACTGCATCACTGTCGGCCTCGTAAAATATCCTGCCATCCTTTTCGCTGGCAACCAACCATACTGTGCTCTGGCAACCTTTTACCTTATTCTCCTCAACTTTATGCTTATCATCCAGGGGAGGAAGTTTCTTCCCCAGCTCAATAATGTACTCATACTTCTCATCCCAGCTTTCAAGAAAAGCAAATGCTGAAACGATCTCTTCTTCGCGATCCGCTATCGTTGATGAACTGTTCATTTATTTCAAGATCCTTATCACTTTTTGCACGCCGGCTACCAGCTTGTCCACTTCTTCTTCTGTGTTATACGCCGCAAAAGACGCGCGGGTGGTGCCGGGAATATTATAACATGCCATTAATGGTTGTGTGCAATGATGGCCGGTCCTCACTGCAATACCGGCATTGTCCAGCAAAATTCCGATATCCTGCGGGTGCACACCATCAATTACAAAAGAAACGACACTCACTTTTTCCTTAGCTCTTCCTATGATGCGTAAGCCGGGGATCTCTTCCAGCATTTCCGTGGCCTTCTTCAATAAAACCGATTCATGTTTATGAATACTTCGCTTTCCTGTTTGATTGAGAAAATTTATTGCAACACCAAAGGCTATCACATCTGCAATATTTGGAGTGCCCGCTTCAAATTTATAAGGCAATTCATTGTAGGTCGTTTTCTCAAACGACACTTCCTTTATCATCTCCCCGCCACCGAGGTAAGGTGGCATATCGTTCAACACTTCCTTTTTTCCGTACAAAACGCCAACACCTGTTGGTCCGTACATTTTGTGCGCAGAAAAAACGAAGAAATCCATTCCAAGATATTGTACATCGATATCAAGATGTGCTGCCGATTGCGCCCCATCGATCAACACCGCAGCGCCAACACGCTTGGCTTCATCAATCACAAACTTGATTGGGTTGATAGTTCCTAATGCATTCGATGCATGGTTGATAGCAACGATCTTTGTTTTTACAGAAAGAAGTTTTTTAAATTCTTCGAGATTGATGTCGCCCTCATCGGTCACCGGTATCACTTTCAGGTTCGCCCCTTTTTCCTCACACAGCATTTGCCATGGAACAATGTTAGAATGATGCTCAAGTGCAGAAATGAGCACTTCATCGCCCTGCTGCACATGCTTCCTGCCCCAACTCGAAGCCACCAAATTTATTCCCTGCGTAGTGCCCGAAGTAAAAATTACTTCTTCCCGCGATTCTGCGTTGATGAATGATCGAACCGTATCACGGGTACGCTCAAAGGCTGCAGTTGCTTCTTCGGCAAGCGTGTGTATTCCACGATGAATGTTCGCGTTGTAACCTGAATAATATCCTGTGAGCGCTTCAATTACCTGAAGGGGTTTCTGCGTTGTAGCCGCATTGTCAAGATAAACAAGTTCCTTTCCCTTCACCTTGCGGCTAAGTATCGGGAACTGGCTGCGAACCTGATCCACATCCCACGCCTTCGATATCGTAGCCATTGATTCCATCTATATCAAATTCAGTTTTTCACTGATCAGTTCATCAATATAATTTCTTATCGCCTCAATTTTTATTTCTGCAAGTACGTCCATAGTGAAACTGTGCAACACCAGCGACTTAGCAGTCTCTTCAGGAATTCCGCGCGACTGCAAGTAAAACAATCCTTCCTCATCAATTTTCCCGATGGTGCATCCATGTGAACACTTTACATCATCAGCAAAAATTTCAAGCTGAGGTTTTGTATTTATCGAGGCCTTATCAGATAAGAGAATATTCTTGTTCGACTGGAAGGCATTTGTTTTCTGAGCGATCGGGCGAACAAATATTTTTCCGTTGAAAACACCCACTGCCTCATCTTTCAAAACACCTTTGTACAACTGGTTGCTGAAACAATTTGGTTGCTTGTTATCAACCACAGTATGATTGTCTACATGACAACTGCCATCCTGGATATATAAACCATATAGATGCGCTTCACAATTCGCCGACTCCATCAAAATGTTGGTATTGTTGCGAACGAGCTTTCCATTTAATGATACCGCTACCGTATGTACAAGGCTTTTCCCTACCTGCCTGATGTGCGTGGTATTCACCTGGCTCGCATGCGATGCATCATTCTGAAGTTTCAGATAATCAAACACGGCATCCTGCTCCACAACAACTTCCAACACCTGGTTGGTGAGGCTTTCCATATTTCCGGCGGAAATATAAGTTTCGATCATCTGTAATTGCGATGCCTGCTGAAGATATACGAAGCTGCGGGGCTGGCTGAGCATGTTATTTGCCCTGCCGTCGGTGATATGATACACATACACAGGCGCATCAACTATTTTACCTTTTGGTGCAAGAACGAACACACCTCCATTGATCAGCGCAGTGTTCATTGCATTGATACCATCCTGCAAATACGCATTACTATGACCAAGATTCGGCTTTATCAGCTCTGCATATTTTTCTGAAGCCTCATCAAGCGATAATACTTCCAGATCTCTTGAAAGAAAACGACTCTGAGCCGGAGAAAACTTTCCGTTTAAAAACACCCACACATTTGCATTTTCATGACCCGGTAAATAGTGTGATGAAAAATCCGGCGCATCCGATTCCGCATCGCCAAGAGAAAAATCTGTATTAAACAAACTTCCAACCCGCGTATACTTCCATTCTTCGTTTCTTGTGGACGGAATTCCCTTGCTTTCAAAAACCTCAAGCCCTTTCTTTCTCACTTCAGAGAGCGTGTCCGGGGTATTTGCATCCAGCGATTCCAGTCTTTCCTTTATAAGTTCAATATTCATTTCTTCAGGTTTACAGGCTTAAGCAGTTGCTTCTTCGCCCATTTCATTCTTAATAAAATCGTAACCGCGTTCTTCCAGTTCAAGAGCAAGTTCTTTCGGACCGGATTTTACAATTCGCCCATTGTACAACACGTGCACAAAATCAGGAACGATATAATCTAACAAACGCTGGTAGTGCGTGATCGCCAAAACCGCATTGTCGTTGCTGCGTAATTTATTCACGCCGTCAGATACGATACGGATCGCATCAATATCCAACCCTGAATCGGTTTCATCAAGCACGGCAAGTTTCGGCTCCAGCATCGCCATCTGGAATATCTCATTCCTTTTCTTCTCACCGCCGGAAAAACCTTCGTTGAGCGGACGGCTCAAAAGGCTTTGATCCATCTCCATCATCTTCATCTTCTCTTTCATCAGCTTCAAAAAATTCACCGCATCCAGTTCCTCCTGCCCGCGGTACTTGCGCACTTCATTCACCGCAGTTTTTATAAAGTTGGTTGTGCTCAATCCCGGAATTTCAACCGGGTATTGAAAAGCGAGGAACAATCCCTCACCGGCACGCGCTTCCGGAGAGAATTCCAAAAGATCTTTTCCATTAAATGTTACGCTCCCTTCCAGCACTTCATATTCCGCACGGCCAGCCAACACTGAAGCAAGCGTACTTTTTCCCGACCCGTTCGGACCCATGATGGCATGCACCTCTCCGGGTTTTATTTCAAGATTAATTCCTTTTAAAATTTTCTTTCCTTCAATTCCTGCATGCAGGTTCTTTATCGACAGCATTTATTTATTTTTTGAATTTTTACTTTTTTAATTTTTCAATTTCTATCCTACGCTTCCTTCCAAACTGATCGCAAGTAACTTCCTTGCTTCCACAGCAAATTCCATCGGCAACTGGTTCATCACTTCACGTGCAAAACCATTGATGATAAGTGCAACTGCGGTTTCAGTATCTATGCCGCGCTGGTTGCAATAAAACAACTGGTCTTCACCGATCTTCGAAGTGGTCGCTTCATGTTCCACCACGGAAGAATTGTTCTTCACTTCTATATAAGGAAATGTATGCGCCCCGCATTTATTTCCTAAAAGCATTGAATCGCACTGCGAAAAATTCCGCGCATTCTCTGCATTCTTGTTTACATGTACAAGTCCACGATAGCTGTTATTGCTGTAGCCGGCAGAAATGCCTTTACTCACAATACGGCTCTTGGTGTTTTTGCCAAGGTGCATCATCTTCGTGCCGGTATCGGCCTGCTGATGATTGTTTGTTACCGCAACAGAATAAAATTCACCAACGCTATGATCACCTTTTAAGATCACACTCGGGTATTTCCAGGTGATCGATGAACCGGTATCAACCTGCGTCCACGAAATTTTTGAATGATGGCCTTTACAAATTCCGCGTTTGGTCACGAAGTTGTAAATACCGCCCCTGCCATCTTTATCACCCGGATACCAGTTTTGAACAGTGGAATATTTCACCTCTGCATTATCCATCGCAACAATTTCAACAACCGCAGCATGCAACTGGTTTTCATCGCGCATCGGCGCCGTGCAACCTTCCAGATAACTTACATAACTTCCTTCTTCCGCCACAATCAATGTGCGTTCAAACTGCCCGGTATTCTCGGCATTGATCCGGAAGTAGGTGGACAATTCCATTGGGCAGCGCGTGCCTTTAGGAATGTAGCAGAAAGAGCCATCACTGAAAACGGCAGCGTTGAGCGCGGCGAAAAAGTTATCCGTCACAGGCACCACCGAACTCAGGTATTTTTTTATAAGCTCCGGATGTTCCTGGATAGCTTCACTCATTGAGCAGAAAATAATACCCAGTTCCCCAAGTTGCTTTTTGAAAGTCGTGCCTATGGAAACACTGTCGATCACCGCATCCACCGCAACACCTGTGAGTCTTTTTTGCTCATCAAGAGAAATTCCCAGCTTGTCGAATGTTTTCCGAAGCTCAGGGTCAATTTCATCCAAACTTCCCGGCGCTACTTTCTGTTTGGGAGCAGAATAATATATAACGTCTTGATAATCAATTTTAGGGTAGGAAATATTGGCCCAGTTGGGTTCTTCCATTTTCAACCATTGCCGGTAAGCTTTCAGCCGCCATTCCAGCATCCATTCAGGCTCGTTCTTTTTGGCGGAAATAAAGCGAATAGTGTCTTCCGACAAGCCTTTTGGCGCCTCGTCTGCCTCAATATCAGTTACGAAACCATATTTGTATTCATTCTGTACGGTCTGCTCGATAAAGTCCATCTCATCCACCACGCTTTTCTCGGGGTGATATACGTCTGCTTTCATGCCGCAAAGGTACGATTCTATTTATACTATTTTGTATAAATAACTGTCCTTTTCCTTTTTACCCGGGTAATTTTCACGATTTATTTTACCACTTTCCTATCCTTTTTACACCGGTCTTTCGGGTGTGCCCCCGACGCCCGCACTTGCGGGGTCGGGGTCGGGCTATCCCCTGCTGCCTGCCTTTGGCCGGGCATCCGGTACTATCCCTCACACGGCTGAACGAAAAAAAGGAACAACCCTTTGCTGATCATTCCCTTCATACCTTGAAATTAATGGTAACAACTAAGTATGGCCCCATCGCGGATCATCAAAGTAATCATGTACATTGGTCGGATTACTGAGGAACAATTCTCCAAGCAAATACTGATTCAATGTTCTGTTTCCGGGCGCAGGTTCGGTATAGATATTCTCAAATTTTAATCCGTCGGGGAAAATAGTAAAGGTTCCCGCCTCCCCGTCTGCTTCAGCGTCATCACGCTGAACCGCCGTCAACGAATCCGTTGAACTGTGCACTAACACCCTGCACAAAGGTTTAATAGTATGGCTCTGACCACTGTCGTAAATAGATATTGTGTTAAATGAACTTCCAAAGCGATCGGCGATCATGGTGATCTTTGCGCCATCAGGGAAAACGATGGTACGCGTTGTACTATCCAGGCGGTCCTTAATGTGCTTGCCGTTAAGGTTCTCGTGTTGCCCTCCTTCAATATCTGTTGTTCCCCCTCCCCAAAACTCTAATTTAAAATTTGGATAATCATCGTGTCTGATCACTACAACAAATTTTTCATCGATTGATATTTTCCCTCCGCCCCGTGTTGTGAAGGAAAAGGTTGAATCTGTTTTAACCAGGCTGCCTGTGGCTGCCACCGCTGTATAAACCCTGCATGGATCAGTATTATCGTCTTTCTTGCAACTCGCAAAAATGAATACGGCGCCGAAAATCGCGGCAAATCCTTTCAAAAGTTTAAATGCCATATCAAAAAAAATTTTATTAAGTAATGCGTTAAAGTTATAAATATATTTAATTTGACCACCCCGTTAAACAACGGGATTTGGCTCCTCTCTGCTAAAAGAAATATTCAAAAAAAAAATGCAGCGCCAAAAAATTGACGCTGCAAGAGAATAATAAGTGAGATAAAAAGCTGGCTTTTTACTTCACGCTCATTATATAGTTATTCAGTTCTTCCTTACTTGAAGAAAAACTGAACACGTTAGTTACCTTAAAATAGTTGGACCGATCGATAGTATGCGTGTAAGCGTACTTTGCAAAATCAAGTTTGGATTCATCGAAGCCAAACAGGTTGCATATCTGAACCACCTGGTCAGCCTTCAGGCAATTTGAAGAAAGGATCTGTTTTGCAGTTGACAACTTGGTTTCATCAAAGGAGGTGTTTTTTATCGTGGCAAGGGCAGCAGAAAAATCCCCTGAATTCATGGAATTCGCATAGCTGCAATCTCCCCAGCGATTAGGCGTATTTCGTGTAGGCGTACTGTAGGTTTCATTAGAAGAAACGGTGGTGGTTGTCGTGGTTTGTTCAGTGATTCCCATGTCTGTGACGTTTACATTAACCCCAATTCCGCCCACATTCATGTTCAGATTGGCTCCTGGCGAAGTGGTGGTTGTGGTAGTTACAACGGTTTGTCCGCCGCGCGTAGGCACAGGATTTCCATAACGGTACACCGTCACATTGTTTGCCGGGATATAATCAGGCTTGGCTGGCTCAGCACTGAAAAACTTCAGGGTGCGTTTGCCATTATTTTTGTCGGTCTTTATCCTGTACACAACATCCTGGTGAATTCCATCCATGTCCTGCACAACAAGATTCGATTTATTGATCTCTGCGATCGATCCGTCTTCAAAGGCGATCTTGCAACTGTAATATGCCTGCGAAAGATCTTCCACGCGAATGTTCGTTTGAGCTTGATTATTTTGCTGTTCACCATTCAGATGAAGGAAAAATTTCTGCCCGTCTTCGGAAAAAATAGTGAGTGTTGATGTAGTAGATTGTGCAATACTTGCAAGGCTGAATAAAACTCCAGCTATCAGCAATGTGACAAATTTCATATTAGGCTTGGTTTAATTGGCGCAAATTATGAATTTATAGAATAAGATTTCATGTGAGATGTGAGATGTGAGAGGTGAGATGTGAGATTTGAGATGTGAGATTGGGGATGTGAAATTCGAGACGGATTAAAGAGTTGTAAACCGACCCATGACTATGACTATGACTACCGACTACCGACTACAGACTACCGACTACAGACTACACCATGGCATCATTCGCACAAAAAAT
>JAEZDA010000096.1 GCA_023433345.1 Bacteroidota bacterium | reverse complement strand
CCGCTCAGCCTTGCATATACGGCTACGGTTTGCGTTTGGTATATGAACGAACGTAGCCGCCGCCGGTTGAATATTTTCATCGCCCCGGGGCGAATGGCCCTTACTAACTACATCGCACAAACGCTTTTAGCAGTGATGATCTTTTACGGCATTGGCTTTGGATGGGGCGCTAAGGTGAGCCTTGCAACCTCAGTGGCAATAAGTTTTGCGGTGTACATTTTCCTGCTTGCCATTAGCCACATTTGGCTGCAATATTTCAATTATGGCCCCCTGGAATGGATATGGAGGCAACTTACTTATGGAAAACGCTTACCACTCGTCAAGCAGAGGAACCGGGCGTAAGGTGCAGGTTACAAGGCATAGGGAACAAGGTGCAGGGTGCAGGGTGCAAGGCAGGATCAAATTGCAGCCAACCGGTTTTGCCGCCTGCCGGCCATAAATAAATCCACCAGGCCCTTCAACCTATTTAATTCCCTTCTCCTTCATGATGCGGTTCAACCACTTCAACATCCCAAACATGATGAGAGTTGCCACCATCATTAAGCCAAAATTCACCCAGAAGAAATTTGCTTTGTTTTCATAACCGTCCCATAGTGATGCGAGCACGCCAGACAGCTTATTCCCGATTGATGTAGAAAGAAACCAGCCGCCCATCATCAGGGCTGTAATTCTTACCGGGCTTAACTTTGAAACGAGTGAGAGCCCCATCGGGCTAAGAAGTAATTCGCCAATAGTTATCACTCCATAAGTAGAAACAAGCCATAATGCGCTCGCTTTTTCCGCACCATTCTTTGATGCGTAAACTGCTGCTACCATCACCAACACAGACAATGCGGAAATGAAAAGTCCCAGCGCTATTTTGGTTGGTGTTGATGGTTCCCTGTTCCTTTTTCGCATCCATGCAAAGAAGGCAACTACAATGGGTGTTAAAAATATCACCCAGAACGGATTGATACTTTGGCTTAGCGGAGTGGCCCAAAGCGATGCTGAACTGCCTTCGGCGGGAAGATCCTCAGGTGCAACATTTTTAAAATACGGAGGGTAGTTTAGTTCTTTCTGCACAGAGCCGTCAACTTTTTGCAGCCTGAACTGTGAGTCATAAACTTCTACACTGTCTTTTTTATATGGAACCTGTTCGGCAAGATAAAGTCCGTTGAATACATCCCCGGCCACGCCGGATACCTGCCTGTCAGTATAACTTTCGGCCCAAATTGTAAGGGCTGTTCCGTTTTGCTTGAACACAGCCCAGAACATGATCACTGCTGCGAAAATTGCAAGAAGTGCGGCGATCGGGCGTTTATCTTCTTTTTCCGCGCGGAAATAAAGCGAACCGTAAAAATAGATAACAGGGATACAGGCAAAGATGAATGCGTCATTACTGTCTGACCCGAAAATAGAGCCGGGAATGATCCAGCCTAAAATTCCGGCTACCACAGATGGAACGAGGATCGTCATTACGATACGAAGGAAAGGCATGTCTTCCTTTGTCATTGCCTTCCTCACGTCTGCTTCTTTATAATGGCGTGTTCCTGCCAGAAAAATTATTACGCCGATGAACATTCCTATACCGGCTGCAACAAAAGCATACTTGTATCCCCACAAAATAATAATGGCGGCACTGAAGAAGTTGCAAATAAAGGCGCCTATGTTGATGCCCATGTAAAAGATGTTATAGCCTTCATCTTTACGGGCCTGAAATTGGGGTGTAGAATATAGATTGCCGAGCAATGTTGAGATGTTCGGTTTAAAAAAACCATTTCCAAGTATCACAAGGGTCATGGAAACATAAAGCATCGGCAGGCTATGAACCGCCATGAGGCAATAACCTATTCCCATCATTAGTCCGCCTGCAATGATTGATTTCCGGTATCCAAAATAACGATCAGCGAGAAGTCCGCCAATGAATGGTGTAAGAAAAACAAGGGCGATAAAAGTTCCGTAGAGGTCAGATGCTTCGGTGTTCGTCATCGCAAATCCCTGCTCCACATGTTTCAGGTAAAGCAGGAAAATTCCGATCATCAGGTAGTAACCGAATCTTTCCCACATTTCTGAAAAGAATAAAAAGGGAAGGGCTTTGGGATGTTTACGTGATTGATCTGTACTGTTCATTTTTATAAATCGGTTTATTAAAAAAATGGCAACGTTTCCGTTGCCACGAATAATTTTTAAAATTAATTACCTGAGCCCGTGCATCATCTTCAGCAATTTTTTGCTTATCAGGAAAAGCACTATTGATGCAACTCCGGCAAAGACAACGAAGATTAAGAAGAATGAATAAAGGCTGTCGATCTGAATACCGAAGAGACTTGTAACCTTTCCATCCTCAGGAAATAATTTACTCAACATTCCGGCAAAATCATTTGCCATGGCGTTTGCGAGAAACCATACGCCCATCAGCAAAGATGCGAGGCGAACCGGTGCGAGGCGTGCCACCATTGACAGTCCTATAGGTGATAAACAAAGTTCGCCCCAAGTATGAACCACGTACATTCCTATCAGCCAGAACATCGAAATTTTTGTTGTTGCATCAACGCCTTTTACTCCCATTGCGATGATCAGGAAGCCGAGTGAAAGCAAAAACAGACCAAGGGCCTGCTTCACGGGAGAAGCGGGTTCACGGTCCTTCTTTCCGAGTGAGGTCCAGATGCTGGCAAAAAGTGGTGCGAATAAAATGATTGCAAGCGGGTTGATTGACTGGAACCAGCTTGCTGGCATTTCCCATCCGAATATGAACCTGTCTGTATTTTTATCGGCGAAGATGGTGAGTGATGCGCCGGCCTGTTCAAAGGCGCTCCAGAAGAAGATCACAAAAAAGGCTGCGATATAAATAACAATAACGCGGTCGCGTTCAATTTTAGTAAGGTTAGGGTCTGAAATGATAAATCCTGCTGCGGCGATGGAGGTAGAAAAAACGAGTGTGCTTATCCAGTTAAAGCCAACAACAAACATAAACAACAACCACAGGCCTGCATAAATAACAGCCCACAAGCCGATTCGTTGCGGAGTAAACTCTGCTTTCCTGGCCACAGGTGTTTCTACAGCTTCGGTTGCAGTAACATCAACCACCGTTTCTTTCGCCGTGGGCGTTACACCTATAGGTTCGCCGGCAGCGGTTACGATGTATTTGTTTTTCAGCATCTGGAACATGATGATGCCGAGCACCATTCCCACCCCGGCTGCAAAAAAGCCCCATTTGTAATCAACTTTTTCAGCGAGTGCACCGCAGATCAGTGGCGAAAAGAATGCGCCGAGGTTAATACCCATATAGAAAATGGAAAAGGCCGCATCAACTCTTTTGTCTCCTTTGGCATAAAGTTGATTTACCATTGTGGAGATATTTGGTTTAAACAGGCCATTGCCTAAAACCAACGCTACAAGCCCTATCACAAAAAATGTAAGGGCCATTTGCATATTTGTTTTTACCAGGCTTGCGCAGAAGAAGAGTGTAAATTGGCCGATCGCCATTAACACACCGCCCCAGAAGATAGATTTGCGGTTGCCCCAATACCTGTCTGCAATGAAGCCTCCTATTAATGGAGTGAGATAAACAACGGCTGTGAAATTTCCATAAATGCCCGATGCGAGTTCTGTGTCAAACATGAGCATCTTCGTCATGAACAGAACCAGGATCGCACGCATTCCATAATAACTGAATCGCTCCCACATCTCTGTAAAAAATAAAACGTACAGTCCTTTGGGGTGACCGGTGCCGGATGTTTTCTCAGCCATATATTAATTTTTTGCAGTTAGTTTTAAAAATATTCCCGAAAAATAAGCAAAATACAAATATGGATGCGGGATCATTATTTTTTCGGTAGCCATTGCACACATTAAAACGCGTTCATATCATTCATCTGATTATTTTCGCCCAGCATATACCAATATTCAAAAAAGACTCATGAACATAATGTTGATCGGCGGGGGCGGGCGCGAACATACAATGGCATGGAAGCTCAGGCAAAGCAAACTGTGCGATCATCTGTTCATTGTGCCGGGTAATGCGGGCACGGCAAGCCTGGGAACCAATTTGCCTTTCAGCATAACAGATTTTAACTCTATTGCAGAAGCAGCGCAGAACAATAATGTGGAAATGGTGGTGGTAGGGCCTGAGGAGCCACTTGTAAAAGGCATCAGGGATCACTTCAGGCTGAACCCTCGTTTGAAAAATATTCTGGTGATAGGTCCTTCTAAGGAAGCTTCGCAACTTGAGGGAAGCAAGGCTTTTGCAAAAGATTTTATGCAAAGGCATTCGATACCAACTGCATCTTACAAAGAATTTACATCCGCCACGTTTAAGGAAGGTTGTGATTATATCCGGCAGCAACCATTACCGGTTGTACTGAAAGCAGACGGATTGGCGGCGGGTAAAGGTGTTCTTATCTGTAACAGCCATATGGAAGCCCTGGCAGAGTTTGAACTGATGTTGCTTCATTCAAAATTTGGAAAGGCCGGAGATAAGGTGGTGATCGAAGCTTTTCTCCGCGGAGTTGAAATGAGCGTTTTTATACTTACTGACGGTAAAAACTATTTATTGCTCCCGGAAGCAAAAGATTATAAAAGGGTTGGTCTGGGAGATACGGGCCTGAATACAGGAGGCATGGGAGCCGTTAGCCCTGTTCCGCTTTTTACCGAAACACTTAAGAAACGCGTTGTTGAAGAAATAATTGAGCCAACACTTCTTGGTTTGCAATCAGAGGAATTGGATTATACCGGCTTCATTTTTTTTGGATTGATGGTGGACGATGGAAACCCGATGGTCATCGAGTATAATTGTCGCATGGGAGATCCGGAAACCGAAGTTGTGTTGCCGAGAATTAAAAACGACCTGGCGGAATTGCTCCTTGCCGCCGGTAAAGGATCACTTACAGGAATCTCCCTTGAGGTTGAAAACCTATGTGCAGCCACAGTTGTAGCCGTAAGCGGTGGTTACCCTGGTAATTATGAAAAGGATATTCCTATCCACGGTTTGGAAAACCCGGCTCTTGAGGGTTCTATCCTTTTTCATTCGGGAACAAAGCTCAATGGAGATCAGATAGTGACAAATGGCGGGCGCGTTCTTGCCATGACCTCATTCGGAGCCAATATCACCGAAGCCGTTGAACAATCCGTTTACGCATTAGAACAATTGCATTTTGAAGGAATGTATTTCAGACCGGATATCGGTTATGAATTCAGGAAAGAAAATGCAACTAACGGTAAGGCATAAACTACGTTTTCTGTTTTTTTTAACAAAGTTTCAACAACTAAATAAATTAGCAACCCTTGCGGTTACAGCATCCATGCTGCATACGGCGTTGCCACTCATTTTCAGGATACTTATAAATAAGCTTGCGACCATTGTAAAATCAAATATTTTACAGCAACTTTGCAGGCATTCAATTCAACCGCAAGGAAGCTGCACGCACTATGGGAATCTTTAATTTTTTAACGCAGGAAATTGCCATGGATCTTGGTACGGCAAACACCCTTATCATTCACAATGATGAAGTGGTGGTAAACGAACCGTCCATCGTGGCATTAGACAGGAACAACCCGAAGAATTTGCTTGCCGTTGGTAAGAAGGCTTTGATGATGCACGAGAAGACCCATGAAAGCATCAGAACGGTACGTCCGTTAAGAGATGGCGTGATCGCAGATTTCAATGCAGCAGAATTGATGATCAGGGAAATGATCAAAATGATCTTTCCCAAAAAACCCCTTTTTGCGCCCAGTTGGAGAATGATGATCTGTATACCAAGCAGTATCACAGAAGTGGAAAAGCGGGCCGTAAGAGACAGTGCGGAACAGGCAGGTGCCAAGGAAGTTTACCTCATTCATGAACCCATGGCCGCCGCTCTCGGTATAGGGATCGATGTGGAAGAGCCGGTAGGTAATATGATCATTGATATCGGCGGAGGAACTACCGGTATAACTGTTATTGCTCTTGCAGGTATTGTTTGCGACCAAAGTATAAGAATTGCGGGCGACGAATTTACGGCAGACATTATGGAAGCCCTGCGTCGTTATCATTCTCTTCTCATAGGCGAGCGCACTGCAGAGCAAATTAAAATTCAGGTTGGCGCGGCTTTGAAAGATCTCGATAATCCTCCTGATGATATTCCTGTAAATGGTCGCGACCTTGTGACAGGTATTCCGAAGCAGGTTATGGTTAGTTATCAGGAAGTTGCTGAAGCGCTGGATAAGAGCATTTTCAAAATTGAAGAAGCGATCTTAAAAGCACTTGAAACCACACCACCGGAACTCGCGGCAGATATTTACCGCCGTGGTTTATATATCACCGGCGGTGGTGCCTTGTTGCGCGGGCTCGACAAAAGATTGACCGCAAAAATTAAGTTGCCGGTTCATGTGGCAGACGATCCGCTAAAAAGTGTGGTTCGCGGCACAGGCATCGCCCTTAAGAACTACGACAGGTATCCCTTTGTAATGCGGTAATTCGTTTTTTCGTATTGCATAAAAATCGATCCTTAGTTGCGCAATATTTTCCTTTTCATCCGCCGCTATTTCAACTTCCTCCTGTTCATCGTGCTGCAGGTAACCTGCCTTTATTTCATCGTTAGCTACAGCAGGTATCACCAGGCGGCCTTTGGAGAAACAGCAAACCAGCTAACAGGCAAAATCAATGAAAGGTACAACAGCATTGAGTATTACTTTCATCTGAAAAGAACGAACGACTCCCTGCTTCTCGCCAATGAAAGATTGTACAACAAGTTGAGAGAAAATTACAATATTCCTGACTCGGTAAACCGAAGCGCAATAGATTCCATTCGTGTTGATTCCCTTTTACCATTCAAACGTTTGAATTTCCAAACGGCAAAAGTGGTTGCCAACTCGGTCAATCTTCCAAATAACTTTCTCGTTCTTTCCAAGGGAAGAAGCGATGGGTTCCGGGAAGGAATGGGCGTGATCAGTGAAACCGGGTCAGTGATCGGCATAATAACAGACCTTAGTGATGATTTTGCAGTAGTGATGAGTATGCTGCATAAAGACAGTAAGATCAGCGGTAAACTTCTAAAAACAGGGGAAACAGGAACGGTGAGCTGGGATGGAGAGGTGCCAAATATTGCGCAACTTTCGGGTATTCCGAAAAGCGTGAAGATCTCGAAGGGCGACAGTATCATTACAAGCGGCTTCAGCACTACTTTTCCAAAAGGCCTCCTTCTCGGGCGGGTGGAGTCCGCGAGCGTAGAGGCAGGATCAGGATACCTGAAAATAAAAATGCGAACCGCCGCAGATTTTAATCAAATTCAATTTGGTTATGTAATTGAAAATTTTCGTGCCGGCGATATTAACAGCTTATTAGAAAAAGCACTTAAACAACCATAGATGCCATCAGTGCTGAGAAATTTTTTACGGTTTTCGCTGTTCATGCTGGTGCAGGTGTTCGTTCTGGATAATGTGAACCTGCACCAGATGGTCACTCCTTATTTATATTTTGTATTTCTTCTCTGGCTTCCTTTCAATATCAATCGCTCTTTGCTGATGATCATCGGTTTTGCAGTGGGTTTTACTTTAGATAGTTTTCGCAATCAACCCGGCTTTCATGCCTCTGCTTGTGTACTCATCGCTTACATAAGGCCATTCCTTATCAACCTGCTTATTCCGCAGGAAGGTGCTGAAACAAATTACCATGCACCATCTATACAAAGTTTGGGCGGCATTGTTCCTTACATGGTTTTCGCGGGTGTTCTTGCATTTTTTCATAATGTATGCGTGTTCTTTCTCGAAGCCTGGCAGTTTGGAAACATCTGGTATTTTCTGATTAAGACATTATTATCTACAGCAGTTACTTTAGTCTTAATTTTGATCATCGAACTGATTTTCCCCAGGAAACAAAGGTTCAGGACTAACACCATTTAAGCCATCCAAAATATCCGGTCTCTGTGTCTGCCTTCAACCAGTCAAGAAAGAATGTTATCCGCTTAATTTTCATTTTTGCCGTACTGGTTGTTATCATCCGTCTTTTTGCTTTGCAGGTGGTGTCTTCAAAATACAAGGTACTTGCAGACGATCAGGGCACGTTCAGAAAAGTTGTTTATCCTGACAGAGGTCTTGTTTTTGACCGGAAGGGTAAAGTGATCCTTCAAAACAGTATCATACACGACCTGATGGTGGTGCCTTCGAAGATCCGCGGTACAGATACATCCCTTCTGTGCAATATTCTCGGTATAGACACCGCCGAATTCAGAAAGCGGATCATTACCGCGATCATAAAAAACCGGAGTTACCGGCCCTCGGTTTTTGAATCTCTGCTCAGCGAGGAAAAAATGGCGAAGATCAACGAGAACATGTACAAATTTGCGCCGGGATATTATTTGCAGGAGAGGCCTGTTCGCGATTATCCCTATGATGCAGGCGGCAACATTCTCGGTTACCTGAGTGAAGTGGATACAAATTTTTTGAAGAAGCGCCCGGGAGAGGGTTACGTTTCTGGTGATTATGCTGGAAAAACCGGGCTTGAAATATCTTATGAAAAAGTGTTGATGGGTCAGCGCGGAATAGAATATCTCAAAAGGGATAACAAGAATCGTATCACGGGACGGCTGGAAAATGGTTTGTATGATACCCTTGCTGTTGCGGGAAGTGATCTGTATACGAGCCTGGATATCGAGTTGCAGGAACTTGGGGAGAAGCTGATGGAGAACAAGGTGGGCGCAATTGTAGCGATCGATCCGCAAACCGGAGGCATACTCGCCATGGTAAGTAGCCCTACTTATAAGCCGAGGCTGTTAACGGGCGCCGAAAGAAAAAAGCATTATGTAGAACTGCTGCTTGATCCCCGCATCCCGTTTCTTAACCGCACCATCGGAGCCTATTACGCTCCGGGTTCCACTTTTAAAACCCTTCAGGGTCTTGTGGGGTTGGCTGAGGGGGTGGTGAGTGCTTCCACTACCTTTAGTTGCAGCGGCGCATTTTATGGGTGCGGCAAACCGATGCGCTGTCTTGATCCTGGCGTGTGGGCGCTGAAAGGTGCGATCACTCATTCCTGCAATACATACTTCGCTCATGTTATGCAAAGGGTGATCAATAACCCAATATACCCGGGAGTTGACAGCAGCTTAAACCATTGGGCTAAATATATGAACGCGTTCGGATTGGGAAAAAAGCTTGGTGTTGATCTTCCATCTGAGAAAGCAGGAAAAATTCCCACAGCTGCTACATACAATAAAATTTATGGAGATGGCAGGTGGAACTTTTGCACCTTTCGATCTGTAAGTATTGGTCAGGGAGAAGTAGAAACAACGCCACTGCAGGTTGCTAATGAGATGGCCTACCTTGCAAATAAGGGCTGGTATATCACTCCTCATGTTGTTGATTCGATAGAAGGAGGAGATAAGTTTGGCCTGCTCACTAATTTTAAAGAGAGACATACAGCAGTAGATATTCCCGACAGTATTTTTGAAGCAGTTCATGATGGAATGCAGGGTGTGATGGAGAGCGGTACAGGTCGCCGGGCGAAGGTTCCCGGCATCGAGGTTTGCGGTAAAACAGGAACAGTAGAAAACTCTTACAGGGGTGTAAAGCAAAAAGACCATGCCTTTTTCTCAGCCTTTGCACCAAGAAGAAATCCGCGTATAGCCATTGCCGTTATATGCGAGAATGCCGGTTTTGGAGCCACCTCTGCCGCTCCGATTGCCAGCCTGATGATCGAGAAATATCTCAAGGATAGCATTGAAGGAAAGGATAGAAAGGCATTGGTTGAAACGATCAGCAAAATGAACCTTATACCTCCGCGACTGGTTCAGGCATTGCGAACGCATGATTCAACAATGCATAGAAGAGATTCAGCATACTTAATTGCAAAAGGCTACATTAAAATAGCCCGCGACACCATTGGCCTGGAAGAAGAAGATGAAACCGAAGGGTTAGACAAATTGAAAGCGGAAGGTAAAAATAAGAAGCCGGCCTCCGATACCAGCATTAAGAGGCCTGAAGCTATCTTGCCCGATACGAGGAAGAATTTTTCAGACACTCTTAAAAATACAGAAGACCAATGAGTGGAAAGGTTGGCATATCGAAAGGAATCGACTGGTGGTTGATCTGGTTGTATGCACTCATTGTTGCAATCGGGCTTGTTTCAATATTCTCTGTAGAGTTTAAACCGGGCGATGATTTTTTCCAGGGTATTGTAGGGTTCGAAAAAAATTACAGCAAGCAATTCTTTTACCTTTTGTTTTGTGCAGTGCTTGCAGTATTTATATTGCTTACAGACAGTAAGGTGTTTACTGCCATGGCAAACCTGTTGTATGTAATTGGTATCGGTTTAATGCTGGCCACGTTTCTTGTAGGTAAAACTGTAAATGGCTCTAAAAGCTGGATACCGCTGGGTTTCATGAATCTTCAACCGGTGGAAACAGCAAAGATCTTTACCTCTCTCGCCCTGGCAAAATATCTTTCGCTTCCGGATATTAATATGACCAAACCCAGGGTGCAACTGATTGCGGCGGGTATTTCTTTTTTGCCAATAGTGTTTTCTATTCTGCAAAATGAAACCGGGCTCGCCCTCGTGTATTTTGCATTTCTAATTCCGATGTACCGCGAAGGCTTACCGGCGATCTATCCACTGCTGGGTGCATCGCTATCTGTTTTACTTGTCGTCACCTTGCTCCTGCCCGCGAAAACACTCGTAATAGCGCTTACGATAATTGCAGGTCTTTGCATTGTTCTGATGAAGAGAACTATCAGGCGAAATAAAAAACCATTATATATAATACTTGTCCTCTGGCTTGCATCCACTCTTTTTGTAGGCATTGCTGTTCCTTTTTTGTTCAAACATGTTTTCCAAGGTTACCAGGCAGACAGGATCTTCAGTATGGTTGGCCGAGACAATCCTTTTGAAACGCCGGAGGACACAGCAGAGCTAACGGTTCCGGTGAAAAAGAAGCCGGTTGAAAATTATAATGTAAAGCAATCAAAGATCGCGATCGGATCCGGCGGATTCCTCGGAAAGGGATTTCTTAAGGGAACCCAAACGCAAGGAGATTTCGTACCAGAGCAGCACACCGATTTTATTTTCACCTCTTTGGGAGAAAGCTTTGGCTTCCTGGGCACAACCCTGCTAATGCTTCTTTACCTTTTAATGTTACTACGAATAATATTCATTGCTGAAAGGCAACGAAGTGTATTTAGCAGAGTTTATGCATATTCTGTGGCCGCCATACTTTTCTTTCACGTGGCCATCAATATTGGAATGACAATTGGCCTGGCGCCTGTAATTGGCATCACACTTCCGTTAATGAGTTATGGCGGTTCCTCACTGCTTACATTTACTATTCTGATCTTTGTATTGATTAAACTTGATTCTGACAGGCAAATGGTTCTGCGTTAAATTGGTTGTTCTGTTAAAACCCCGATAGCAATATGATAAACATTTTTCCCCTGAGTGAAGGTGCTTTCACCATTGATGCTTCCAAAGAATTCGTACCCTTTGAGAAAGGCAATGATGAATTAAACGAGCGCCCCACCGGAAGCTTACTTGTGGAGATCCAACCCTTTCTCTTGAAGAGTGGAAACAATTTATCGCTTTTTGATACAGGCCTGGGAAAGATATTATCAAATGGCGAGCTTCAGATACATGACAATATCCGCAAGTGTGGCTTCGAACCTTCTTCCATATCCCATGTCATCCTTTCGCATTTGCATAAAGATCATGCAGGAGGAATAGGGCTTGAAAGTGAAGGAAGCCGTAAGCCTAATTTTGTTAACGCTAAATATTTTCTACATAAAAAAGAATGGGATTATGCACTTGAGAAAGGAATGCCTTCATATGATCCGCAGGATTTTTCTTTCCTTTCAAACTCTGGTCAGTTAAATTTTTTAGAATCAGACGCCGGTACAATTCCTGATATGGACAGGCTGGAGTATAAAATAGTTGGCGGACACTGTCCTTATCACCTCGCCTTCTGGCTTAAGGATGAAGAACAAATAATTTTCTATGGAGGAGATGTGGCGCCTCAACTTGGTCAAATGAAAAGGAGAGTGAATGCGAAATACGATTTTGATGGAAAGAAGAGTCTTGAATTGAGGGAGCAGTGGTGGGAGAGAGGTAAGAAGGAGCACTGGACCTTTCTTTTTTACCATGATATTAAAACGCCTGTAAAGGTCACATAAAAAGAAGGCCTGCCCTAGACAGAGCTGGCCGTTGCTAACCTATGAAAAACACCTGCCACAAAAATAGATGAAAAAAAATAACATACAAGTATTATTATGTTTATTTAGAACGTATAGACTTGTAATTAAGAATAGGATAGTGCCAAAAAGAAAACCCGCCTTTTTGAAGTGCGGGTTGTTATAAAGTGAAATCAAAAATCATCAGTCGCCTGCTCCTGGTCTTCCAATATTCTTTTTTCTTGATTGGGCTACTCTTTCAATGAGGCGTTTTCTGAATTCGGCATCCTTTCTAAAAAAATCATTTGTTCGTTCAGCGCCCAAAACCTGTGTAAACCGTCCTTCATATTTCTTTTTAATGTTGAGGATGCTTTGTTGCCTGTCCAGCTCGGGTGCATCTTTTTTTACAGCCTTGAGATCCTGATCGTATTGTGTATGAATGGGCCAGAATTTTTGGGCTTCGGCTTCAGTGAGTTTGAGTTCGCGCGTAATATATGCAACATATAATGCTTCTATCTTTTGTCTGCCTTCTCCATCTCCTCTTTCTCTGCCTGGTTGTGCAAACAAAGATGTGGCAGTTGAAAGGAGCACAAACAAAAGTGTATATACTTTTTTCATGATCATTTAATTTAAGGTTTGAATATTAAGGTCATTAAGAAACTTTTCCAGTGTGCCATCATCCAGCAAATATTCAACAGGTTCAGGCAGATCGCTTTGTGATGCTGCAGTGGCAACCACTGCCGCCTCCACATCCTGACCGGTCGTTTCCAGATAACTCACAATATCGTCAGACGAAATTGATTCCAGCGTTTGTTCGAAACTGTTAGTTGACAATATCAGCTTTGCATCTGCAAGAATCGCATTCCGGGTGCTTTCAACGTCAGCAACTTTTCCATTCATTCCGTTGAAGATACCAAGGCCAAGCAATCCCGTAACCACGGCGGCGGCTGCATACCTGAACATCGATTTTTTTACCGAAGAAAGCGAGACGACTTTTGGCGGCCGAACCTTTTTCAACATCTTCCCGGAAAATGAACCCATAAAGCCAGGAGGAATTTCATAAGGCATTTCGCGGGAAATCGATTTCAATACTCGGGGAAGTTCATCATGTTCAGAACCCACCGGAAGGCTCGTTTCTCCAGCTTTGATCTTTAACATCACAGAGGCGGCGAAACCATCAAAATAGCCTTCCGGTGCCGACATTGCAGGCACGGAGTTAAGGATATTATCGGGGTAAAACGTAAGCGCAAACTCTTCAAAATAGCCATCGGGAACGGTAAATACCTGGATCCCTTGTGCCGGAATTAGTGCCGGGGCAAGGTTTTTTAATTCATCAGATATGATATTTACCCGTTTCATTGGCTCTTAGACTCCGGAAAATGGAAAAGGTTTAATTGTTCAGAATAAATTCTTCAATTTTTTTCGCGGCGTGGTAATAATTGGCTTTCAGTCCGCCTGCACTGGTGCCCAAAATCTCGCTGATCTGTTCATAAGTGAGCTCATCAAAATATCTAAGATTAAATATAACTCTCTGTTTTTCAGGCAGTTGCTGTATTGCCATTTGAAGTTTCCATTCCAGTTTCTTGCCATCGAAATTGGCATCAGCCATTACTTTGTTTGCCAGGCCGGTATCTGGATCGCTCAATGAGGCCGCTTGTCTTTTTCTTTGTAGCTCCAAAAATGACATGCATTCATTTGTGGTGATCCGGTAGATCCATGTAAATAAGGAGCTGCTTTCCCGGAATTTGTCCAGGTTATTCCAAAGCTTGATGAATACATTCTGCATCACATCATTTGCGTCCTCGTGCTCAACAACGATCCTTCTTATGTGCCAGTAAGTTCTTACCTGGTATTTTTTTATAAGGGTGGTGAATGCACTTTCCCTCGTGGAAGGATGATTAAATTGTTCCAGAATCTCTTTATCGTCGGGGAATTCCGCCATGCAGTTTTAAATATTTACTGCCTTGAAAAGTATATCTCAATACAGTGTTATTATGACGGGCTAAATTACACTATTGGCTTTTGCGTGCAACCACCTTTTCTGCTGCGGCCACAATATGGTTCGAATCAAGGCCATATTTAACAAGAAGTTCAGATGGTTTGCCGCTTTCTCCAAAAGTATCTTTTGTGCCAACCAACTCCAGCGGAACGGGGTGATTAAGAGCGGAAACCCTGGCAATGCTTTCGCCCAGGCCTCCCAGAATATTGTGCTCTTCAGCAGTTACAGCGCATCGGGTCTTTCTTATCGATGTAAGAATTGCTTCTTCATCCAGGGGCTTTATTGTATGTATATTGAGTAAGTCAACGCTTATTCCTTTTTCTTCAAGAATTCTTGCAGCCTCTATTGCCGTCCAAACCATATGGCCAGATGCAAAAATTGAAACGTCCTTTCCTTTAGAGAGTTGCTGGGCCTTGCCGATCACAAAGTCTTCTTCTTTAGTGAATATGGGCCACACCGGGCGACCGAAGCGCAGGTATACGGGACCGTTAGTTTTAGCGATGGCCTTTGTTGCGGCCTTTGTTTGGTTATAGTCAGCAGGAACGATTACCGTCATACCTGGCAACATCTTCATCATTCCGATATCTTCAAGTATCTGATGGGTGGCACCATCTTCGCCAAGAGTAAGCCCCGCATGTGAGGCGCAGATCTTAACGTTCTTTCCGCTATAAGCTATGCTTTGGCGGATCTGATCATACACTCGCCCCGTAGAAAAATTGGCGAAGGTTGTGGTAAAGGGGATCTTGCCTCCAATCGTTAGTCCTGCTGCAATTCCCATCATGTTTGCCTCGGCGATACCTACCTGTATAAATCTTTCAGGGAATTCTTTTATAAAACCATTCAGTTTAAGGGAGCCTGCGAGGTCTGCGGTAAGCGCTACGATATTTTCGTTTTCTCTCGCGGCCTCAAGAATGCCATCACCAAATCCACTGCGTGTGTCTTTATTACCTGTTACCTGAATGTCGTTCAGCATATATTTTTATTTGGAACCCGCAAGTTACAACACGGCTTAATTTAAAGCGTGGTTGATTTCGCCGGATTTATCGTTTTTTAATTTAAGCTCCCATTCCCATGCAGTTCGCATCATATCGGTAAGGTTGTATTTACACTGCCAATTTAATAATGTGCGTGCCTTATCATTATTGGCGTAAATAGCAATCACATCTCCCGCACGTCTTCCACCCACAGAATAATTAAGTTTCGTCCCTGAAACTTCTTCGAAAGATTTGATCACTTCAAATACCGTGAAGCCATTTCCTGTACCAAGGTTGAACACATCTGCGCGTCCCTCATTTTTTTGTTCGATCAAATAGTTAAGCGCGAGAGTGTGTGCATGGGCGATGTCAGAAACATGTATATAGTCTCTTACGCAACTGCCGTCACGAGTGGGATAGTCGTTTCCGAAAACTTTCATTTCGGGGAGTTTCCCTATGGCAGTTTGGGTGATCGCGGGTACAAGGTTTGCAGGGCTTCCGATCGGAAGTTCCCCGATATAACCTGAAGGATGCGCCCCGACAGGATTGAAATACCGCAACAATACGGAGTTTATATCCGCACTGTTAACCGTATATCTCACCATTTCCTCACCCATCTGTTTTGTATAACCGTATGGAGATTGCGTGGCCAGAAGAGGCGTACTTTCGGTTACGGGTACACGCTCCGGATTTCCATAAACCGTGCAGGATGAACTGAAAACAAAGTAAGGTACTTTGAATTCTTCAGCGCACTTCAGAATATTAATGAGAGAATTGTTGTTGTTTTCAAAATACATCAGGGGTTTTTGCACTGATTCGCCCACTGCTTTGTAGGCTGCGAAGTGAATTATTCCCTGTATGTCAGGGTTTTCCTGGAATATCGCATGTGTATCATCAAAGATGCAAAGATCAACATGATAATTTTTCACCTTTACGCCGGTGATCTTTTCCACTCCTTTTAAAATACTGTGATTACTCCGGCTGTTATTATCAACAGAAATAACATCGAAGCCATTTTCCAACAGGTCAACAATGGTGTGGGAGCCGATATAGCCACAGCCTCCTGTAACCAGTATTTTTTTCATGCTGCAAAGAAAACAAAAATACCGCTCCAAAGTTGTCGCTGGCAGGATGTATTAAAGAAAGAGTTTAGAGATGAAATAAACGATTGTTGCAAAAATGGCACTGACCGGAATGGTGATGATCCACGCCCAAACAAGGTTTATAGTTACTCCCCACCTTACAGCGCTAAGTCTTTTTGTAGCTCCAACACCCATGATGGCGCCGGTGATAGTATGCGTTGTGGAAACGGGGATTCCCATTTGTTCAGTTGCGAAAAGTGTCAGCGCTCCCGAAGTTTCGGCTGCAACACCTTCCAGCGGTGTTACCTTGGTGATCTTTGTGCCCATGGTTTTAATGATCTTCCAACCGCCGCTCATCGTACCAAGGGCAATAGCTGAATAACATGCCAACGGTATCCAGTCAGGCATTGATTTTACATCATTCAGCATTCCTTCGGCCACCATGGCTGCTGCGATAATGCCCATAACTTTTTGCGCATCATTCCCACCGTGACCTATACTAAAGATCGCTGAAGAAAGGAGCTGAAGTTTTTTGAACATATTTTGTTTGCGTGCTGCGCTTGGGCGTCGCATTTTGTCAACGTAGAAAAAGCTGAGGAAGAAGAGAAGCGATAATATCACAAGCCCGATCCGGATACCAAAATTGTCTGCCCGCTTTAATGACTTTCTCAGATCGCCGGATACGCTGATATTATTGATTTCGCTTAAAAGATTTTCTCTTTCAACGGGAGTAAGGTCCAGCGTTTTAGCGATGCTATCGGTAAGCTGTTCATTGCTCACTTTGCCGTAAAGGTCTTTGTGTGGTTTTGATTTTTCAAGATTGGCTGAAATGGCTTCGAGGTGAATTTTTTGCTCGGGGTTTCGTTGAGCAGCTTTTCTTAAACCTTCAAGTTTGAAAGTTGTTGCAATAACGTCTCTTACCTTAAAAGCACCGATATCGCCAAGAAGATTTTCGCGCTCAATGCGACTTGCAACAGAGTCGGCCCCAAGTTTTTCATAGTCCTTGCTCAGTACCACAGCCCGATCGTAATTTGCTTTGGCGCGGAGGTAGGCGGCTTCTTTTGACGGATCTTTCTTTGCTTCCTTATGAAGGCTCTCAACTTCAAAGAACTTTGCCAAATTTTCTTTCACTTTCACACCCTGGAAATGGAGAAAAATAAACCAGAGGGCAAGAGTAGCCACAGCCATGATTGCCGTTCGAAGCCAGAAGCGGGGATTGATAGTGACTATTGTTATAAACATCGATATTATCATACCGATGAGTGGTGCGAGAAATATGAACAGAATTATTTGCAGTATCTTCTTATCTTCTACGATTTGAGAAAGTCCGATCAATCCTTTTGTGTCTACTGCAAAGGCAATGGCAGCTCCTGCAAAACCGCCAATCAAGGTATGTGAGGAAGATGATGGAATACCATACCACCATGTAATAAGGTTCCAGGCAATAGCCGCGATAAGGCCTGAAAAGATAACGGGCAGAGTTATGAATTCAGACTTGACGGTTTTTGCTATAGTGTTTGCAACAGCATGATCTGTAAAAATGAAGAAGGCTATGAAATTAAAAAAGGCGGCCCATACCACTGCCTGAAAGGGTGTTAATACCTTGGTTGAAACAACGGTTGCAATGGAGTTTGCTGCGTCATGAAAGCCGTTGATATAATCGAAGATCAGGGCAAGAATAATTATAACGATAAGAAGTGTAGACATAACGATCGGAAAGGATTTGTCGAAACCTTAAGCGTATTTAATGATAATGCTTTCAATTACATTCGCGGCATCTTCACATTTATCTGTAACGATTTCCATTACCTGGTATATTTCCCTTTTCTTGATCACTTCTTTTGCATCGGGTTCTGAAGCAAACAGTCTTTCAATACTCATGTCGAAAATATCATCAGCCTGATTTTCGATACTGTTAATTGCCACAAGAGCATCCGTGATCTTCCTCATGTTTTTCATATTCCTTAATTCTGTAACCGCCTTGTGAACCTGCACCGTTCCGGATTCGATAAGGTCACCAAACTTTTGAATACCGATGTCGTCAGGATCAACATGGTAGAAGTTTATCTTTTTAACGGAGGCGTACATATAATCTGCAATGTCATCTAAACTTGATGCAAGCAGGTGAATATCCTCGCGGTCGAAAGGTGTAATAAAGTTTCGACCCAATTCAGTAAAGATATTGTGAGTGAGATCGTCCATTGCGTGCTCCATATCTTCAGCTTCTTTAATCAGTTTCGCCCTTTTTTCGAAGCTTGGTTCATTCACAACTTCTTTTACTTTCGCGCCCATTTTTACAAGTTCTTCAGCAACCTTTTCAAACAGGCTGTAAAAGATCCTGTCTTTAGGCAGGAATATTTTGAGGATGGAGTTAAAAGACATACCGGGATATTTTTCGCAAAAATAAACATCGGGCCACTAAGGGCAGGCGATATCGCAATTGGTAATGATTTATTAATATTCAGGTAACATCAAATTCTTACTAATTTTGAAATTAATGCCACTGAAGAACATATTTTTTCTTTTTTTACTACTATTCCTGTGCCATTCGGTGCGTTCTCAATTCCTCATGGATATGATCGACACAACTACATCAGCAGGAAAGAGGCTGATAGGGGTGTTAAACGAGTATGATCACCTGAGGTTCAGCGGCTATATTCAGCCTCAATTTCAGGTAGCTCAATCTGAAGGAATAAATTCATATGAAGGAGGAGATTTCAATGAGCGGGTAAGCAACAGATTTATGTTCCGGCGAAGCAGAATAAGAATTGATTATGTACATTTCGAAAAATCAAGACGGCCCGGGGTTCAGATCG
>JAEZDA010000101.1 GCA_023433345.1 Bacteroidota bacterium | reverse complement strand
TACAGTCATGGTAGCGGGCGCTATCACCCCATGCATCAATAAGGTGCAACTTTTTTGGCCTGCAGATATTTAAAAGGAGTTGTGAGAAATCGCCTTTGTTCACACCAATTTCGCAACAAACAGAATTTGACGGCATGCGGTTAATTAGTGCTTCGCGGTTTGTAAGAAGTTCCGCATCCTTAACGTGCTCAGGGAGGAGATCTACCTTCGGAATTTTTACCTCAGCCTGTTGCCTGTGCATCTTTGCTTTATAAACGAAATCACCAAAAGTGTACAAACCTGTTATTTTGCTGATGACTTTTCTGATTCGTTCTTTCATACAAAAACTTTTTAAAATTTTCCGTTAAGCCGCGAGCTTCGATAATAAGAATTGGCTCCAGTGCATTTTTCCGGAAAGAAAAGCTGCCTTATTTCTATCCGCCATTTTATTACCTGTGGCAGACATCATATTCTTATTTTGAGAAAGCCATTTAGCGAAGGGCAGAGTGAATCCCATCTTCGGCCGGTCATAAACGATCCGGGGTATCATGTCATGAAAACTGTCTATGAGCAATTGCTTTTTAAACCTGCCACCGTATTTCACATCAGGATGCACGCGCAACAAATATCCGACTAATTCATCATCTAAGAAAGGAACCCTTATTTCAACGCTATGAGCCATCCCCATTACGTCTGCATCACGCAACAATTGATTCTGCAGGTAGAGATTGAACTCCATCCACCCGGCCAGGTTGCGATCATTTTGAATATGTAGTTTATTAAACACCGGAAGCTCCTCGAGGGAATTCCAGATCTCCTGTTCAGTGGCGTCTAATTGTTTTGCGATCTCCACCGGCGTGAAGTAGCCTCGCAGGAAGAGATAAAGTCCTTTAATACCCGGCAGTGAGAGATAGGGCAATCTTCTCAACGATTTAATATTGGAGTATTTTCCCGAACGCTTAATGGAATCGGGCAACTTTTGAAGCTTCAGCGCAAGATTCATTCTTTGAAAACTGGGGTAGCCGCCGAAAAGCTCATCGCCCCCAATGCCCGACAATACTGCTTTCACACCAGATTCCCTGGCAAGTTTGCTGATGAACCATGTGTTGATACCATCACAGCCGGGCATATCCATATCTGCAATGATCTTATAAATATCTTCATTAAAACCCTTTGCAGTAAGCAGGTGCTGATATGCGTTGCAGGAAATCGTTTTCAGAACTTCGTCCTGGTATTTCTTCTCGGAAAATTCTTCTTCCTCAAAGTAAAGTGAGAAGGTATTTATTGCAGATTTTTTTGCTGCACTCGCCGCAGCTGCAACAACGCTTGAATCTAAACCGCCGCTCAGGAACACGCCGATCGGCGCATCAGAGATAAGGTGCCGGTCAACCGATGCAACCATGAGTTCCCTTACACACCTCCTCACCTCGGCGGGAGAGGTTACCGAATCTGAATAACTGTAATGTTTGTAAGATTGCAGGCTCATTGTGCTGCTCCCGTAATTATAACTTATAAAGCAGCCTTTGGGTAAGGGGCGAACATCCTTTAATGTAGTGATGGGCTCAGGGATATGGCCGTAGGCCAGCAGGTGAACTTTCCATTCAGGATCTGCCTCTTTCAGGAAAGGAAGTGTTTTCATCGCACGTATCTCGGAAGCAAAACAGATACCTTCCGGTTGGGTGCTGTAATATAAAGGTTTCATTCCTGCAGCATCTCTTACAAGAAAAAGCTGCTGTTCCTCTGCATCCCACAACGCAAACGCAAACATGCCATTGAACTTTTCAAAGGCGCGGGTGTTCCATTGTGCAAACGCTGCCAGTATAACCTCTGTATCGGTATGATTTCTGAAGTAGTGGCCGGTTTTTTCCAACTCCAGCTTCAGTTGGGGAAAGTTATATAGTTCGCCATTATACGTGATGGAATAACGTTGCCTGTAATGCATTGGTTGATGACCGGCCGCGGAGAGATCCTGCAGGGCAAGGCGGCGATTGCCTAATACCACATGCTCCTGCCCCATGGCTTCAACGCCGCCATCATCAGGGCCACCATGAATTAAACTATCGCACATGGTTTTCACCATTTGCTCCAGCTCTGTTACAGGAAAAGATTTGTGAATAATACCGGCTATCCTACACATGTTCGTGAAGTGCAATCCTCGAACCGTTGGGTTGCACATACTGGAAATAATTCCGTTCAAAATCCGCATAGGTACGCGCGAGGCCTTCTTCCAGTTCTATTGCGGCCTGCCAACCCAGGGAATGTATCTTGTCTACATCTAACAGTTTACGCAAGGTGCCATCCGGTTTGTTTTCATCGAATATGAGCGAACCTTTGTAGTTAGTGATCGTTTTAATCATCAGCGCCATTTCCCTGATGGTATGATCCATCCCGGAACCAATGTTTATGATTTCGGGATCATCATATTTCTGCATAAGGAAATAGCAGGCCATCGCTGCATCATCAACATGCAAAAACTCACGGCGGGGCTTACCTGTGCCCCAAACAGTCACAACATTCTGACCGTTTATTTTCGCCTCGTGAAATTTTCGAATGAGAGCAGGCAGTACGTGTGCATTTTGTAAATGATAATTGTCGCCCGGGCCATAAAGATTGGTTGGCATCACACTGATGAACCTGCAGCCGTGTTGGCGGTGATATGCCTGGCACATATTAATGCCGGCAATCTTTGCAATGGCATAGGGAGCATTTGTCGGCTCAAGAAAACCTGTCATCAGGTAATCTTCCTTTATAGGTTGCGGAGCATTTTTTGGATAAATGCAGCTACTGCCTAAGAAAAGAAGTTTCTCAACGCCGCTCGTGTAAGCAGAATGAATTACACTATTTTGAATTGCAAGATTGTCGAAAATAAAATCTGCCGGATAGGATTGGTTGGCCATAATGCCCCCCACTTTCGCGGCGGCAAGAAAAACAAATTGTGGCTTTTCTTCTTCAAAAAAATCTGCCACGGCATCCTTATCCCGAAGATCAAGCTCTGATGAAGAACGGGTAACAATGTTGGTATACCCTTTACGTTTAAGCAGCCTCACTATGGCACCGCCAACCAGCCCGGTGTGCCCGGCTACATAAATTTTGTCATTGATCTTCATAATCAGTTGTTGAAAATAAGTACCCGCTGTTTAAAAGGATATCTAAGGTAACACTCTGCACGCTTATAAACATTAAATAAGGAGGATTTTTTTCAATATGTTGAAAAAAACCTTATTGATTATTAGCTACTTTCTCCAGGTTTCTTTTCTCAAAGACTGCCGACAGCGAAATTCCCAAACTATTGATGATCACCCTTGCCCGGTTCCCAAGTATTTCCACCACCATCCCTCCATAGTTCATCAATATGCCCTGTTTTACCACAACCCTGTCGCTCACTTCCAATCCTTCCTCAACCTGAACCTGGTCGAATTCGTGCAGGAACATCCGGATCGTATTTATCTCCTCCTCCCTCACTTTGGCCGGCTTCCCGAGCCAGTAAACAAAATTCAACACACCATTCACTCCCTTTATGTCCCACTTTCGCGCTTCCTGCAGTTTCACAAAAATGTATCCCTTAAACAGGGGCTCAAGAACAATTTTTTTCCGGTCGCTCCATTGCCGTTCAACGCGGTTCAGCGGGCAGTAATACTCCAGCCCCATCTCATCAAATGTAGCCGCCAGCTTTTTTTCCCAACGGGGCCGGGTAACAAGGGCATACCAATTGGAGTCGGTGTTCATGGGCAGAGCTTCGCTATTCCCCAGTCACAATAATTTTTTATGTAACCGGAGTTTAAATGCATTGTAAAAGTATTTACATCCTCATGATCCCTGAAGCACCGCGTTAAGGAGATGACAAGGACCACCTTTATGAATTACGCTTTTGAAACAGCTTCTTCAATCGCTTTATGCCTCCCCACAAACTCTTATATCCCGGCGATTTATCATCATGAGTGTAGTAACCTGAAGTTTCACCACCGTATCCATATCCATAACCATATCCATAGCCGTAACCATAACCGTATCCATTACCGTAACCGCCAAAACCATAATTGAACAATGAAATACCTCTCGGTTTAATACCGTTGAATACAACACACATATTATTGAACTTTCTTTCGCGGTGTAATGATTCAAGAAGTTTTAAGAACACCGAAGGCGTTACCGCGTGGCGAACAACATAGATGGTTGTTTCCGCGAATTGGTTTAACAACTGGGAATCTGTCACCGGGCCGATGGGTGCCGAATCTATGATAACAAAATCAAAGTTCTTTTTTAGATGCGTCATCATTTCAGAAAAGGCCGGCAGGGAAACAAGCTCTGTTGGGTTCGATGGTATGGGGCCTGCAGGAACCAAAAACAAGTTCTTATATGGTGTCGCTTTAATTATCTGGTCCAGGCTTGCCTTATCGACCAGGAAGCTGCTAATACCCGGACTTCTGTCTACACCAAGCTGCTTACTGATCTTTGGTTTTCGAAGATCAAGCTCCATGAGCGCAACGCGTTTACCCGTTAACGTTAGGCTGAGGGCAAGGTTGGTTGCGATAAAACTTTTTCCCTCGCCAGACACGCTCGAAGTAACAAGAATGGTATTGTCTACTTCACTCACACCAAGGAAACCAAGGTTGGTACGCAGTGCCCGGAATTGTTCGGCCACCACGGTTCGTTTACCTTCGGTGATGGCAATGTTGTCTTTATTTGGAGTCTGAATTATTTCTCCGATCACGGGAACCCGTGTTTTACTTTCAACTTCAGTTCTGAACATCACCTTATTGTTGAACTGCTCCTGGATCTGAACATAAAGCAGGAAAGCAAGCAAACCCACAAGAAAGCCCATCAAATAATAGTTCTTAGGTATCGGGCGTATAGGGCCAAAGGTGTAGCCACTTTCCAACACCCTTAAATCGCCCGAAGTGGAGGCAGAAGAAAGTGCCGTTTCCTCCCTTTTCTGCAAAAGGTAATTGTAAATGTTATTCTTTATCTCCCTGTCCCTGCTTACGTTCAACAATCCCAGTTCTTTCATCGGGATAGACCTGAGCATCGAAGAATTTTCATTAATGCTGTTATTGATGAATCGCAACTCCGATTCATAACTGTTCCTGATGTTTTTCGTATTCTCTTTGAGGTCTTGTTTAATTCTTGCAACCTTCTCTTCAGCGAGAATCACTGTTTCACTTTTTTCTCCGGCAACGGCCCTGGCTTCATCAAGCTTAAACTCTGCATCATACAGTTGGGAGATGAGGCTGCTCAACACGGGGTCCTGCACAAGAACCAGGGATGGCACGGTGCCAGGTTTAGAACCTTTGCTGTCGATATACCGGCGTATGTCATTTAAAATTCCGAGCTGCACATCCAGTTCTCCCCTTCTTTTATCAAGGCTGCGAACAGTGCTGAAATAAGTTGATGCCTGGCTGCCAAGATCGGTTATGCCTTCACGTGCACGATAGCTCACGATGTTTCGCTCTACGCTGTCAACCTGTCCGCCCACGGCAAGCAACCTGTCCTCTATAAAACGAAGAGTGTTCACTGCAATCTGGTTCTTGTCTTCGATCCCTTCCCTGTTGTACACTTCGCAAAGCACATTAAGTACGTCCTTTCCTTTTTGAGGAACCGGAGTTTCAATGCGAAGGTCAAGTACGGTGGAGGAGTATGACATAGGTGCTGCCCTCAGGCTGCCAATAATTGAGGAGGCTGCAGATTGAACAGAATTGAACACCACGAAAAAGTTCTTTCCAACTGCTTTTTTGTTGTAGGATTGATTGGTGACAAGGCGATAAGTGGTTCCGCCTACGGCAAGGGTGCTGTTGAAAGGCACTTTTTTTCGCATGATCTCCACTTCTTCCTTTTCCCAGTCGATAGAGAAGAAATGCTTCCCGCCCCCGGAAATACTGTCTTTGTTCAGCGCCACAAAAGTGATTGGGGCATTATCGCGGTAGAGTTCTTCCACCTGAACATTTCCCTGGTTGTAGATAGTGGCATAAAGGTCAAGTTGCTTCACCACCTGTTGCATCAGCCCGGTGGAGCGCATCACCATTATTTCGTTTTCAACGATCTTTTTTTCACTGAAGATGTTCAGGGCATCCAGCACCTTACTGTCGCCGGATCCACGGTTTGGATCTTTCAAAAGCACCTTGCCTGCAGCCACATATATCTTTGTTTGAGAACGCAGGTACACATAGGCAACGGCCAATGAAACTGTGGTAAACAATATGAAAATGGGCCAGAAGGGCAGGTAGCGATGAACGATCTGCCGGAGCAGGTTAGCCTGCGGTTTTTCTGAAAAAAATTGTTCTTCGTTCATAATTACTATCGGAGCAACCTGTCAATAATAATAACCAGGAGAGACACGCTTGATACTACCAATGATAAGGTGGTTTGAATCCTTCTCCTCCTTTCTTCCGATTCCATCCGGCGGGTGTCTTCCACCACGTACACCACATCATTGGGCATCATATAATACCATTCGGATGCAAAAACCGAGTGATCGCGAAGGTCAAGCTTTTTTACCTGCTTGCTGTTTGCCGAGTCTCGTATCACAAATACCTCGTCCTTTTTACCATCAGGCAAAATATCTCCTGATTGTGCCAATACCTCCATCAGGCTGATCCCCTCATTGGGAATATTGATCACCTGGGGCCGACCCACCGCGCCCAAAACGGTCATTTTATGGTTGAGAAAGGAAACGTTTACGAGGGGTTGCTTCAGGTAAGGTTTTAAAGAATCCTGGAGCATATCTGCCAGTTGCTGGCGCGTAAGCCCAGAAACCGGCAATTCTCCCAGCTTGTGCATTTTGATCGTCCCTTTTTCTGAAACATTGTAAGTAGGCACCCCAGATGAACTGGAGCCGCTGATAACCAAACTATTAAATTTCACATTCTCTTCAGGGCTCAGGCTGTTGATGCTTATACCCAGGTTATCTCCCGGTTGAATTTTAGCCTCGAACCCGGTTTTCAGGAAGGCGGCAATAGTGGTATCACCTTTAATTGTTTTGAAGTATCTAGACGTTTTTCTGGATGAAGTGCAGGCGGAATATAATATAACAACCGAAAATAAAAAGATACCTGCGATGAATGGTCTCATTTGCGTGCGGGGAAAAAAAATCCCCGGATTTTTGGTTACAAATCTCGTTAAAAATGTTGATAAAAGTTTTCACACTCTTGTTAAGGTGTAAAAGGAGATTCAGAAGACTGGAATTTGCGAAGAACGAGCCTTTTTGGAAATGGCCCTAAAAACAAGAACTTCCCCATCGCTGGGCAAGTTCTTGCGAATAACATATTAATCAAATTTATTAAACTGTAGGATGTTCCTGCTTTTGTTTGTTTCTCGCATCGTAGGCCTTTTTAGCACCGATACCAATTCCCGCAGCGATCAAAAGACTGAGGCCCCCGTCAATAGGGCAGGCCGGATCAAGGGGATCGCAACCAGGGTCGCCGGGACCTCCTTGCGCTAAACTTACCAGGGGCGCACCAACCGTTAGTAAAACAACCAAAAAAACCACCAGATTTCTATTTAACCACTTCATAGGTTCACTCCTGTTTTAAGCAAAAATAATATTTCCTTCTGATTAATAAACTATTTTAAAAATTGTTTTGCGTCTCATTCCATCTACAATTTGTAATGAATACGTGCCGTGCGTAAGCAGCCTTTTCAGGTCGAGTGTATACTGCGCATCTCCCCCGGCATGATCGATCTTTTTCTGCAAGATCACCTGCCCGGCATTGTTTCTCACAATGGCAGTGTACACACCTTTCTCCTGGTTAACCATCCTCACCTTCACCTGCCTGTCATCTTTTACAGGGTTAGGGTAAATTGTGATCATAGACGGGTTGCCACCGATAGTTGCAGTTGCAACAGGGCTGTACTTCACATCATTTGCATCAAAGCCGTTGCTCCTGATGCGGTAGAAGAATGTTCCGGTTCCGGGGCGCACATCAACAAACCTGTATTCAGAAGAATTGTTAGCTTCAACCTCACCTACTTCTGTAAACACCCTTCCGCCTGATGAACGCTCAACGGTATAATTGCGAATGTTCATTTCATTGGCAACTTTAAACCTTACGCGAACATCTTTATCAACAGTTTCTGCCGCAACCGATACAAAAGTTACAGGCAATGGAGCAAGCACTTTAAACACGAGCCTGAAACGATCGCTTCTCGCAGATCCGGGATCCTGGTCTACCGTGAAGATCACCCTGCTGGTATCATCAAGACTTATAACCGTGTGGCTTCCAAGATGCAGATCTTCAAGATAAGCTTCAAGGCCCGGCCGTGCAATGTTCATTCCAACAAACTCGAGCTGATATTGCTGGCGGCGAACCTGGCCGAGCTGGTAGTGTATGGTGTCTGTTACCACCACTTCAGGACGGCGCTCTACGGCAATCAGAATATCATCCACCACAATACCCAGGCTTTCATTAAAGTTCGAAGCCTTTCTTGCATCTTCTGTATCTACGGTTTTCGAATACTCATTTCTGAATTCAGCACGGGTACCATCTGTAAGGTGGGTGTTCCCTGAAGCATCTACGCTGTAAATGCGGGTGGTTAACACCTTCCTGTCGTATGGTTCGCGCGTTACAAGGTTACTTCCGCCTGCCTTATCTGTTTCATGCATCACAATAGAGGAAACAGCAGCATTTGAGTACACCATAAAGGCCTGGCCGCTTTCTATCATGTCATTTCCTCCGCCATAGCTGCCTCCGCCCGGAGTTGCCAGGTAATTTGCACCGGCATTGGTGAATGTTTGCCATCCGCCAAAGGTTCCAAGTTTCGGATCCCACACATAGAATGTGTTGTTCACGTTGTTTTTGGTAACCGCAGAGAAATCAAGGGCTGAAGGATATGGGTTTGCAACTGAGAGGAATGTATTCAATCCATTACCGTTCACCGTTACATTGCCTGTTTTAATAGGCCCTGCACTGCGCATAACAGTGTTTGAAGTTAAGCCGAATGCATTGGCCTGCCTGTCTCCGCGAATGAATACCATGAAGCCCTTAGGATTATTCACGGGGCCACCTGTGCCTGGAGCAGTTTGCCATGTATTGGTTACATAGTCGTACAATTTAAGAGAAGCATTGTTATAAGTACCGTTCATGTCGAAACCGGGCCCTTCGGCTGCTGGTCCAACTATTTGAGTACCGTAACCAACCACATTGTAAACACCCGGAGCCTCACCTTCCTGCCATGCCTGGTTGATCGTTTGCGGACTGGTGATGGGGGCACCAAGGAAGCGCCATGCCGCCCTGCCTGCCGCAGCTATGTAGTTTTCTACCACAAATTTTCCAACACCCGCATAGTTGATCGCCACGCCACCGCCGAGAGCAGACACCTGCGCCGTTCCGGTTGCGTCAGAATTCAAGGTGATGGTATCGTTAAGAGTAATGTTGCCCGAAGTTGGACGCAATTCTCCATAGATAGTGAGGTCGCGGCTAAGCGTGAATCCTGCTGCATTTGCAACCTGCAAGATGTTCATTGGAGAAATGGTACCGCCGCCGGTTGGTATGGCCTGAGCCACGCCCGCGCCAGCATTGAAGGCAAGTGTACCATCGTTGGTTAAGGTTCCTTCAACACTCAACAAAGGTCCCTTCACATTCAATACCGCCCCTGCATTTATCGTTAACGTTCCGCCTGCATCAATGGTGATGTTGCGCGCTGTATTGGTAGTGCTGGTAAGTATTGGGTAATTGCCTGCAGCCGCCGGGATGGTAACATTACTGTATTGATCAGGCACCTTAGGGCACCAGTTCGCAGCATCTTCCCAGTTGGTGTTGACGCCTTTCCATACATAGGCAAGTCCGCCCGTGCCGAGGAATTCATCCGCACCGATATCCGGAGTCACTGCATCGCGGGTATCGCCATCTATGTCGTTTGTTATGCCCGCAATCACCTTACCACCGCCATTGATCGTACAGTTGCCTGTAGGGTCTATGTGAAGGTCGTTTGCAGCAACATCTACGAACACAGGTTCGTCTGACACAGAAGCTGATTCACGCGCGCCGAAACTCGCAATTGCCCTTATTGCAGGCAATGTGGCATAAGCCGTAGTGCCATAGTATAGCAATGGAGCTGTAGCAGTTTGGGCAGAATAGAAAAGGTTGTTATTTGAGTTAACATGGTAACCTACAAGCGAGGCTGGTCTTCTGTATGCCGCAGAAATTCCCGTGCCGAGTGGAGTTGTAACATTCATTAAAATGTTGTTTGCCAAAGTGAGCGGCATCGAGGAGGCGACTGTGTTAAGAGCAGAAGAGCCAAAATTACCCGCTCCACTTCCGGCTAGCCTGATAGTATTGTAATAAACATAAACGCTGCGGGTAGGATCGTTGGTTGCAGAAAGATCGATTCCTATTAGAGCATTCGCGCCTGTAAGCTGGTTGCCAACCATCGGCCCGCTTGCCTGGGTGAGATCGAGCGAGACCATATTATTGGCATAAGTGCCTGTGATGACAGCTCCCTGCTGGAAGATACCACGCACAGTGGAAGCAGCGCTATTCTGGCCGGCAAATAAACTGTGAATGTGGTTTCTTCTTATACCAACGTCAAATCCGTTTATACTCCAGATGCCATTGATAGTTCCACTAACTCCGGCCGGCGTATACAGGTTGTAGATGGTGTTCTGGGTCATGGTTCTGGTGGTACTCACGGTACCTGAACTTGCAGCTAAGCCACTAATGGTATGCAGTCCGGTAGTAGTACCCGAAATGCTGAGGTCATGCACCGTGTTACCTTCAAACAATTCCAAAACAGCATTCGTTGCACCGTTAGTAAAGAACCCGTGTATGGTTCCAGCAACCGATCCTGTCATACCGGTGATCGCCAGATTATTGATCTGATTATTACTGAAAGTGAGCGATGAGCCTGCACTGCTGAACAAAATCGCCCCCATCAACACAGATGCTGATCCGCCGCCGGTAACCGTAAAGTTGGAGATGATGTTGTTGGTGAAGTTTGCCGTGGTAAAAGTTGCCAATGCCGGGCTGTAGTATGAGGTTACAAACGGTTGCGCCGCAGTTCCTCCTCCAGATGTTTTACTGAAGTTGTTAAAGGTGTTACCATTTACATTTAGCACGTTATTGTCTGACGCATTCTGTATTCCATACACCAATGTATTGTTTGTACTGGCATTTACTAATTGCAGATCGTGGATATTATTGTTGCTCAGGTTAAGCGTGGCCGGGCCGGGATTGTTACCGTTATTGTAGAAGATACCAATGATGCTCACCGTCGTCGCACTTACCATAGTCACATTCTTTGCCTGGATATCGTTATTGAGGAAACTAACGGTATTATTGGTTCCACTGTTTCCGATCTTGGTATCAATACCGTAAATATGGTTACCTGTTGCCGTTGCCCCGCTTTCTAATGTAATGGTATTATAAGAAATGGTGGCATTTGCGTTCTCACTCACATCATTGAAAATACCTCGGAGCGTTGTCAGCGTATTTGAGCCCGTTCCATCATTATTGTTGATGGTGTTGTGAGAGATGTTCAATCC
This sequence comes from Bacteroidota bacterium, assembly GCA_023433345.1. GTDB lineage: Bacteria > Bacteroidota > Bacteroidia > Chitinophagales > Chitinophagaceae > Ferruginibacter. The sequence continues at coordinate 886 of JAEZDA010000101.1, read as the reverse complement.
CCATTGGTTTATTGTATGTATCCCCGCCGGAGCCCCTGCTGAAACAGCGTTGCGACCGAAATTGATGATCTGGTTGCCTGTTTCGGGAATGGTACCGCCGATATCGTTGTTCAGGTCGCCAAATGTATAAGGCGAAGGTGCCGCATAACCCATAAGCGCAATACCTGTGTTCACTTCGCGGATGATATTGCTATAGAATTTATTACCGGAATTGGTTCCATTGCCGTTTGTCGGTGTCATCGCTGTTGTGGCAGTAGACACGTTTGAATTTGATACCAATATCCCCGAAGAACCATTACCCAGGGTTCCCGCAGCCCCCGAAGTGGTATTATTCCTACTCAGCGTGATGTTACAATTTTGAATGGTGTTGTTCTTCGCGCCATCGGTAGCAGTCATTTTGAAGATGCCGATAGCATACTCCATCAATGGACCGGGAAGGGTGCCGTTGTTCACAAGGTCTTCTTCAAAATCGATCTCATTGATCACCACATTGTCTACACCAACAAGTGCCCAAATACCATCCGGCGTTGCAGAGTTTGCTTCGAAGGTACCGCCGCTATTCGGGTAAGCTATCAGCTTCGGGTTATCGCCCGTACCTGAACGCGTAAAGGTGATGGAATGCCCGTAGATACGCGTGCTGTCGTTAAGCTTCGTGCTTCCCAATTTCAAACCACCAACCGGCACCACTTCGGTGTAATTGCCGGGCGCTTCGAAGATACAGTCATCGCTGATGGACCTTGCATTAAGGGCCGCGATAGCTGTTTCGAAGGAGATGAAGTTGGTACATGATGCGGGGCCCATGCCGATGGTATAGTTACCCGCAAGCGGAGTTTGATCGTATGTAACGTTAACCACGGGTGAGTAAGGTGATTCGCAACCATTGTTG
>JAEZDA010000074.1 GCA_023433345.1 Bacteroidota bacterium | reverse complement strand
GAATAGTTCAGGGAACCACCATGACCTACAACGCTTGTTCCAACCGGTGAAATACTGCCGCCTAGTCCTGAGGTCGCGGTGATCGAATAAGAATTCAAACTGAATGATGCAGAGATCGTGTGATCAGCCTGAACATTTGTGAATGTGTAAGAACTCAAAGCACCAACTGAAATTCCATCAACCAATAAATCGCTGATTGCATATCCGGCATTTGATGTAATCGTGTATGCGAGACCGTTACCATGTCCGACCGATGAAACTCCGGAAGGTGAAATGCTGCCACCCGCTCCTGCAGATGCCGTGATACTGTAAGATATAATGCTGAATGATGCAGAGATCGTGTGGTTAGTCTGAACATTTGTGAAAGAATAACTGCTCACTGCACCAACTGAAATTCCATCAACCACTACATCGCTGATAGCGTATCCTGCATTTGGTATTATGGTGTAAGCCAGGCTTCCCCCATAGTTAACGGAAGACACTCCCGATGGAGAAACAGAACCACCCATTCCTGCAGATGCTTCTATGCTGTAGGAAATTATGCTGAATGTTGCAGAGATCGTGTGGTCAGCCTGAACATTTGTGAAAGAATAACTGCTCACCGCACCAACCGAAATTCCATCGACAACTACATCGCTGATAGTGTAGCCCGCATTTGGTGTTATAGTGTATGCGAGACTGTTACCATAATCAACCGATGATACTCCGGAAGGTGAAATGCTGCCACCCGCTCCAGCAGTTCCCGTGATGCTGTAAGATGTAATGCTGAATGATGCAGAGATGGTATGATCCGATTGAACGTTTGTGAAAGAATAACTGCTCACCGCACCAACTGAAATTCCATCGACAACTACATCGCTGATAATGTAGCCCGCATTTGGTGTTATCGTGTATGCGAGACTGTTACCATGATCAACCGATGAAACTCCGGCAGGTGAAATATTGCCACCCGCTCCTGCCGTGGCAGTAATAGTGTAGCTTGATGGGATGAAGGATGCAGCAATAGTATGTGGTGCCTGAACATTGTTAAAGGTGTAAGAGCTGATGGCGCCTTGCGAAACACCATCTACAAGAACATCGCTGATTGCATATCCGGCATTTGGGCTGATACTGTATGAAATGCTCCCGCCATGGTTCACAGTTGATACTCCTATCGGTGAAACATCGCCACCCACTCCCGTAGTGGCTGTGATGCTGTAAGTGTTGAGGCTAAAGGAGGCCGAGATAGTGTGTGAGGCTTGCACATTGGTAAATGTATAGCTGCTGGTCGGTGCTATTGAAATTCCGTCCACTATCAGTCCGGAAATTGTGTATCCTGCATTCGGGGTTATTGTATACAACTGGCTGCCACCATAGTTCACCGAGGTATTACCGGAAGGAGATATAGTACCACCTGCCCCTGCACTGGCGTTGATCTGGTAGGTTATAATTGTAAATGAAGCAGAAATAGTATGGGATTCGGTAACGTCTGTAAAGGTATAACTACCTACCGCCCCTACCGAAAGGCCATCTACAATAACATCAGACACCTGGTAACCAGCATTTGGTGAAATGATAAATAATTGTGACGCCTTACAATTAACTGCAGTGGTTCCTGACGGAGAAATACTACCGTTAGCTCCTGCCGAGGCAACTATGTTAAAGGATGCGGTATTGTCATCAACCAAATTATCGCAATCATTATCCTTGCCATCACACAATTCAGGAGCACCGGGATAAACTGTATCGTCATCATCATCACAATCTGTGCTGTTTACAACATAGCCAGCAGGAGGAGTTGATGAAGAAGAAAGGACAGTGTTGATAAGATCGCCAAAGCCGTCCTCATCTTCGTCGGCATAATAAGTGTATTGAGCAAATTCCAGCAGCGGGTTGGACCCGAGATTATAGGAGCCGAACGTAAACGGACTAAAATTTGTAACTGGTGCGGCAGTTGTAATTGTACCAGAGGTAGACCCGGTACTGCCGCCGTTTCCGAGGTCTTCCCATGTTGTACCCGTCCACCTAGCTATACCGGCCTGCGGTGGTGAGGTGATGTAATTGAGGTTTATCGGATCTGGCTCATTGAAAGTGAAAGTGAGCGACACTTCGCTGCTTCCGTTTTCCCGCAGCACATCCCAATATTCATAACCACTCACGCGCAGAAGTGATGAAGCCCTCGATGAAGTGTCAAAGCCGCTTAATGAAGGATTACTGTTGAAATATTTTGCGCTAAACCGGTCATCATTAGAAGAGGGCGAACTCATTGAAACAGGTTTCAATGTGCTGCCATCTCCTGTTGGAAAGGTGAAGGATGTAGCTCCGATTTTGCTTACATAGCCTATCACGTGGCTTGCATCACTTGCGCCCGTGTACGAAGAAGCTTGTTGAAAAACTAAGGGGCTGGCCTGAGTACTCACCACATGACCGTTCGTAAATGTTGCATCATTGGTAACATAAAGTGGTGCATTAAGATTAATTGCAGTACCGGAAGCTTTGTTCACAGTGAGAGAAGCTATTTTCAAATTCTCCGTTCCGGTATTATAGATAACGCTGTTCTGGTTGCCCGAAAAAGTGATATTGCTATAAAATGAAACCCCATTCGGTGCGTCCAGATCTGACTCTTGTGAAAGATTTCCGGTGATATTGTTCGAACCGTATGATCCAATATAAATAAGACCGTCATTTCTTACCAGTGAAAGATTTCCAACGAAAGTGTTATTTCCATCTTGCAACAAAGAATTGGAACTGTTTATATAGCTGACATTTCCATTGAAGGTATTGGTATAAACATATGATGAAGCCACACCCTGGTTGTGAATTGAAATATTCCCAGCGGTCACATCGCTAGACGTAAGCGTTGCAGACGATGTGTAACCGGCAAGGTTGAGTGCGGTGAGCTTTAGCGTATCATTACTGAAATTAATTGCGCTTCCTCCGTTCACACTAACCGTTCCACCCGTAGATAAATTGGTCAGGTTGGTTACACTTAGGCTCCCTGTTCCGGATTCATTAATATTTAATGTTCCGGCTACAATTGTTTTAAATCCGCCACCCAGAGTTATAGCCCCATCCGTACCAGTGCCAACGTATGAAAGATTCCCGGCGATGGTAGGTCCCTGTTGAAAAAAGGTTCCACTATAATTAGTTCCGCTATTGTTAATGTTAACATTGCCATTATAAGATGAAACTGCCCCGAAATATGCTGTATTTATCACACCTTCCCCCTCTATATTGTAAGTTGTATTACCGTTATGAATATTTCCTAATGACCATCCTTCGTATAATCCGCTGGAAGATTGTCCTGTATAGGTTACGTTGCCGCTGAACTCGTTGCCGTAGGCCATTGCACCAGATGTTACTGCCGGGATGGACGTAAAGTTTATCGACGGAGCATCTATTTTGTTATAGGTGAGATTACTTTGAACGGTGAATCCTGATACTGTGAAGGAATTAAGAAGAAGAGTATCGTTACTGAAATTTACCACAGTGCCTCCGTTTACATTCACTATTCCTCCTGTTGTCAGATTTTTTAAATTGGTTACCTGCAAACTGCCCGTGCCCGTTTCATTTAGGGTAAGCGTTCCCGTTATTGTGGAACCGCCAAGATTTGCTGAACCTTCTGTTGTGGATCCGGCATAGCTATAATTTCCATTTACTATAGAGCCTGAAAGGAAAGTCGCTAAAGAACCTGCCCCGGAATGGTTTGTCGCCAGGTTTCCATTATAAATATTATTGTTCTCAAAAAATCCGGGGACAGACTGGCTGTTGTAAACAGTGTTTCCCGTGAACCTATTATCACTCACCGCAGTCGAGGCGGTTGATAGCGCGTTGCCCACTGAAATGTTTGGCGAGTAAATATCAGAATAAGTTATAGAAGCGTTACCCGTGTAACCTGCGATATCAAAGGAATTTATCGTCAAGGTGTCTCTCACGAAGGTAACAGCTCCCCCACCATCTACATCAACTGAGCCTCCGGCCGTTAAATTTTTAAGGTAGGAGACCGAGAGGCCGCCTGTCCCGGTTTCATTAATGCTTAAAGTACCAGATATCACAGTGGTTGTCCCTCCGCCGAGGTTCATTGAGCCATTTGTTCCCGTGCCGGTATAAGTTAGATTACCAGCTATAACCGGAGAATTTGAAAAGAAAGAACCATTGTAGTTTGTGCCAGAATTATTGATGATAACATTTCCATTGTATTCAGTGGATTGTCCCCAGTAGCCGGAATATACCGCGCCCTCCCCGGTGATGTTGTAAGTTGTGTTACCATTGTGTACATTTCCACCGACTGTGTATCCCTCATAAAGTCCGTTTGGAGACTTGGCTTCATAAATAACATTGCCGTTAAAAACATTACTGTATACGTATGACGTGGTTGAAGCAGGCGTAGTAGAAAAAACAATGGCGCCCGTTATCGAACTGCTCGCCACATTGAAGGAATAACTTTCGTCTATTGAGAAGGAATTAAGAAGAAGCGTATCATTATTGAAAGTGATACCACCTGAATTTTCGATGTTCACGATACCTCCTGACGTAAGATTTTTGATGTAGTGCACCGCAAGGGTTCCGGATCCCGTTTCATTTATGTTTACTGATCCCGAAACGACCGTGGTATTTCCTGCGCCGCCGATGGACATTGAACCGTTATTTCCTGTACCCGTATAGCTCAGGTTTCCGTTTATTGCACCGCCGTTTTGAAAGAAATTTCCTGAATAGTTTGACCCATTATTATTTATGGTGACGTTTCCATTGAAGATGGACGAGGCACCAGCTTGCCCGGTATAAACTACTCCCGCGCCAGTGATATTGTATACAGTAGAACCGTTATGGACATTACCCTCAAGACCATATCCTTCATATAATCCACCTTCGAAAACAGCATTGTAGGTAACATTTCCAGTGAATACATTTCCGTACACATACGAAGCCCCGGACAAAACTGCACCGGTAGAAAAAGAAATATTTCCCGCAGTAATTTCGTTGTTCGTAAATGAGGAACCTGAGCTGAAGCCGGCAGCGTTGAAAGAATTCAGGAGAAGGGTATCATAGTTGAAATTGATGTAGGATCCGCCGTTCAATAACACATTCCCACCACCTGTAAGATTTTTGATATTGGATACATATAATCCGCCTGTGCCTGTTTCGTTAATATCAAATGTTCCGGTTATTAAAGTAGAAGAAGTTCCGCCAAGATAAACGCTGCCATTTTCTGCGTTTCCTGCATAAGAGAAGTTTCCGTTTATAATTGATCCGCTTAATATATTCGTGAAGGTACCGGTACCGGTATGATTTAACTGCACATCACCATTGTAAATACTGCCACTCTCACTGAAACCGTTTGCAACCGTACTGTTAAAGACAACGCTTCCGGAAAACGTATTTTGATTTAAAGTGGTGGAAGACGTAAGGTTGGAATTTGAAACAGATATTGTTGCCGACGTGATCTTGCTTTGAGAAATATTTGCATTAAATTCATACCCGGAGATTACAAAGCTATTTAGGAGTAAAGTGTCCGCCGCAAAAGATATTGTTTGCGTTCCATTTACAACTACATCTCCACCTGAAGTCAGATTTTTTAAACCAGACAATGATAAACCTCCCGTTCCGGTTTCGTTAATGTTTACCGTTCCATTAATTAGTGTTGTTAATGGACCACCAAGCCCTATGCTGCCATTCGCCCCCGTTCCGGTATAACTTAAATTGCCCGTTATTGTTCCACCATAAGCGAAAAACGAAGCGCTGTAATTATTACCACTATTATTAATCGTTACATCACCGTTATGGGTTGATGAAGCGCCCCCATAACCGGTATACAATGCGCCCCCGCCTGTAATATTGTAAATGACATCCCCGTTATAAATATTTCCAGTTGTATAACCGTCATAAAATCCGCTGCCAGACTGAGCTGTATAAGTTACACTACCATCAAATTGATTTCCATAAATGTTAAAAACACCGGACGCATTGTCCGCTTCCAGAATGGAATTAATTGCGGTTATATCGTTGTCGTTCATGGTTAATGAGGAAGCTCCGTCAATATTAAGTTCATCGATGACCAGGGAGGAGTAGCTGATGCTAACGTAACCTGCTCCATTGATTAGTATTTCTCCGCCCGGACTTAAATTGCTAACCGAGGTCAGAATAGTTGAACCCGAACCAGATTGTTGTAGGTTTAACTCACCGGTTATCACGAGGCCGAAACTTCCTCCCATGCTTATCCCGCCCGCAGCACTTACTGCATTAGTGTATGTAAAATCACCATTAATTGTACCCTCATTTATCGTTATACTATTTGATGAATTGTTTATGATTGAAATGTTTCCATTGTAGGTGATACCGCCTGAAAAATTACAAGTGGCTGAACCCTCTAAAGTGAATGTGGCATTTCCATTGATACTCAATGAAGAAATATTTACAGGTGCAGACCCGGAAGCAATAACACCAAGTACACCAGTACTACTCTCTAGTGTTCCGCCATTGTAAGTGTTAAACCCTCCACCAGTCACGGTTACGATGTAACCGTTAAAATCTAAGGAGGAGGAGTTAATTGTAACGCTTGCCACATTTACGTCGCCCGACAGCATAGGGAAGTTGGTTGCGCTATTGTCGATGTTTACATTATCTGCCATTCCAGGAACGACACTGTTATCCCAATTTCCCGGAGTATTCCAATCGGCGCTTATAGCGCCCGTCCAGGTTTGTCCATAGGTAAAAACCGTGCTTATTAAAGCAAGAATAGCAAGTATAAAAACTTTCATGCGCATAGGAAAAAGTTTAAGAACACAGCATTTGCTGTTTGTGAAGGGTAAATAATTGATGTTTTTAATTGGCAGGCGTTCACAAGCTGGCTAGGTAACGGAAAAGAAAATGCGCCCTTTTATAGAACGGATCTATACAATCCCGGAAAATTCTTTAGAAGCAGAGGAGAATGGTATCAGGTGATATTGGAAAATCTGGAAAAAAACCTGGAGCGCAATTATAGATTAGGTTAAATTGAAAAATAAACTATTTGTTTAATTTATGTTTAGTAATCTATTATATTTGTTTAATATAAATCTTTACCCTAATGGATCATGTGTTTACTATTATTGGGTCGAATATCAGAAGGGCAAGAAGGAACCAAATGGTAAAAATTGAAACGCTTGCAAAGCATCTTGGTCTCACGAAGGGCAGATTGAGCCAGATTGAAAATGGCCAGTGCAAAGAGGTTACACTTAACAGGCTGGTAAAAATAGCGACCTTTCTTAATACAGATTTTTTCGAAATCCTGGGCAAGTCGCCACAGGAAGATACAGCGGGAGAAACACGTGGGTTTCATGAAACCCTCAATTACTTCCCGCAAGATCTGATCGGAAAACTTGCAGACCAAATTGCTGCACGTATCAGCCAGCCATAAAAAAAGCCCGGACAAAAATCCGGGCTCTCTCAAAATTCATCTTAGAAAATTAGGCAACTTCAACTTCAGCACCAGCTTCAGTTAACTTCGCTTTCAATTCTTCTGCAGTTGCTTTATCAACACCTTCTTTGATAGGCTTTGGAGCGCCATCAACAAGGTCTTTTGCTTCTTTCAGTCCTAGACCGGTAAGGTCTTTTACAATTTTAACCACTGCAAGTTTGTTTGCGCCACCTGATTTCAGGATAACGTCAAATGCAGTTTTTTCTTCTACTGCCGCCGGACCATCGCCGCCGCCAGACATTACAACTGCTGCTGCAGCTGGTTCGATACCGTATTCTGTTTTCAAAAATTCAGCGAGATCCTGAACTTCTTTTACGGTAAGATTTACTAAGCTTTCCGCTAATGTTTTTACGTCTGCCATTTTGTGTTCAATTTTTTCCCCCTTCACACCCAATTAAAGGATCCGGAGGAGAGTTTAAAAAAATTATTATAATACCCTGTTCACCATCGGGCGAGGTTTCAAATTATTCAGCTTTCGGAGCCTCTCCTTCTGCAGAAGCTTCCGTGCCTGCATCATTTCCTTCAGCCATTGGAGCTTCGGGAGCAGCCGGCGCCTCAGTAGCTTCAGGCGCCTCAGTAGCTTCCGGAGCAGCGGTTTCAGCCTTTGCTTCCACGCCACCTTCAGGCCTGTTCTGCAAAGCACCGATAACGCGTTGAATTGGTGATTGCAACAATCCGATCACTTCACCGATCAATTCATTCTTGGTCTTGATCTGAGTTAGTGCTTTCAGTTGATTATCTCCAACGAAAACATCACCGTTAATGAAAGCCGCTTTCAGTTCAGGCTTTGTGTTGTTATTCTCTTTGCGGAAGCTGCTCAAAATAACAGCAGGTTCTTTTGGATTTTCCGAAAACAACAATGCGGTCACCTGGTGCAGGCTGTCATAAACGCCTGTGTACTTTTCTCCGTCAAGGCTTTCAAGGGCTTTGCGGATGAGTGTATTCTTTGCAACCTTCATTTCAACACTTTTGTCGAAACAATGACGGCGAAGTTTCGTTACCTGTTCTACCGTTAAACTTTCGGTATCGGTAACATAAAAGTTATTGTATTGAGAGAACTTGCCTTTCAGCAGCTCGATCACTTCGTTTTTTTCCTGTTTTGTCATAACATTTTGTTTGTTAACCAGCAGTTGCCTGTTGATTAGTTTTGAACAGATTTAGTGTCTACCATAATGCCCGGGCTCATGCTGCTGGCCATGCTCACACCTCTCAGGTAAGTCCCTTTTGATGTGGCTGGTTTCAACTTGATGATTGCATTGATGAATTCCTGGCAATTTTCAGCGATCTTATCAGGAGAAAATGAAACTCTTCCCACAGATGCATGAATGATACCCACTTTATCTACTTTAAAAGCGATCTTACCGCCTTTTAGATCAGTAATAGCGCCTGCTACATCGTTAGTAACAGTTCCTGTTTTTGGGTTTGGCATCAGGTTACGAGGACCAAGTACCTTACCGAGTTTACCGATCTTAGGCATCACAGATGGAGTGGCAACGATAACGTCCACATCAGTCCATCCGCCTTCAATTTTTGTAATGTATTCATCAAGACCTACATAATCGGCACCTGCTGCTTCAGCTTCTACAACTTTATCAGGAGTGCAAAGAACAAGAACCTTCTTCGTTTTACCGGTACCGTGAGGAAGTGAAACAGTTCCGCGGATCGCCTGATCGGCTTTCTTAGGATCAACTCCCAGCTTCACGTGAAGGTCAACAGAGCTATCAAATTTTGTAGTGTTTATTTCTTTAACCAGAGATGACGCTTCCTTCAGGGAATAGGCTTTATTGGCGTCAACCTTAGCGTTTGCTACCTTTCTTTTTTTAGTAATCATTTTAAAAAAATATTTTGAGGTTGACGATTAATTATTATCCCAGGGAGCCTGGCCTTCTACGGTTAATCCCATGCTGCGGGCGGTTCCGGCAACCATGGTCATTGCGCTTTGCAAGGTGAAAGCGTTCAAATCAGCCATTTTATCTTTGGCGATCTCCTCTACCTGGCTCCAGGTTACCTTACCCACCTTCTGGCGGTTTGGCTCCTTGCTTCCTTTAGATACTTTCGCAGCGTCCATTAATTGAACTGCAGCCGGCGGAGTTTTGATGATAAAATCAAATGATTTGTCAGCATACACCGTAATTAGAACCGGTAATACTTTTCCTGGTTTATCCTGTGTTCTTGCATTGAATTGCTTGCAGAACTCCATGATGTTCACACCTTTTGAACCCAGGGCCGGACCGATTGGCGGTGCCGGATTGGCTTGTCCTCCTTTACACTGGAGCTTAACAAAGCCGGTGATCTCTTTTGCCATTTTTTTACATTTTTTGGTGATAGCGTTCCGGTTCTTCCGGAACTCCCAATTTGCCCGAAGGCTATTCTAAAAGAACTATGGGGGCGCAAAGGTAAGGAGATTCTTCGGTTTATAGCGCGTGAACATACACTTTTTTTATGTTTTATTCTGGCTTTATTAATCTACGCCTTCGTGCCTAAAAGAGCTTTTTATTTGGTATGAAAGCCCAAAATAATAATATCTCGCAGGCATATTCCGCACTCAGCCGGTTCCAAATTTACAAGCCCGGCAAATTCCGGCAGCGAGGCGCTTCGTAAAATGTGCAAAACAACAGTTCGTTTGTGCGCCAGTTGCCGCTCGTCAGCCTTTTATTCCACTCCTCTGTAAATTCCCGCCGGTTTTTCATCCAGGCATTGTTGAAGATTCCTCGATTTCTGCCACTCATCAAATCAAACTTTCTTCCTGCAACATTTCCGATTCGGCCTTAGTCATATAAATACGAACAGTTATATCCGGATAATACTTTTTTTTTCGTCCTAACTGCGCATATGCCTTTACGTTAGTATTCGTGTATGCGTGGGTGGTGTTTTGCATCAACCATAATAAAAGATTTATGAAAAAAATTTATCTGGTAATAATTGCTGTGTTTTCAACCCTCAGCATTCTTGCGCAGCAGAACATTTCGGGCATTGTCAGCAATGCACAAAATGGACTTCCGCTGGAGGGAGTTAGTGTAACAGTTTCAGGCTCTACTGAGGGAACTTTTACAAATTCATCGGGAGAATACTCCATCTCCGCTCCTTCTAATTCTATTCTTGAATTTTCGCTGCTCGATTTTACAACGCAACGTATTGCAGCATCCCGGGGACCGGAGATCAACGTTTCTCTTGCTGTTGCAGAGCGAAGCTTGCGCGAAGTAGTTGTAGTGGGATACACCACTCAAACAAGGAGGCAGGCTACTTCATCTGTAACCCGTGTTGGCGGCGACCAGGTAAAAGATCAGCCTATAGGATCTTTCGAACAATTGTTGCAAGGCCGTTCACCAGGGCTTCTGGTTCAGTCGCAAAGCGGGCAACCCGGGTCTGCCGCTGCAGTTACGATAAGAGGAAAAGGATCGGTTCTCGGTTCAACACAGCCGTTGTATATCATGGATGGTGTTCAAATTTCCGCGGCTGATTTCCAGGGAATAAATCCTTCTGATATAGAATCATACAGCGTTCTAAAGGATGCTATGGGAACCGCACAATATGGTTCCCGAGGAGCAAACGGAGTAATAGTGATTACAACCAAACGCGGCAAAAATCAAAAGGCGACAGTGAACTATGATGTTCAATATGGAATCGGTGAACTTCCGCAGAACAAACTGCAATTAATGAGTAGCGCTGAAAAAATTGACTACGAGCTCAATTATGACAGACCGGACGGAACAAACCCTCATGGTTGGTCGCAGGAAGAAGCCGACAGTTTATCTCAGGTTAAATCAAATCTCAGAGAAGTATTGTTTCGCCGTTCTGCCACCATACAACATCAACTAAGTGTGGAGGGCGGAACCAATAAAACAAGATTTTTTATTTCCGGATCTATATTCAATCAGGAAGGTGTTGTTATTACCACCGGATTAAAACGCTACACCGGCAGGGTAAACCTTGATCATAATTTTGGAAATTTCAGGTTAGGGCTTAACACCTATATTGGCTCCTCTGTTTTTTCCAACACAAATGAAAATGATGAATTTATCGGTTCTCCATTAAATGCATTGAGATGGGCAAACCCATATGTTACTCCTTACCTTCCAGACGGATCATACAATGAGCTCGACCTGTTACTGCAGGGTCAGCCAAATGCTGTTAAAGAACTTGTAGAGAACCCGGTAAAGAACAGGCAATTAAAACTGATTGGATCTATTAATCTCGAATACAGGTTTCCTCAATTAAAGGGCTTAAGTGTAAGAACAAATTATGGTATTGATCATTCAGGTGATGAAAATGAATTTTACTTTGACAGGTCTACTTATCAGGGTCAGCAACAAACCGGCTCAAATGGATCATTCGGTAAGGGCTATGCGCGCAACACACGACACACGCTCACTACATCCCTTTCATATAATGGAGAATCCGGAGACCACAGGTATTCTATCTCCCTCTTTAATGAGCTGATCAACCGGAAGGCTTCAACATTTGGTTTTACCGGTTATGGCCTTGTGGGCCCTTTTAAAAATGGATCAGGAATCACTCCGGGCACGTCAACTAACGGATATATACCAGCTGTAATGAGTGACGAAAGCGAAAATGCCATCTTATCATACTTCGCAATTGGCGATTACTCATACAAAAATAAATACTTTATAACGGGAACAGTTAGACGCGACGGATCATCAAGACTTGCGGACAATAACAAATGGGCAACCTTCGGCGCTGTCGGACTCAGTTGGTTGCTTTCTTCAGAAAAGTTCATGGAAGGCACAAGCTGGTTGAATACGCTTAAATTAAAAACCAGTTACGGGTCTTCAGCCAACCAGGGCGTGGGCGATGATTACGAGGCAATGGAACAGTTCGGACCGATCTCTTATAACGGTGTTGGAGGACTTATTCTCACAAATCTTAAAAAAGGAAATTTAACCTGGGAGGTTAGAAGAACCTTAAATGCCGGGCTTGAATTTGGCCTTTTCAAAAACCGTGTTGAAGGATCACTGGAATATTATAACTCAAGAACGGTGGGCCTTTTCTTAAACAGGCAGATCTCAGGAACGAATGGAACAAATGCTATTCTTACAAATCTGGGTAAGCTTGAAAATAAAGGAATCGAGGTAGCGCTGAACCTTGGCGTAATCAGGAGCAGGTCATTTAACTGGACGGTCGGTGGAAATTTCACCTACAACAAGAATACTGTACTTCAACTCGACGGAACGAACGAGAATGCCGATGTAAATACATTCTCGATCAACCGCATTGGAGAAGCCGCCAATTCAATTTACCTGGTACGTTATGCAGGAGTTGATCCGGAAACGGGCGACGCGCTATATTATACGAATGATGGCGCTCCGACTAACGTATACGACCCCAATGACAAAGTGATAGTGGGAAAATATGATCCTCCATATTTTGGTGGAATCAATTCGAGCTTCCAATACAAAAACATCGAAGCTTCGGTATTGTTCACCTACAGCTTTGGCAATAAGATCTTCAATGTTGACAGGGTAAATGTGGAGAACCCGGGCTATTATGTTTCAAATGTAAGCCGCGACCTCTTAACAGAGTGGAGAAACCCAGGTGACATTACAAATATTCCCAGCTCTTTCAGCGACTTCCAACCTTACACCACGCGGTTTCTTGAAGATGGAAAGTACTGGCGTTTAAGAAACATCACTTTGGCGTACAAGGTCAATTCCTTCCGACTCGGTAAACACGAAATTTCTGGCGCGAGAGTTTTCCTTCAGGGGCACAACCTTTTTACATGGAGTAATTTTAAAGGCTACGACCCTGAAATTGCCACCGGACTTTTAATTGGTGCGCAGTATCCCGCTCTTAAGGTGATAACCATCGGTGCGAGCGTAACATTCTGATTCACCCAACAGATCAAAAAAAAAGATTTATGAAAAAGATTTTAATAATAATAAGCTTCCTCGCCTCCCAGATCTTTCTCCTGCAAAGTTGTACGAAGGAGATTGAGCTTGAGCCTACACATACTATTGACGGAGACCTGGCATTTGATAAGATTGAAGACTATGAAGCAGCATTAATAGGAGCATATGCCGCGCTACTTTCAGTGAACTACTATGGCAGCAGCAATGGTTCTAATGCATTTGTAACGTTGTCAGACATGATGACTGATAATTTTTACGAGTCTAATGAGTCGCTGAACAACTATCTGAACTTCACAAGGTGGAATTACACTGCGGATGATCTGAATATAGAAGCAACCTGGATCGCGGCATACAGGGTCATCCAACAATGTAATCTTACACTTCGAAACATCGATGAACTTGCAGATGAAAACCCCGGTGCCGTAAACAGGGTGAAAGCACAAGCACTTGCACTGCGGGCCTTTGTTCACTTTGATATACTTCGGTATTGGGGTGAGGACACTGAATTCAATTCTCCCCTGCAAGGGATTCCCTATGTGAAAGTTTTCGACATAGAGCAAAAGCCTTCACGGCCGACAGTTGCGCAAACATATGCTGCGATAATAGAAGATCTCCAAACAGCGGGAACACTGGTGCAGGACATGGATCAACCCATTCAATCAGAAACCAGTACTTCATCTGATGCACGGGCCTATATAGATGACATGGTGATCAACGCGATGCTTGCCAGAATAAATCACTACGCATCTGTACCCGACAGTGCTGTAAAATATTCAAGCCTTGTAATAAATGTTAGGCCTCTTGCATTCAGAGAAGATTTCCCCCTGATATGGCAGGATGCCAGCACGTCCGAAGTTATATGGTCGGCAAAAATGACACCGCTTAATTCCGGCCCCGGTGATAATATTTATTATCCTATTGGCAACAGGGCTTCTTACAGACCCACCACCAACCTGCTAAATCTCTATGACCGTACCAATGACATTCGGTTCTCTTCTTACTTTAGGGCTATCACTTTTCCAACAAGGATCGTTCTGGTTAAGTATCTTTCGAAGCAGGCGGCAATAGCGCAGCCAGATGGTATAGTCGATTTTAAAATTTTAAGAACGGGAGAAATGTATCTTATTAGAAGTGAAGCGTACTATCAAATGGGCCTCGAAGACCTGGCTTTAGATGATCTTAACCAATTGAGAAGCGCCAGGATAGAAGGATTTGTTCCGGGTTCAGAAAGCGGTCCGGCATTACAACAAGCGATAGAAGATGAAAGGCGAAAGGAACTTGTAGCAGAAGGTCATCGCTGGTTCGATCTGAAAAGAACAACACGTACCGTTAACAGGAGTACAAATTGCACTTCTTTTTGCCAGCTTGACCCTGGTGCCCGGGAGTGGGCATGGCCCATTCCGCAAACTGAAATTCTGGCTAATTCAAATATTAGTCAAACAAACGGCTATTAAAGCATAAGATTATTTTCAAACAAAAGGGGCTGGTTTAAACCGCCCCTTTTACCTTTTTAGAAAGTCGTTAAAAAAGAATTGCTGCAATGCGCGCCCTTCCTTTAGCATACCGTTTGAATAATTCCTTTTTCCCTGACGTATCTGTGAACCGACATTATCATAAACGAGTGCGGAATCTTTCTTCGTATAGCCGAAGCCGTTATTAAATGAAAAAAAAGCCCAGGGAATACTTGAGAGACCAAACCAGTTTCGGCTAAAATTAAATGCAGAATCGCTTAGCCCGTTCATTCTTAAAATGGTTGAAGGTAAACCTGTTTGTGAAACCACGTGAGTATAATGAGCGTTGGTAATGTTTCCTCCCAATATTAAAGCCGGAATATGGAAATTGTCGAACTCGTCTGCAGAGGGCGGATAACGATGGCCATGATCCGCCACAATAACCAACATGGTATTGTTCCACCATGGCATCTTTTTGCAAAAGCTTACGAAGTCGCCAACAACCTTGTCAGTGTAGTGAAGTGAGTTTAAGAATGCAGGCACAGTTTCTTCACCCTTTATCACTTTCGCCTGAGGTGTTTCAAAAGGCTCATGGCTGCTAAGCGTAAGCCAGGTGGCGAAGAATGGTTCTGGCAATTTGTTTAGTGCGGTTTGAAAAGAATCCTTCACAATGCCATCATGTGCACCCCACTTCGAATTCCTGCTTTTTCTATCGAAAATATTTACATCAACCAGTTCATGAAACCCGCCTTCGAGCAGGTAAGATTTAATGTTCGCAAATTCCATCTCGCCGCCGTAGAAAAAAACATTGTGATAACCTGCAGACTGCAGAGCCTTGCCGAGTTGTGGCAGGCTTCGCGTTTTACCAGGGTTTTTCACAATTGATGAGATCGGCTGAGCGGGATAGCCGCTTAAGATTCCCACGATCCCTTTATCAGTTCTATCGCCAGTTGCATATACATTTGAGAACCAGAGGCCCTCGTTTTTCAACCTGTTGAAATTAGGCGTAACCTCGATGCCGTTGAAAAATGTATCGACAACTTTAGATGTGAAGCTTTCCCAAACCAGAAGTATTACATTTCTCTTACGAATTGAATCGATGGTACCCGTATAAGCACTTCTCAGCAGACCTTTGGCGATCTTTTCGGCTTCATCATCAGGCATTGCAATGTATGGATTGGTGGTAACCTCACGGCTACGCTTAATCGAAAAAAGAAAATTCCATACAGGGTTTAAAGCTGCCTGGTTTGCATAATTGTTCTTGGAAAAATAAACACTGCTTTGATTGAGCGGTGCGAGCTGAATTCCACCCCTGATAGGAATTATTGAGGCTCCCAGTAATATGAGCAGCGCCGCATAAGATCTCCAGGGTGTTTTCGGTTTGCCGAGAGGCAGGTTCCTTTTTAGAAAAGCGTTATTTAACCTGATCATTACAACTATTGCAGCCACTAACAACACCGTCCATTTTATAAGCGGGAAATGGGCAGTGGAGGCCGCAGCTTCGCGGGGGTCCTTTATGTAGTTGAGAATTGACGCATCGATCCGGTGACCCCAAAATTTAAAGGATTGCGCGTCTATCGTGAAAATTAATGCGCACAGCACTATGAGGATCCCGGTATACCACCGGAGAGCTGCAAAAGGATTGAATTTTTTCGATACGAGATTCGCAAGCAGGAGAAGTATAACAGGGAGTGTAATATAAGTTGACATTGAGGCGTCCATGCGCAGCCCATAAAGTAAACTTTCCCAATGCTGATGGAAGCTGGCCTGCTTTCCTTCTGCGCGCGTGACATAAAGAAAAAATAATCTGCCGAGGAAGAACATAAGCAGCCATGCTGCCCAGTATTTTAATATCAGATAAATTCTCTTGCTCATAAAACGTATTGCAAATATCAAGTGAAATAGCAGAAGGCATTCTAATTGTTGAAATAAACTTTATATTAGAAACATGAAACTTTTGGTGTAATGCTCCGGAAGTTTCACGCTCATTCGCAAATCAATCAAACTTGAATGGCATCTTCATCCACAGAAAGAATAAGCAAGTTTAAAAGAAATTTTTTCATGCTTCTTCTTTTGTTGATGTTTCAACAGGAAGTAATCTCTCAAAATTCTATGAGGGTAACTTATGAAGTAAGTCCGCTTGAAACAACTTTTTTTGATGATATTCTTAAGAGTTCCTTGGTTGTAGTCTTCAACGATTCGCTTGTTTATTCTTACATGATCCATGATAAAAATGATCCGATGAAAAAGAAGCAGGAAGCTTATGGCGAATCTTTTATCGGTCATGGGAGCTATTATCGCAGGGGTGAAGCAGGCTTTTATCATACATCGATCATCAACCACAGGCCTGTTACCAAAGATTCGTCAAAGGTGAAATTAGTTTATCACACTTATAACCCGAAAGAATGGACGTTTTATAAGCTTGGGAAAAAGATCTATGGTTATGATACAGAATCAGCAGTATATTTTAATGAAAGTGAGGACGGGGTTGCTGATACAACCATTGTTTGGTTTGCACCGGTTTTAAGCTCATGGAAAAATGTAATGGGAGAATTTGCGGGAGTGAACGGTTTTCCTATGGAGATTCAACAACAGAGACCGGAGCGGAAAATGATCGTCACCAAAATAGAAAGGGGAGAATTTGAAATTTCTTTTCCTTCCTCGGTGGAGATACTAACTCACGAAGAATTTCACAACCGGTATCACAGTCCGAAAAGTAAAAAAGGCCGCCAAAGGCAGCCTTCCACTTTAAATGAAATTATCTTAAAGTACTACTAATCCTTTTGCTTGTATCACCACTTCTTTCTTAGGCTGGGTGATCGCATCAATTTCAGCCTTCGATTTTCCTGCGTCTTCAGCATAATGCTTCAGCATATCCACCGATGTTTCTTTCAAACTTCCGGGGCCTTCCACTTCAACTGTTTTACCTTCCAATGATACAGGAACGAGAAATGCATGATCTTTCATTTTAACCAGCATTGTTCCTTCATTAGTTTTCAACCTAACCCAGCAACCTTCTGCCTTACATACCTCGGTTACGATCCCTGTTACTTTCACATCGCCCTTGCGATCTTTTTGAAGATAGGTGCTTACTTCGTCGGTTGTCAAAGCTTTTTCACCTGAAAGCTTTTCACCAAATGTCATACCTTTTGTAGCTTCAACTTGTGGTGGCTGAGCCATCAAAACAATGGCAAAAAGCAGGGAGGGAATAAGGAATAATAGTTTTTTCATTTTATAGAAGTTTAATTTATGAGATCTTTTCAACCTGCATATAGCTAAGTTCAACGGGAGTGGCTCGTCCGAAGATCTTTACCTGAACCTTCAGTTTCTTTTTCTCATCATTCACTTCTTCTATCACGCCATTGAAATCGTTGAACGGACCATCGATGATCTTGATCGTTTCACCAATGATGAAAGGCTCACTCATTGTAACACCACCAAGGTCGCTCATTTCATCCACTTTGCCGAGCATTTTATTTACTTCTGCTTTGCGAAGCGAGATGATATTTCCTTTGGAGCCTTTTCCGTCAGTAAGGAAGTGCATTACATTGCTGATGTTGCTGACGTGTTGAATGATATCATCATTCAATTTATCACCCTCAACTTCCATCATAATATAACCGGGATAGAAGTTTCTCTCGCGCATTACTTTCTTGCCATTAAGCACCTTGTAAACTTTTTCTACAGGAAGAAAAATCTGCTTAATTACTTTATCCCAACCATTACGAACGATATCCTTGTCAAGATATTCTTTGATCTTACGTTCCTTTCCGCTCACCACTCGCAATACATACCATTTGCTCTCCTTGCCCGGCTTTTCTACTGTTGGTATAATCTCTTCAGTCATCGCTGTGCTTACTTAAATAAAGAATAAATGAATTTCAACGAACCATTTGCAATGAAATCCATCAGTGCTATAATGGCCGTGATAAAAATAGTGGCGCCAAGAACAATCATAGTAGATTGCTGCAACTGTTCCCATTTCGGCCAGGTTACCTTTTCCGTTAGTTCACGGTAAGAATCTTTTACAAAAACTGCAATTTTGCTCATAAGTTCTTTATCATTTTTTCCGGATTTGTCCGGATGATCAAATTTTGCACGGGCACTAGGATTCGAACCCAGATCAAAGGTTTTGGAGACCCGTATGCTACCATTGCACCATGCCCGT
>JAEZDA010000095.1 GCA_023433345.1 Bacteroidota bacterium | reverse complement strand
CCTTCGAAATTATCAATGTGCTCGATCAGTTCTCCTGCATGGATAACATCAAAGGTATCATTCACATCAAAATTTCTTGCATCACCATAGCGAACATCGAGGTTTGGATAAGTGCTCTTAATTTCTTCCAACGCGGGCTTATCGATATCAATTCCAACCAGGGATGAAGCTTTCTTGGCGATAAGTCCGTGAATCCAGTTTGGTTTTCGGTATCCTACGACGCAGCCGACATCGAGTACTTTTTTTCCTTCGAAATATTTTTCGAGTTGATTAAACCTTTTGAGTGTTGAAACACCCCTGTTCCGCCATTTTGGTTGCAAAAGGGACTTCCCCATGATGTTGTTGTTTTTTATTTGATATTAAAATTATCCTATTAGTCCCGCAAAATGCTTCACGGTGCGAACAAGCTGGCTAACATAGCTCATTTCGTTATCGTACCAGCTCACCGTTTTCACCATTTGTTTGTCGCCTACGCTCATCACCTTTGTTTGCGTGGCATCGAACAGGGATCCGAAGTTAATTCCGATGATATCGCTGCTCACAATTTCATCTTCTGTATATCCAAAGCTTTCATTGCTGGCAGCTTTCATCGCCGCATTCACTTCTTCCGCGGTCACTTTTTTATTGAGAATTGTGTACAGTTCAGTTACAGATCCGGTGATGGTAGGAACCCTTTGCGCTCCGCCATCAAGTTTGCCTTTCAGTTCCGGAAGAACCAGACCGATCGCTTTGGCAGCTCCGGTGCTGTTAGGCACAATGTTCGCAGCTGCAGCCCGGGCACGGCGAAGGTCGCCTTTTGGATGGGGTGCATCGAGCGTATTTTGATCATTAGTATAAGCATGGATCGTGCTCATGATACCGGTTTCAATGCCGAAAGAATCATTCAGTGTTTTCGCCATTGGGGCGAGGCAATTAGTTGTGCAGCTTGCACAGCTTATTATTGTTTCGCTCCCATCAAGGATTGCGTGGTTAACATTGAATACAACGGTTTTCAGATCGCCGGTAGCGGGGGCAGAGATAACAACGCGTTTTGCACCAGCGTTCAGATGAGCCGAAGCCTTGTCTTTATCAGTAAAGAAACCTGTGCATTCGATCACTACATCAACATCGTGGCTTCCCCACGGAATTTGTGCGGGATCTTTCTGAGCATATATTTTAACATCTTCTCCGTTTACCACTATTGAGTTTTCAGTATGCGAAACTTCCTGGCCGAAACGCCCCTGGGCACTGTCGTATTTCAAGAGGTGAGCCAGAACTTCTGGGCTGGTAAGGTCGTTAATTGCGACAACATCTATGCCTTGCATGTTATATATCTGGCGGAAAACCAAACGGCCAATACGTCCGAAGCCGTTTATTGCAACTTTAACTGTACTCATGATAAAGCGGATTTAATTATTGGAAATCATTTTTGCGGTGCAAAATTACGGTTAAGTTTTTAGTTTACGGGTAAATATGACATTATCCTTTATTACTGCGCGATATTAGCCCTCCGACTTACCAGAAAGACGCCCGTTGAAAGTGAATTTATTGGGATCGGGGTTAATGAATAGAGAAATTACCCTATGCCATATCAAATCCTTTCGGGCATTGTTAGAGAGTTTAAAAAGGAACTCAGATAAATATCCCCGCAGATACTTTAATGAACAATGGTGATGAGTACCTGTAAGCCAAACCCTGAAATTCCAAATACGGATATCGGGGGAAAGCCCATCGTATTTGCCATTAAGAAGGTCACAGGAAAGGAAATCCTGACTTTCATCTTTTTGTTCAATAGAAATCAACTTTAGGGAATTCTTCCGCGATCTGCCCTTCCTGCATTTTCCCAGTTTAATGTGAATTTGTTGAAGCCCACTGGTTTTTCCAGTTCGGTGTGTTAAAGTTATTCCATCAATGGCACGGTAAAGAACTTCCGCGGAAGTGCCTGTGATAGCAGTTGTCATGGCATCCTGAACCTTTCTCCGCATAAGCCATGCAGTTTTTTGATTAGTTCCCATTTCTTCAGCGAGTGCTTTTGTAGACACACCAGCCCTGGAAACTGAAATCAGAAAAATCATTCTGAAAACCTTTAAAAGCGGCAATTTCATTCCCTCAAAAGCTGTATTTGCATATAACGATTCGTTGTAATCGCATTTGGTGCAGCGACGATGAAATCCGGTTCGACCTTTCCAAAAACTGTCATGTTCACAGCGTTTACAAATAAACCCCTTCTTCATTTTGAGATTATACAAATACTGCCAGCATCGTTCCTCGGTACTGAAATATGAATCAAATTGTTTGGTAGAAATCCCTTTAAACATTGTCATATCTGTTTAGAGTTTCAAAGAAAGAAAACACTTGTTTCCTTTACAATTCCCCAAAGGCAGTAATAACGGGTAAGCATCTGGAAAGCCGTGTAAGCCTTTCGCCTATCATTTTTTGTCGACGCCAGCAGTCCCTCAGCCTTTAAATCCAAACCAAAAAAGTTTGGCTGCAATTTTACTTCACATTATCTTTGCCGTCCTTTCAAACGATGCCGCGTTGGTCAAGGGGTTAAGACGCCTCCCTTTCACGGAGGAATCACGGGTTCGAATCCCGTACGTGGTACCAAAAAAGCCTTCTTCCTGAAGGCTTTTTGTTTTTCTATCCTTCTAAATTCAGGTAGTTACACTACGTAGGTTTACTAATGCCGCCCTTTGGTTTTCATACTATCTTCACCTAACTAACCCATTAAACCAATTCTAATGAAAACGACCTTGTTTGCACTCACGGCCGTGCTGTGCTCCCTAATCTCCAACGCTCAATCCAAATCAACCACATCCTTATTCAACAACAACCAGGTGGCCGCCATTGAAATCAACATTCCTTTTGAAACAGGGATTGTGGAAAAAGCAATTCAGGAAAAAATGTATTCCTTTAATGTAAAGAGCCGCGATCAAAAAGGCTTTAGAGCTTACCATGGCGCCAAAATCGACTCAATTTGCGAGCAGGAAATTGATCTCTATTTCAAGGTTTCCCGAAAAGACAAAAAAAACAAAGACGCCTCAGTGGTAACCCTTCTCGTTTCACAAGGTTTCGAAACCTTCATCACCCCTGCTTCGCATCCAAAGGAATTTGACCGTGCGAAAATTTTCATGAACAGCTTCCTGCAAACTTCTTCGGCCGCGGACATTGATGTTCAGATAAACAGCCAGGATGATGCAGTTAAGAAAGCAGATAAAAGGCTTGAAACTTTAAAGGACGAACTGAACGAACTGAGAAAAAAAATGAAGTACACTTCAGAAAAGCTTGCTGACACAGAAAAAGAAATTCTAAAACAGGAAGACTTGCTAAGGAAAGAAAAAGAGATCCAGGCGTCTTTGCACATCCGGCGCGCAGAGCGCAGTTGATGAATTCGCATACTTGACCGCGCGAGCCATTATTTCAACCACCCATTCCTATTTTAATGTAAGACCCACCTCTTCATGCATATCAGGAATGTGTGGTTCAAACCCTTTCTTCAAAAGCATAGAAGCAAAATGTTGCTGAACCTCATATTCTCCATGAACGAGGAAAACTCTTTTAACTCTCTGCGGTTCCTGGCAGGCGAGAAATTGTAACAGGTCGTTGTAATCGCCATGAGCACTCATGCTTCTCATCTCACCGATGGTGGCATTTACCTGGTGAAGCTGGCCAAAAATGGTAACAGTTTCGGGCTTTTTCAGAAGTCTTGCACCCAGCGAATTAGGTTCACAATATCCCGTCATGAGAATTGTGTTGCGGCTGTTCTCAACATTATTGCTGATGTGATGCTTAATTCTTCCCGCTTCTGCCATTCCACTGGCCGATATTATCACGCAAGGCTTTGTATAATAGTTCAACAGTTTAGATTCATCCACAGATTTGGTAAATTTTAAACCACGGAAGGAAAAAGGATCTTCGTCATGCTGCAGCACCTTTTGAATACGGCTGTTAAAATATTGAGGGTAACTCTTTACGATCTGCGTTGCTTTGGTGCTGAGCGGACTATCAACAAAGTATTCAAGCGATGGAAGCCTGTTTTCGATTTCCAACTGGTTCAGCGCATATAACAACTCCTGGGTTCGGCCAACACTGAATGCGGGAATGATCAACTTGCCCTTGCTTTTTATGCAAGCCTGCTGGATCCATTCAAGCAAAGTATCTACTGTAGGATGGTGAACATCATGCAGACTATCGCCATAAGTTGACTCAAGTATGATATAATCAGCCTGATCAAAAACTTCAGGCGATTTAAGCAGGATGTCCCGGTATCTTCCAACATCAGCACTGAATGTGATCCTGACAACAGAATTATTTTCCTTCAGGCGGAGATGCACGCAGGTACTGCCAATGATGTGACCGGCATCGGTGAAACAAAATTCTGCATCCTCATCAAGTTTTATCCATTTACCATAATCCGCAAGTACAAATGAGTCCATCGCGGCAAGAGCATCTTCCTTTGTATAAAGAGGCCTGAGCAGCGGAACTCCCTGCAATGATCTTCTTTTGTTTTCAAATTTTATATCATTCTCCTGTATGCCCGCCGAATCTTCAAGAAGAACAGCTGCAAGGTCGCGGGTGGCGGGCGTTGCATATATCTTCCCTTTATACCCTTCCTTTACCAGCTTTGGAATAAGCCCGCAATGATCGATGTGCGCATGAGACAAGATCATGTGAGTAACAGTTGCCGGATCAAACCCAAAGCTTCCATTCAATTCGTTCGTTTCCCTGCCCATACCCTGGAACATTCCACAATCCAGCAGAATTCTCTTGCCATTACTCAGGGTTATCAGATGTTTTGAGCCTGTAACGGTACGCGCTGCACCGTGGAAAGCAATTTTCATAAAATAATTCTTTATTCAGCAACAGCAAGCCATGCCATCATGGCCATGCCGTTTGCAATTGCGTTTTCATCAATATTAAAAGTGGAAGTGTGCACATTGCTATTGATCTTCTCCGTGCCTGCACCGAGCCGGAAAAAACACGCGGGAATTTTATGCGAATAGTAAGCAAAATCCTCAGCACCCATTCTTAACTCCGTTTCCTCAACATTTTCGGCTCCTGCCAAGGCCTCAGCTTTTCGTTTAGCCCACTCCGTTAGTTCAACATTATTCAATACAAACGGATATCCAACATCGATCTTAACCTCCGCCGTGGCGCCCATAAGAGCCGCGGTTTCCTCAATTTGTTTAATGATCAGGTGGTGAGCCTTAAAACGCCAGGTTTCATCCATAGCCCTTAATGTACCCATCATCTTTACCTCTGAGGGTATCACATTTGTTGTATTACCTCCCTGGATGGATGTGACCGATAAAACTGTCGGATTAAATGGATTATTATTTCTGCTTACTATTTGTTGCAATCCAATAACAATATGAGAAGCTATCAAAATGGGATCTGCAGTAAACTGAGGCGCTGCAGCATGTCCACCTTTGGCACGCACAGTAATATATATTTCATCTGCACTTGCCATCACCATCCCACCTCTAAAACTAAATTTTCCTACGGGTAACATCGGATGAACATGGAGGGCGAAAATGCGGGACGGAGCAGGGTTTTCGAGAACACCTCCTTTAATGAGCAGGCTCGCACCTCCGGGGTTCTTTTCTTCACCTGGCTGAAATATCAACTTTACAGTGCCACTCCAGTTATTCCTGGTTTCATTTAAAATTCTTGCAGCTCCAAGTAAACATGTGGTGTGAACATCATGTCCGCAGGCATGCATTACACCGGCACGTACAGATCGATAGGGAACATCATTTTCCTCCTGAATGGGAAGGGCATCCATATCAGCACGCAATGCGGTGACACGCGAAGAAGGATCCTGCCCCTCTATAATGCCGACAACGCCTGTGCCTGCCATTACCTCAAAAGGAATATTCCATTCAATGAGCTTAGATTGTATGAACTTTGAAGTTTCGAATTCCTCGTAACTCAATTCAGGATTGGCATGAAGATGATGCCTGATTTTAATAAACTCCTGGTGATAATCTGAGGATAGTTTCCTGATCTGCTCAATCATTCAAACCGTTTTGCAGATGAAGGTAAGGATTGCAACGTAAAGAATATCTCAGGTGAAGTAGTGAGGAGAACTATTCTTCCTCCTCAAGTTTAGTATCCGGGCGAACTTCAACTGTTTCAGGAAGCAAATAAATATTACCGGTAATTATTCCGGAAGAAAGAAGTTTTTTACGCATGTCTTCAGCTTCCTTTTTCTCCACAAAATTTCCAAACTTCAGCTTTATAAAGGGAGATTGAAATATCATATAAACTTTATGATCCGGGAATTGCTGAATGAGTGCCGACCTTACACTCATCGCCTTGTTTCGATCGTTCGTACTCAGCAACATCAGGCGGTAACCTTTGGCGGCCCTGGCCTTTTTTGCGGCAACTGCTTCATTGTACTCCGCCAATTTCTTCCCGAGTATATCAATTCTTGGATCTTTTACAATGGTAACATTTCCGAAAAGCGGAGTATCCACTATTGCATTCTGTGCATTAACCCCCTGTACAACCAGTATTAGCGCTAAAAAAACGAAGATACTTTTCATATTGATCATTATTAGGCCCGAGTTTCAAAAATCATTCCGCTGCAGAGGCTTTCAAGGCTTCTTCTGTAATTTTCACACTTGCACTGCAGCCAATTCTGTCGGCGCCGGCATCTATAAGTTGCTTTGCAAACTCGTATGTTCTGATGCCCCCGCTGGCCTTGATCTTTACCTGATCGGCCAGATGCTTTCTCATAAGCTGAACAGCTTCTAAAGTTGCGCCTTTTTCTGCATAACCGGTGGATGTTTTCATAAAATCGACACCTGCAGCGCCATAAAGATCGCAACAACGAATTATCTCTTCATCAGTAAGCACTCCACTCTCAATTATAATCTTCACCACTTTGTTCTTTTGCCTGATCACGGGCAGCAAAGTATTTATCTCATTTGCGAGATATTGCCAGTCGTTGTTCTTTAATGCAGAAATATTTATCACAACGTCAAGTTCATCTGCACCATCAACAATAGCTAGCATCGTTTCGGCAAGCTTCGCCTCTATTGCGCTGTATCCAAAAGGAAAGCCGATGACGGTTGCAGTTTTTACGCCGCTTTCCTGCAAATACTCCACCGCCTTCTTCACGAAGATTGGAGGCACGCACACCGCGGCGAACTGATGCTTTACCGCTTCATCACAAAGTTGCTCTATCTCTGAGATAAGGGTTGTTGGTTTTAGAATGGTGTGATCTATGTAAGAGGCAGGGTTCATAGTTAAAACTTCGTTTAGTCTTTACCGTGACAGTTCTTATATTTCTTTCCGCTTCCGCAAGGGCATGGATCATTTCGGCCGATCTTCGGCTCTACGCGTACTGGCTCCTGCTTTACAGGAACAGAAGGGTCGTAGTAATCATTTTCATTTGCTGCATAATCCTGCCCGGCAGCATCAACTGCCGCCTTGTTTTCCCGCATACGGCTCATGTCGGTTTTTTGCTCGCGACCTTCCCGGATCTGCCCCGCCTGCGTTTGCTCCATCGGAATTCCTGCATGACAAAGGAAACCAACGATATCCTTATTTACCTGGTCGTCCATTTGCTTAAAGGCATTGAATGCTTCGATCTTATAAATGACCAACGGATCTTTCTGTTCGTATCCCGCAGTTTGCACACTTTGCCTGAGATCGTCCATGGCACGCAGATGCTCCTTCCAGGCATCATCAATAAATGCCAGCGTAACGCTTCTTTCCAGTGCATTACCAAGCTCACGACCATCGGTTGCAAGATATTTGTCAAGATTAGCAATTGCCTGTATACCTTTCTTCCCATCGGTGAAGGGAACGGCAACCTGTACAATATGCGCGCCCTGCTGCTGACGAATATTCTGAATTATCGGCATTGTTTGAGCCGCGAGCTGCTTCACTTTCGCATCATAGTTAGCAGTAGCCTCAGCATATAGTTTTTCAGTAACGGAATTAATGTCAGATTTAGACAATTCCTCTGCTGTAATTGCGGTGTCAATTGCAAAATGCATGATCGCAGCAAGCTTGAAGCCTTCATAATCTTCACCCTCTTTAAACGCATTTACCAGGCCCTCTGCCACAGAATAGAACGCGTTATCGAGATCCAGCGCAAGTCTTTCACCAAATAAAGCATGGTTACGTTTGCCATATACAACATTACGCTGCTTGTTCATTACATCATCATATTCAAGCAGTCGCTTCCTTATGCCGAAGTTGTTCTCTTCAACTTTTTTCTGGGCACGCTCAATACTTTTTGTGATCATGCTATGCTGAATCACTTCACCTTCTTTGTATCCCATTCTGTCCATCAGGCTTGCGATTCTTTCACTACCGAACATTCTCATAAGGTCATCTTCAAGAGACACGAAGAAGTTCGACGACCCGGGATCACCCTGCCTGCCAGCACGACCACGCAACTGCCTGTCTACACGGCGACTTTCATGCCTTTCCGTACCAAGTATTGCAAGGCCGCCCGCCTCCTTTACGCCCGGACCAAGCTTGATATCTGTACCGCGACCAGCCATGTTGGTAGCGATGGTCACCGCGCCCGCAAAGCCCGCTTCAGCAACAACCTGCGCTTCACGGGAGTGTTGCTTTGCGTTTAGTACATTGTGCGGAATATTCTTCTGTTTCAACATCCGGCTTAGTAATTCACTTACTTCCACCGAAGTTGTACCTACAAGGCACGGCCGCCCCGAATTTCGCAGGCGTTCAATTTCATCAATTACGGCCTTATATTTTTCCCGCTTCGTTTTATAAACAAGATCCTGCTCATCCTTCCTTATTACTTTAACGTTGGTAGGAATTGTAACCACATCAAGTTTATAAATACTCCACAACTCAGCAGCTTCTGTTTCCGCAGTACCGGTCATACCGGCAAGCTTGTGATACATTCTGAAATAATTCTGAAGCGTGACAGTGGCGTAGGTTTGAGAAGATGCTTCGATCTTTACATTCTCTTTAGCTTCGAGCGCCTGATGCAATCCGTCAGAATAACGCCTGCCCTCCATGATACGACCGGTTTGCTCATCTACGATTTTCACGGCTTCATCTATCACTACATACTCAACATCCTTATCAAAAAGCGTGTATGCTTTTAACAACTGTTGTACAGTGTGGATACGATCTGCTTTCAGCGAATACTCACTTAAAAGGTTCTCCTTTCTCTGTAATTTTTCTTCGGCTGAAAGATCCGTTTTTTCTATCTCGGTAAGTTTGGTGGCAATATCAGGAAGCACAAAGAATTCAGGATCCTCGCCGCTTCTCGTTATAAGGTTAATGCCTGATTCCGTAAGATCAACCTGGTTATTTTTTTCATCTATTGAAAAGAACAATTCAGCATCAACCTTTGGCATTTGCTTTTGCTGATCTGCGAGGTAATAGTTTTCGCTCTTCTGAAGCTTAACGCGAATACCCGGCTCACTCAAATATTTAATTAAAGCGCCATGCTTGGGAAGACCCCGAAAGGCACGCATAAGAGCGAGTCCGCCGTCTTTAGGATCATCATTTCCTTCGCCTATTTTTTTCTTAGCTTCAAGTAAAAACTGGTTAACGGCTTTTTTCTGCGCTTCTACAAGCCTTTCGATACGGGGCTTGAGATCAAAAAATTGCTGGGTATTATCACTGTGGCTAACGGGCCCGCTTATAATTAAAGGAGTACGCGCATCATCTATCAAAACACTATCCACCTCATCAACCATGGCGAAGTGATGCTTCCGTTGCACCATTTCTTCCGGATTGTGAACCATGTTATCACGCAGGTAGTCAAAGCCAAATTCATTGTTAGTACCATAAGTAATATCAGCATTGTACGCTTTGCGCCTGGCATCACTGTTAGGCTCGTGCTTGTCGATGCAGTCAACAGTGAGCCCAAGCCATTCAAATATGGGTCCGTTCCACTCACTATCCCTTCGGGCAAGGTAATCGTTCACAGTAACTATGTGCACACCTTCCCCCGCCAGGGCATTGAGATAGGCGGGTAAAGTACTCACAAGTGTTTTACCTTCGCCGGTTGCCATTTCAGCGATCTTTCCTGAATGTAAAACGGCGCCGCCTATCAGCTGAACATCATAGTGCACCATATTCCATGTAACAAGATTACCGGCGGCATTCCATGAATTTTTATAGATGACCTGGTCGCCCTGAATGATCACATTGTTTTTTCGGGAAGCCAACTGCCTGTCATGATCAGTGGCAGTAGCCACCACCTCCTCATTTTCCTTGAACCTCCTTGAAGTTTCCTTTACTACTGCGAAGGCTTCGGGAAGAATCATTTCCAAAGCTTCCTCGATCTTTTTATCCCGGCTCTTTTTAAGCTCATCGATCTGCTTATATATATTATCCCTCGAACCGATGTCATTTGTGTCGAGGCTTTCTGCCTCAGCTTTCATATCGGCGATCTCCTTGTCAGTCTCTTTCAGGTGATCGGCTATACGACTTCGGAACTCCGCTGTTTTGCCCCGTAGTTCGTCGTTTGAAATTGTTGCGTATTGTTGGAAATATTTGTTGATGTTTTCTACAACCGGGAGAATTTTCTTTACATCCTTTTCACTCTTGTTGCCACCAAAAATTTTAGAGAGGACTCCAAACATATTATATTAATTGTAAATTCATTAGAAATGATCCATGACTGCCTTTTCAAATACGGTGCTATATTAACACAGTGGCCAAAATGACAGGAAAGCAAAGGTAAAGGAAACTTTTTTTTAACCCATTTCGCTTACCTTTGCGCCTCAAAAACAGAGATGCCTTTCGGGCATTAAACATTTTATCTCTTCCATATGAGCGGCGCATTAAAAGAAGTAAGGAACAGGATCAAAAGTGTACAGAGCACACAGCAGATAACAAAAGCCATGAAGATGGTAAGTGCTGCAAAATTACGCCGTGCGCAGGATGCTATTACGCAAATGCGGCCTTATGCCCAGAAGTTGCAGGAAATGCTGAGCAATATCATCAGCAATACAGAGGGTGATATCGCCATGGACCTTGCTGCCGAACGGCCTGTGGAGAAAGTTTTGGTGATAGTTGTTACCAGCGATCGCGGCCTTTGCGGAGGCTACAACAGCAACCTTATAAAACTTGCCAAACAGGTGATTCGTGAGAAATACCCTCAGCAATTTGACCGCGGGAATGTTACTGTTCTGCCTATCGGTAAAAAAGGATATGAGCACTTTCAGAAGAACGGTTTCAAAGTGGTAGACGCATATTGGGATATTTTTTCAGGCCTTAGTTTCGACCGTGTGCAAGCAGCCTCTAAGTATGCAATGGATGCTTTTGCTGCAAAAGAAGTTGATGCTGTGGAAGTAGTTTACAGCGAATTTAAAAATGCTGCCACCCAGCGATTCATTGCAGAACCTTTTCTCCCCGTGCGCAAAACCGTTGAAAACAGTGGAAAGAAAGCAGACTTCATTTTTGAACCAAACCAGGAAGTGTTGGTTGCGGAACTGATGCCGAAAATTCTGAACACGCAATTATACAAATCAGTACTCGACGCAAACGCAAGTGAACACGGCGCCAGGATGACCGCGATGGATAAGGCGAGCGATAATGCAAATGAGTTATTGAAAACACTTAAGATCAGCTACAACAGGGCGCGCCAGGCAGCTATTACCACCGAACTTACTGAAATTGTCAGCGGTGCAGCAGCCTTACAAGGATAGACTCTCATTTTTGTGCATACTTGTAAAAGTGAAACTGTTTTATCAAATTTGATTCATGGAGATCTCACAAATCATTCCGCATATTGAGGCCTTGATCTTTGCAAGCGATAAGCCACTTACAACAATGGAAATTGCGGAACTGGTGAACAATGCGCTTGGGTTTATAGAAGATCGTGCTGACATCGACCAGGTTACAACCGCACTTGAAGGTATCAGGGAAAAATATGATTCGGATTTTTACGCTTTCGAAGTTTTGCAAAGCGGAGGTGGATGGCAATTTCTTACAAAACCGAAGTATCATAAAACCGTAGCACAGATAAATGGTGATAAATTTATTAAACGTCTATCTGCAGCAGCGCTCGAAACCCTTGCCATCATTGCCTATAAGCAACCAATTACAAAAAGTGAGATTGAAGCGATCCGTGGTGTGAATTGCGATTATGCTGTTCAGAAGCTTCTTGAAAAAGACCTGGTGATCATCTCCGGCAGAAATGAAGATGCTGTTGGTAAACCACTGATCTATTCTACTTCAAAATCATTCATGGATTATTTTGGAATAAACACAGCCGATGAGCTTCCAAAAATTGATGAGGTGTTAATGGAGGAACTGGTTAAAGCAACCCCTGTGAATGTTTTGGGCGGCGAGGAAAGTGAGGACGGAAATTCACCCATGGAAGAGACCGCCGAAAATGAAAAAGAACTGAATGCAGGTGAATTAACTGAAGACAAACTCAACGACGAAGAGCAGGATCTTCCGGAAAGTTCCGTAAACTAACTATAACGCATAAACGAAAAAGCAGGATCCTGAAATGATCCTGCTTTTTTATTTGTGAAAACAATTTTACTCTATCACTATCTGCTGGCTAAACCTGGTACTGCCGGTTAGTTTCAGGTAATAAATCCCTTTTGAAATATTCTTAAGATAAACCGGTATCACAGAATTACCTGCCGCGATTGTCACTTTTGAATCGTGAACCACCTGGCCTACAGAGTTAACAAGGCTTAGCCTGTATTCACCTTCTTCCTGCCCCATAATATGGAGCTGGATGATTTTATTTTTTACAGGATTTGGATGAACAGAGAACATTGGTTGTGTTCCTTCTGCCTTCACAAGCACAACGGAACTGTACTGAACCATTCCATTCATGCTAATCCCTTTCACTCTGTAAAAGTTATCTGCATTAAGCGGACTGCGATCAACATGAAGGTACTGGAATGCGCCGCCATTGTTCGCCCCGGGGCTTGCAGTGCCTATTGCCTGGAAATTTCTGCCTTCTGCGCTTCTCTCTATTACATAGCGATCCATCGAGGTTTCATTTTCCACTTTCCATTTTACTTCAATATCTTTTTCACGGTTACGGTTAGCCGAAATTTGAGTAAACGTTACCGGTAACATCGAAAGCGTTTTGAACACAAGCCTGAACCTGTTCGGAGCATACGATCCTGCAACATTTGTTACACTGAAGGAAACCCTTGTTGTATCTGTAAGACTAACCTTTGTAGATGTTCCAAGGAAATTATCTTCAAGATATGCCTCCACAGTTCCGTTTCCTCCCAGATCGCGCGGGATGAAATCAAGCTGGTATTGCATGATTCGCATCTGGCTAAGCATAAAATAAAGTGTATCATTCGGGCTGATAGTGTACCTGCTTTCAACTGATAGCTTTTTGCTTTCCCTGAACAATGCTATGTTCTCCCCGGTGTTGTTCATCTTCGGCGCATCATTATAATCAACACTGTTTGAGAAATCCGGACTGAACTGCGTCATAACACCATCCACTAAAACCCTTGTGCCGCCTGACAATGCATACATATTTGTTCGTAACATCTCCCAATAACCAAGTTGAGCTCTGTTTACCAGGTTATGTCCTGACACTTTTGCACTTTCGGTAAAAGTGATACTACCTGGCGTTGCCGGAGCATACACCATGAATGCCTGGCCCGATTCAATATTTGTATTTCCGTTTGTATAACTACCTCCGCCCGGGGTTACCTGGTATGAACCTCCCGCCCACGTGAAAGTTTGATAACCACCAAGACCGTAAGCGTTATTGTTCGTTAATCTGGGATCCCATACATAGAACATATTTGCAATTCCTCCCGATTTACTAACAAGCGAGAAGTCGATTGCAGAAGCATAAGGGTTTCCGACAGATTCCATTTTTCCTGCTGCAACATTCGTAACATCCGGTGCATTTACGCCGGTTGTATAAAGCTGGCCGGTAGTTCTCAGCGTTGTTGCAGTTGCAGGCGCAGTAGAAGTTGTCACGCTCCTGTCTCCGCGAATCATAAACATATATCCTTTCTTATTAGCGATCGGAAGGTTTGTTGAAGCAACACCATCCCATCCGTTCGTTGCAGGATTATAAACTTTCATCGATGCACCGGCCGGAGTATGAATATCAAACCCCTGCGCCACAGCTCCCGCAACACTTCCTGTTATGATAGTTCCGTATCCGGGCCGTGTATTTCCAAGCGGCGAGTTTCCTTCCATCCATGAGGCTTTGATGGTTGAACCTTTGGTTGGCACAGATAATAATTGCCATGCTTTAGGATGCTCGGGGATATATCTTTCAACAGTTACATTTCCAATGATATCATTTCCGCTGAATATTCCGCCACCTGTCATATCGGCGACACTTGCGGTGCCATTGATGTTCGAACTTAAAGTAAGATTACCGTTAGTTGCAAGCACCGCTCCACTCGTACCAAATGCGATCTCATCAATTATTTTTAATGTATCGTTAGTTCCTGTAAGCGAAACTCCGGACGAATTACTGATTATTAAACCAAATAAATTATTGTTCTGAAACTGGCTTCCGGCAATGCTTTGAGCACTGGAGCCATTCAATTCCAGCGTTCCCAGTTCGAAATTGAGTATGCCATTATTGATAATGGTTCCCGACACCTGAAGTGTAGCACCCTCTACAACCATTGTAGCGCCAGATTGTATAACAAGGTTTTCTATTGTGGCAACACCAGCGGTAAGTTGAGGATAAATGCCGCCTGGTATTACCGGGATAACAACATTATCACACGATGCATTTGGAACAAGGCCATCTGACCAGTTCGCGCCATTATTCCAGTCTGTATTTACTTCACCGGTCCACAAGTTATGAATACCAACTTTAGCGGTCGATGAATTCACTGTGGCACATGAACCGGTTTGCGTTTGCGCCCGGTAGTATATAGCAGATGTTACATTCGAATAGTTCTGCGAATTTGTGGTATTGGAAATATTGCTCCAACTTAAGCCATCATTTGAAACTTGCCAGCGTACGATGTTCCCGGTGTATCCACTGAGCGTGAGCGTACCACCTCCGCCACTGCACACTGAGGCGTTAGCAATTGTTCCGCCGTTAGACGTCGGATAAACGTTTACTGTTCCTGTTGCCGTAGCCGGAGTACATCCACCTGAAGTTGTAACTGTATAGCTAAAAGTTCCATCCTGCGAAGGAGTTCCGCCTATTGTGAAAACACCTGCGTTATAAGAACCGCTCATTCCGGCGGGAAGTCCGATAACTGATGCTCCGCTGCCGGTTCCTCCGATGGAATATGTGATGAAAGACACCGGAGTGTTGATGCACACAGACTGATTTGCCGAGCCTGCTGATGAAGTTCTTGTAATGGATTGATCAACTACATTAATGTCGCCTCCTGCATTCACGGGTGTACAACTGCCGCTTGTTGTAACAACATAGTGGAAGTTCCCAATCTGCGTGGGAGAACCACTGATAGAAAATACGCCCGAACTATACGACCCGGAAACGCCCGGGGGCAGGCCAGTAACACTTGCATTTGTAGCTGAGCCGCCGATGTTGTAAGCGATGTTAACAATGCTGCTGTTTCTGCAGACTGTTTGCAAATTCGTTCCCGCTCCCGAAGCGAGAGATATCAGTTGCTTCACCACATTTATAGTACCTGAGGCAGTTACAGCCTGGCAGGAACCTATGGTGGTAACAGTGTAGTTGAATGTTCCTAGTGCCGTGGGCGTTCCCGAAATTGTGAACACTCCACTGTTAAAGCTTCCGCTCATTCCGGTTGGAAGGCCCGAAACAGTCGCGCCGGTTGCTGTTCCGCCTACGTTATAACTGATAGGCGTAGACGCAGTATTGATACATAGGGTTTGATTCGTAGTTGGTACTGCACTCGATAAGGCTATGGTTTGTTCCGTAACCGTTATTCTGCCATATGTAGTTGCAGTGTTGCAATCTCCGGTAGTTTGTACCGTGTAATTGTAGACGCCTGCGGTTGTGGGTGTTCCGGTGAACACGAGGGTAGTTCCTTCAAAAGATGAAGTGATCCCTGGTGGCAGGCCTGATACCTGCGGACCCTGTTCTCCGCCGCCTACTGTATAGTTGATTGCCTCAATAGGAATATTTCTGCACACTACCTGGGTGTCTCTTCCAACGGTGTTCAGTTTAATGAACGGAGCCAAAGTTCCGAAAGAGATGTCGTCAAGACCAAAGTCATTACCACCGGCAGCGGTTGTAAGATCTACAATTGATACAACAGCAGTGGTTGCCGAGCCTGAATTCCAGGTACCAAAGAACCTCACCCAGTCGAATGGCGGATTATTATTTTGAGGCCTGGCAGGTAACGCGCCCGTGGTTGTACCTACCTGTGTTCCATTTACTTTAAACTGAAGGTTGGCATATGGGCCGACACTGTTCAAACTTATCGCCCATGCAGAAAAATAGTAGGTTGTATTTGGCAACACGGTAATCGTCTTTTGCCAAACATTCGGTGGCGGCGTTGTTCCGCTACCGTTGATGATCATAAAATTACCTGACCCCGTGGTATGATCTTTCCCCCAGAAATTTGTGTGAGTGAAATTTCCGTCATTATGAACGGTGTAGCGTTGCTCGGGCGTCATCCCGTTGGCAATTGTGTTGCTTACATAAGAGTAGGCCGATGTAAACCCGGTATTTCCCTGCTCGAAATCTCCGTTGTCGATAGATTCTATTCCAAGAGATATCGTGTCACTGGCAGAACAACCGTGCGAGGTGGTTCCCGTCATAATATATGTACCGGCAATATCCACCACTAATGAGTCAGAAGTAGCCCCTGTGCTCCATGTATATGAAACAGGCATGTTAGATTCTCCCCAAAGCTGGATAGTGTAGGGGCCGTAGCAATAGTTAGAACTGAGCGTTACTTCCGGAATCACTCCCACATCAACCGTTGCAGTTGCAGTACGCTGGCATCCATTTTCTGATGTAGCCGTGGCTGTATAAACCGTTGATGCCACTGTATTACTTTTAAAATACACTGTGGACTGGCTTTGCCCGGTATAAGCGGTAGTTGCAGCAGAATTTGTATACAGGTTAGTGAAAGGACTCCATGTTACCGGATACATCCAACTCACTTCAATTGACCATGATGTTAAAGTGCCTGAATTAAAAGCTGCAGCATCGCGGGCGATCAGCGTCCAATCGCCATTTAAGATGGAAAACAGGTTGGAAAAATTTGTTGTGTTTGCAACAAATCCTGTTGCACCAATACCATTGGATGCGTCTGCAGCGAAGGTTCCGGTGAAGGGAGACGATGAAGATGCAAAGGTTACAGTACCATTGCTGGAAACCGTTGTTCCGGTAAAATTCGTTCCGCTACCTCCTGCCTGCCTGTTAACCAGGTTTAGAACATTTCCATTAGGTGCTTTGATATTCATTATAAGGTCTGCAACTTCTGTGTGACTAACGTTGAAGCCTATGCTAATTCCTTTAACTATAGCACCAGCAGGCACACCTGAAATTGAAAGCACATTAGTAACACCTGTTGCCGAATTATTAGGAATTGAAAGACTTAACGTGCCTGATGAGGCCGATGTTGTATAATTGTTGGTAACAGACAGCGCTTTAATATCTCCAGGGCATGAATTGATATTTGATGCCGGGAGAGTTAATATATCAGGAGACGCATTTACCACGATCGTTTTTGAAGCAGTGACAGGTGTGCATCCTCCGGTAGTTGTTAGAGTGAGCGTGGCAGTTCCTGAATACGCCGCAGGCGGGGTCCATGTTGCATTAAGATTGCTCGCAGATGGCGAGAACGAGCCTCCGGCATCTGAAGACCATATCCCCCCGGTTGCACTTCCTCCCACTGATCCTCCCAGGGAAGCGCTTGTTCCTCCTCCGCATATTGCTGCCATTGCAGCTCCTGCATTTGCAATTGGCAATGGTGAAATTGTTATTCCTGCAGAGTTAGAATTTATAGAACCCCTTGTATTGGTTGCTGTGGCATAAAACCTGTAGTTACTCATGCCTCCGCCGACAGGGTTTATTGTTAACACAGAAGTAAATTCATTTCCTGATTGCGACGTATTCACACTGTAAGGTGCAGCAATGGTAAGCAGCGAATAACTTCCTCCGCCATTTGTACTGATGTACCAGGAAACAGTAGTGTTCACCTGGCTTGTAAATTTTGCAGTCACGTCGGCTGCCATTCCCACACAACCAATGGCGTTCGAAGGATGTGCACTTACAACCGGAGCTGCAGCACCTCCTTCAGCCACAGAAAAACTTCCGTAGGCTGTAAGACCAGATACGGCAATACTTGTAGCAGTTCTGGATGTTACGGTAGGATACGTCCAACCCGCACTGTAACGCCCAACATTAAACTGATTGGTGTTCGCACCTGCATCAAGGTCGCCCGGTTGAAAATTAAATGTGGCCGTATAATTGGAAAGCGATACTCCCGAGTTTGTAATTGTATACGTTCTGTTCACGCTTCTGTCTTCAGACAAAACCGAGGTGAGCAATTGCGAGTGATCGTTACCGGTAGTTGACATGATAATTGAACCTGCAACACTTACAGAGTTTAACCCCAGCGTCACCGGAGCATAATCCGTGGCATCTCCAATAGCAAAGGTTTTAGCCGAGCTTCCCGCTGCAACGCCCCACTCAATCGATCCGTTCACATACTTTCCTGCACCTGCGCCTGCAATTGTAGTTGCAGATGCAAGAATAACTTTTCTTATACCTGTGCTGATTTTACCCGATGTAAAGGTTAGAGCAGATGCGCCTCCGTTGATCCTTGCATCAATCCCCGACAGAGATAAACCCGCGGCATTGTTTACAGTTATCGCATTAAAAGAGGTTTGGCTGCTGCCCGAAATTGTTTGAAGGGAAGAACCATTGAAAGAAACCCGGGCCGAACCACCGCTGTATGTTCCGCTGTTCACCCAGTTACCGGTTAAATTTATGGCACCCGCCGTGCCGGCATCAAAAGTTCCCTGGTTGATATTTATCGTAGCGGCATTAAGCGTCACGGTTGAACCCGCGATATTTAATGTTCTGCCCGGCTTTGCAATATAAATGGTTGAAAATGTTTGCGAGGTGGCTGAACCTTGAATGGATTGGTTTGCACCGCTATTGTTAAATGTAACAGTTGATGTGCCTGGAACAAACCCTCCACTGTTGTTACTCGTCCAGTTTCCACCAACGTTTATTGCAGGTGAATTGTTACATGTGAATACTGAACCGGCATTGATAGTGATATTTCCCGAAATATTAAATGTTCCGCCAGATTGCAGTGCCGTTCCTGCAACAGTACCATCGCCTAAATTAAAAAAATCAGTATTTAATGTTCCTGAAGAGATCTCCAGTGAACCTGCCATCCCCGTTCCGGTATACAAACCTCCGCTTACATTAAGGGTTCCTCCATCCACATACACTGTTCCTCCTGATGTTAAGAGGGCCGCATTTGCGTTTACGGCATTACCGTTAGTGCGAAAAGAACCGGCCGTTGAAAACATGGGCCAGAAATTATCATTTATTTTTAAAGGACCGGAA
Organism: Bacteroidota bacterium; assembly: GCA_023433345.1. Classification (GTDB taxonomy): domain Bacteria; phylum Bacteroidota; class Bacteroidia; order Chitinophagales; family Chitinophagaceae; genus Ferruginibacter. The sequence continues at coordinate 32,148 of JAEZDA010000095.1, read as the reverse complement.
GCGAGGTAGTTTCCGGTGGTAAGAGTAAGAATGCTAAAGGCTGAAGTGACGTTAGCTCCTGTTTCCAAATACTTCGTTCCGCTGCCCACCATCTGAACATGCGAGCGAACCGAATAATTGAAAATTCCATCAACGTCGATGTCTCCTCCTACAGACAGCAACTTTCCGGTTGCATCCCAATTAACATTGTGCGTAAGCCTTCCGTTGGTATTAATTATCAAATTACCGGCAATAGTTGCATTCGCATCAGTTGCATTTAAATTAAATGTTCCCGTATTTACTGTGAGGCTTCCACCTACAGTGATCGCGTTCCCGCTGTTGGTAACGGTTTGAGAAGATGCATCTTTATTAATTGTGACATTATAAAAATTTGATGTTGCTGCTCCCGTGATTACCTGGGCTGAAGAACCATTAAAGTTCACTGTTCCCGTTGACGGGTTCAATGTACCGCCGGAGATATTACCTCCAACATTCAATGTACCGTTTGAGGAAAAATTAAAAAAGTTATTTGCACCCATGGATATATTGCCGGAAATATTCACGGTTCCCGTGGAAATGCTCAGCCTGGTTTGCCGGCTTGAACCTCCGGTGGCAGTCATAGTTAAGGATGCCGCCGTAAGCGTTCCCGAATTCACGGATAATGTTTTGTGATCATTCGTACCAGAACCGGCTCCCATGGTGATACCGTTAGTAACGGTAAGACTGTTTGTTCCGGATATTGTGAGCGTGTTGGCTGATCCGCCCCCGTTCATCGTAAGGCTTTTACAAACGGCAGCAGTGTTCACCGTGATCGTTGCAGTTATACCATCCGGAATTACCACATCGTGTGATGAAGTAGGCACCACGTTAAGCGACCAGTTTGAACTTGTGTTCCAGTTACCGCTAGTGCTACCGTCCCACGTATTGGTTTGTGCAAAAAGTTGATCGCTGCCGGTGAGAATGAAAAGGATGCAGAGAAATTTGTAGAAATTTAGTCCTTGTTTACCTGTGAGAAGGCGAAAGGACCTTTTGAGTAAAGTTGAACGATTCATTTGGTGATATTGGATGTTTGGATGATTCCTGATTACGGTCAGGATTGGATGTCATAAAAACGCTACAAATGACCTTTTTATTATGCCGGCGGGAATTTAATTTCTATTCAGTTGTATATTCTGGAAAATCTAAACGTGTAAAGTATAGTAATCAGACCTTCAACGATATAGACGAAGTTTTTGCCTCACAGCATCAGAAACACAATGTTTATATTGTATGAACTTTAACATATAGGTGAGGATCCAAATAGGTGGGAAGAAGGATGAAGATAGGAGCCTGAGGTCGGATCCCATTTCCGCTGGAATGATAGAACTGGTAAGGATTCTAAAAAAGTGAACCGTTAATCAACACCTTTAAAATTACAATCTGAAATATGTTCACCTCATTTCAAAAAATTGTCACCAACCCGGTCAAATTCCGGCTCTTTCTTTTCCTGAAGCTGCCTGCTGCGTTTTTTTCCGGAGTAAGAGTTAAAACCCTTACAAAGGAGCGGTCTGAAACAGTTGTCCCTTATCGGTGGTTTACCACGAACCCCTTCAAAAGCACCTACTTCGCCTGCCTTTCTATGGCGGCGGAAATGAGTACCGGAGTTTTGGCAATGGCTCATCTGTATAAAAGACAACCTGCAATGAGCATACTCATCATCGCCAATGAAGCACGATATTTTAAAAAGGCAACAGGCAAAATCATCTTTAGTTGTGAGGAGGGCCTGAGTTTAAAGAAAGCTATTGACAGCGCCGGAGAGCGTGGAGAAGCTACAGAAATTACCGTAACCTCCAGTGGCAGGAATGAATTCGGAGAGATTGTTGCAGTTTTCACCTTCACCTGGAGTTTCAAAAATAAAAATAACAAGGTGTAACTTACCTTTGATCTTCTGCCTGTTCATAAAAGTGATTATGGCCGGAAGCGAAATACAAGATCAATTTAATGGCTAAAGAACTTCGGAAACAGGAAGCACTGGATTACCACTCAAACGGGAGACCAGGAAAGATTGAGGTGGTTCCCACAAAGGATGCAAAAACACAGAGAGATCTTTCCCTGGCTTATTCTCCGGGAGTTGCAGAGCCTTGCAAGGAAATTGCCGCTAACCCGGAAAACGCTTATAAATACACGGCGAAGGGAAATCTTGTGGGTGTGATAAGTAATGGCACCGCTGTGCTGGGGCTCGGAAATATTGGCCCTGCGGCAGGCAAACCTGTGATGGAAGGAAAGGGCGTGCTTTTCAAAATTTTTGCTGATATCGATGTATTCGACATTGAGATAAACGAATACGATCCCGTAAAATTTGTGGAGATCGTAAAATCTCTTGAGCCAACCTTTGGCGGGATAAACCTCGAAGACATCAAAGCTCCCGAATGCTTTTATATTGAATCGGAGTTAAAAAAGCAATGCAACATCCCGGTGATGCATGACGATCAACACGGCACCGCCATAATTTCATCGGCAGCATTGCTCAACGCTTTGGAAATTCAGCGGAAAAAGATCGACAAGGTGAAGATCGTAGTTAATGGCGCAGGTGCAGCAGCCATCGCATGTACAAACCTTTATATTTCTCTCGGGGCTAAGCCGGCAAACATCATGGTTTTTGATGTAAACGGAATTTTACATACCGGCAGAACCGATGTGGAAGACATCAAAAAACATCTTTGCGTATCAGATAAATTCAGCGGTTACACATTGGCCAAAGCCATGAAAGATGCTGATGTATTTGTGGGACTGAGCGTAGGGAATGTGGTGACGCAGGACATGGTAAAGTCTATGGCCAGGCACCCCATCGTATTTGCAATGGCAAACCCCGACCCGGAGATAACATATTCGGAGGGAATGGCCGCACGAAAGGATGTGATCATGGCTACAGGAAGAAGTGATTTCCCGAACCAGGTGAACAACGTTCTGGGTTTCCCCTACATTTTTCGCGGTGCACTTGACGTGAGAGCCACACAGATTAATGAAGCCATGAAACTCGCAGCCGTACACGCACTGGCTAAACTAACCAAGGCTCCCGTACCGGATATTGTTACTCTGGCCTATAATGAAAAACAGATCAGGTTCGGTCCGCTTTATATCATTCCCAAACCGGTAGATCCGCGCCTGCTCTCTACCGTGGCGCCCGCAGTAGCAAAAGCTGCAATGGAAAGTGGCGTTGCGCGGCTGGCAATAACTGATTGGGAGCGCTATGAAATTGAACTTAACAACCGCCTGGGCCTGGATAATCAACTTAGCCGCGTGCTCGGCGCTAAGGCCAGGAAAGACCCTAAAAGGATCGTTTTTGCTGACGCAGAAAACATCAAGATCCTAAAGGCGGCCCAATTGATTTATGAGGACGGTGTCGGTTACCCGATACTGTTAGGTGATGAAGAAAAAATCCGCGGTATAGCTGCAGCTAATTCTATTGATGTTGATGAATTACCAATAATCAACACTAAAAATTCAGAGACCCACCAATTACGCAAAACCTTTGGCGAATTGTTCTTCCAGAAAAGGCAACGCAAGGGCGTGAATATGTACGAGGCCAATAAATTGATGAAGGAACGAAACCACTTCGGATGCATGATGGTGGAAACAGGAGCAGCAGATTGCATGATCAGCGGACTTAGCAGGAATTACCCGGTAACAATACGCCCCGCCCTGGAAATAATTGGGCTTGATGACGGCGTTAGAAAGATCGCGGGAATGTACCTTTTGTTTACGAAAAAGGGACCACTCTTTCTTGCCGACACCACTGTAAATTTCAACCCAACGGCGGAAGAACTTGCCGAGATCACCCTGCTTGTTGCGCGCGAAGTAAAAGAGTTCAACATTGTTCCAAGGATCGCTATGCTGTCCTATTCAAACTTTGGAAGCAGTAACTCTCCGGAGGCGAACCTGGTGAGAAAAGCCCGCGAAATTGTGAAGCAAAAAGAACCTTCCCTGATATGCGAGGGTGAAATACAAGGTATTCTTGCATTCAACAAAGAAATTTTGAAAGACAATTATCCTTTTTCAGAATTGATAGCGGGTGAAACCAACGTGCTCATTTTCCCCAACCTTGCTTCCGGTAACATTGCATACAATTTGCTTCAGGAAATCGGCGGCTGCGACAGTATTGGTCCGATTTTGTTAGGATTAAAAAAACCGGTACACGTCCTTCAACTTGGAAGCTCCGTAAGGTCGATCTTTAACATGGCAGTAATTGCAGTTGTAGATGCGCAGGGTAAATCAAAAGTTGATACAAGAGAAGCCATAAGAAAAACAGGTTTTTGGAAAAAAAGATCGCAATAACATTCAAATAGAAAAAATTGACTTTTTTTAATCATTTCGGGAAATACCTGCTGATGCTAAAAGGCATGATAAGTAAGCCCGAAAATGCCAAAGTATATTGGAAAGAATTCATGCATCAGTGCAATGATATCGGCATCGGTTCATTGGGCATTGTTACCATCATCTCAATTTTTATGGGTGCGGTTAGCGCAGTTCAAACTTCTTACCAGCTCACAAGCCCGCTACTTTCAAAAACCGTAATTGCCCAGATAGTGCGCGATACGGTGATCCTTGAATTTGCACCGACTCTTGTATGTATCGTTCTTGCAGGTGTTGTGGGAAGTAAAATTGCAAGTGAACTCGGGAACATGCGCGTGAGCGAGCAGATCGACGCTCTTGAAATTATGGGAATAAATACAAAAACATACCTTGTATTACCAAAGATCGCGGCCGCCCTTCTAACCATACCGATCCTCGTTGTTATTGCAATGGCCCTGGGCATTTATGGCGGAAGGCTTGCAGGTTCTATGGCCGGAATTCTTTCTACGGACACCTACGACCGTGGGCTAATGGAAAACTTCGTGCCTTATAATATTTTCTTCGCGCTTATAAAGGCATACGCATTTGCATTTGTTATCAGCAGCATCCCGGCTTATTACGGATATCATGTAAAGGGAGGCGCGCTTGAAATAGGCCGTAGCAGCACAACTGCAGTGGTTGTGAGTTGCGTGGCCATTTTATTTGTGGACTATATTCTTGCTGCAATACTTCTTTAATAATGATTGAATTTACCAACATAAGAAAAAGCTTCGGCGACAAGGTTGTACTTGACGGCGTAAGTCATGTGATGGAAACAGGCAAAACCAACCTGATAATAGGCACGAGTGGAAGCGGAAAAACGGTTCTTCAAAAATGCCTTGTTGGGCTGTTTGAACCTGATGAGGGACAGATCCTCTACGATGGTAAAGACTTCACTACCATGACGCCTGAAGAAAGAAAAAATCTCAGGCAGGATATAGGCATGCTGTTCCAGGGCTCGGCTTTGTTCGACAGTATGACGGTGGAAGAGAATGTAAAATTTCCGCTTAACATGTTCACTAAAGATTCTCATTCGAAAAAAATAAAACGCGTGAATGAAGTGTTGGAGCGCGTTAACCTCACGGGTAACAATAAAAAGTTTCCGGCAGAGATCAGTGGCGGTATGAAGAAGCGTGTGGGAATAGCAAGGGCCATTGTTCTGAACCCCCGTTATCTTTTTTGCGATGAACCCAATTCCGGCCTGGACCCGCAAACATCGATGCTTATCGACCAGTTGATTAAAGATCTAACCACTGAATACAATATCACAACAGTGATAAATACACACGACATGAACAGTGTGATGGAGATAGGTGATAATATTCTGTATATGGTGAACGGTAAAAAAGAATGGACCGGAAACAGCGAGGAAATTATTTTCTCAAAAAATAAAAATCTCAACGAATTCATCTTTGCATCGCAGTTTTTACAAGATGCAAAGAATATGCGTATGATGCAGGCCACAGGCGAAATAAGCGAGGAAGATCTTCCTGATAATGGCCAGTAAGGTTGAAGGTTCATCGATCTTAAAATAATTTATCCCTTCTCCCTATCTTTGCCGCACTTTTTTAAGCCATATTGATGGCGATTCTAAAAATCAGCTTATGTCAGTTTTAGTGAACAGGAATTCTAAAATACTTGTGCAGGGATTTACCGGCACCGAAGGAACTTTTCATGCTACACAAATGATAGAATATGGCACCAATGTAGTGGGCGGTGTCACTCCGGGAAAGGGTGGAACTACGCATTTGGAAAAGCCAGTGTTTAATACTGTTGAAGAAGCAGTTAAATCAACAGGTGCCAATGTAAGTATAATCTTCGTTCCGCCTGCCTTTGCCGCTGATGCAATTATGGAAGCTGCTGATGCAGGCATATCACTCATTGTATGTATCACCGAAGGAATACCGGTGCAGGATATGGTGAAAGCAAAACAATTCCTGAAAGGAAAAAACAGCAGGCTTATTGGTCCTAACTGCCCGGGCGTTATCACTTCAGATGAATGCAAGGTGGGAATTATGCCCGGCTTTATTTTTAAGAAAGGCCGCATAGGTATTGTATCAAAATCAGGTACGCTTACCTACGAGGCTGCAGACCAGGTTGCGAAGGCAGGCCTCGGTATTTCAACAGCAATCGGTATCGGTGGAGATCCCATAATCGGAACAACCACACGCGAGGCTGTTGAATTATTTATGAATGATGATGATACCGATGCAATAGTGATGATAGGCGAGATCGGCGGAGGCATGGAAGCTGAGGCAGCTCACTATATTAAATCTGTTAACAATAAGAAACCAGTTGTTGGTTTCATTGCCGGACAAACCGCGCCCCCCGGCCGTCGTATGGGTCACGCAGGCGCAATCGTTGGCGGAGAAGATGACACAGCGGCTGCTAAAATGAGGATCATGCGCGAGTGCGGAATACACGTTGTAGACAGTCCCGCTGATATCGGCAAAACAATGGCTGAAGTAACAAAGAAATAATAAGCACACAAAAAATTAGAAGGTCCGGAAAAATCCGGACCTTTTTTTATCCCACTCAAAACCAACAAAACTTCACTTTTTAAAAATGTTCAGGCTCGCTACTCTTTGTTGAAAGAAAACGTGATAACTCTTCTTTGCTGGAACTAAAAGAGAATACATCATAAATCATGATGAAATTTTCTTTATCTGTTGTAACCTCATAAAAAAGCTTTGCGAGTTCCAACTTTGTGTTTTCAAAACTGAACAATTGAAGCAATTCCTTAACCTGCGAAGTCTCAAAGAAATTAGTGTTCATTGCAGCTTTTGCAATAGCTGCCCGTGTTTGGTCGAATTTTTCATCTTTTAAAGTTGCTTTCAACTGCTGGAATGATGAATTACTCATCGCCTGCTCCCCCATAGAATAGTATCCCGTTTCATAATAAGGATAGTCTTCATTGTGGTATGAAACTATCTTTTGAGCATCAACATAGGCTCTTCCAAACCGGTTGATCATAATATCAGTATGGTAGCCGATCCTGGTATAAATTCTTCCTTCATAAACAAGTTTCCTGGATTGTGAAGGGTTGCGATAGGCCGAATTCAATCGGTAGACCCTGATAGAATGATAACCCTGACGAAGGTCTCGAAGTTCAAAACTTTGATTACTTCCGCGTACAGAATAAGTTCTTCCATCCACGATCACCTGATGGATATCCCTGGCGCTGGTTATACTAATACTTGCGGAGTGATCTGATGCTGATAATTTGAGGCTTGCTGCAAATAATAAGCAAAGGGTAAATATCTTTTTCATAAAACAGTATTTGGATTCTGAGACTGCGAAAAGAATAAAAAGTAAAATCAGAAAAACATAAATAAAAGTTAAAGGAGATCCGCCCGGCAAAACTATATCCCTCAATGCATTGTGTGAGATTACTCATGGTTACTTTCGTGAGTATAATTGTTGCGCTGCGCAAAGGCAATAAGTAAACTCTGTGCCACTGAGGGCTTATGCAATTTCTAAGAAATTTCATCTAATTGCACAAACTTTGTATGATGCAGGCATCATGATAAAACGATTCACATGTATAAAATTCTTTTTTCTTTTTTTGGACTGTTCTTAAGTATCGCAGCAATGAGTCAAACAAATAATCCCTATACCCTTAATTGGAAACGGGTGAGCGAATTTGAAAAAAAAGGACTTACACAGTCCGCCCTCGAAGAAGTAAGAAAGATATTTTCTCTTGCCGTAAAAGACGCCAATGAACCGCAACAGATAAAAAGTGCCATGTACCAGATGAAATATCGTAACATGGTGGAAGAAGACAACGCTCAAAATAACCTTCAATATCTTGACACCCTTAGAGACCATGCCACCGGTGCGGCAAAGAATATTCTGCAAAGTATGCAGGCGGAAGCTTATTGGGCTTATCAACGCAGTCAGCGATACCGGCTGTACAACAGAACTGCATTGACCGAAGAAAACAGCCACGACATTACAACCTGGAGCAACGAAAAACTACACAATACCATCACGCGGCTTTATAAAGCATCTCTCGAAAATAAAAACCTTCTTCAAAATACACCGGTCACCAAATTTGAGGCTATACTTGACAAGGGAAAAAACACTGCTCACTTACGGCCAACCTTATACGATTTTTTAGCCCACCAGGCGCTTGAATACTTTGTTTCTACGGAACGTGATCTAACAAAGCCGTCCTACAGTTTTATCATAAAAGATCCGAAAGCATTTTCACCGGCGTCGGAATTTTCAAAAAGCGCGTTTGCCACCAGCGATTCAACCTCTCTTTATTATAATGCATTGCTGGTCTTTCAGGATCTACTGAAGTTTCACATCGCAAATAAAAATGAAGATGCTTTAATTGATGCGGATATCAGGCGGATTCAATTTGTTTATGATCATGGCGTTTTTGTCAAAAAAGATTCCTTATATCATAACGCATTGAAAGAACTACAAAGCCGGTATTCTGAAAATTCTTCGGTTGCGCAGGCAGGATATTTACAGGCAGTATTATTTAATTCTTCGGCCGAATCTGCAAAGCCGGATTCCAATGGAAAAATAAAGGCAAAGGCTATAGCAGAAGAGATGATCAGGAAGTATAAGGGAAGTGAGGGAGCGATCAACAGTCAGAATTTAATTAATTCCATTCTGCAACCCAACATAGTGCTGGAAGTGGAAAAAGTCAACCTGCCGGGGCAACCATTTCGGAATTTTATCAGGTACAGGAACGTGCAAGAGATGTACTTCAGGATCGTTCCCATTAACAGAAACTTCCTGAATGATCTTTGGGGAAAGGGGGAAAACGAAGTGTGGTCGATGATTTTAAAACAGAAGCATCTTAAGTCTTTCAAAATCGAGCTTCCCGCTGAAACAGATTTCAGAACACACAGTGTGGAGGTAAAAATGGATCCGCTTCCGGTTGGCATGTACATGATAATAGGCAGTATTGAAAGCGGCTTTTCAACGAGCAAAAATATATTATCGCGCCAGGTTGTTCATATTAGTAATCTTGCAATGATCGGAAGATCAGGCCATGACTATTTCGTACTGCATAGGGAAACTGGCGAACCCCTGAGTGGCGTAAATGTGCAAACCTGGCAGAAAAATTACAATTACAAAACAAGAACGTTCGATTACAGCGCAAAAGAAAAATACACCTCAGCGAAAGACGGCAGTTTTCAATTGAAAAAAACGAAAGAATATCGTGAGCTGAATTTTGAGCTGGCATATAAAGGAGAAACCCTGTTTCTGGAAGATGAATTCGGCACCGGCTACTTTAACGACTTCGAACCAAAAACAACAAAACAGATCTTTCTTTTTACTGACCGTGCTCTTTACCGGCCCGGGCAGATAGTTTACTTTAAGGGGATCATGCTAAGCCGAAATGGAGAGTCAAAGATCAGCAACATCCTTACTGGTGAAAAAACTGAGATCTCTTTGTACGATGCAAATGGAACAAAGGTCTCTGCCTTACCTCTTCAAACGAATAACTATGGCTCATTCAACGGGCGGTTCGAATTACCGGAAGGCCTGCTCAATGGCTCCTTTAATATCAGAGACTCTTCGGGCACACTTTATCATTCAATAAATGTTGAAGAATACAAGCGCCCTAATTTTTTGGTGGAAGTAAACAGGCCCGAGGGTACATACAGGTTGAACGACACCGTAACAGTGAAAGGCTCGGCAAAAGCTTATGCCGGAAATGCGCTGACAGGAGCAAAGGTAACGTACAGGGTTACACGAAAAGTTACCTTCCCCTTCTGGTGGTCTTACAAAATATTTCCTCCCTATACTAATAATGCGATGGAGATCACGTATGGTGAGACTACAACAGATGATCATGGTAATTTTTCGGTCGACTTTAAGGCAATTCCGGATGATGTATCTGATAAAAAAGCTCAACCTGTTTTCAATTACCAGGTGATCGCTGATATAACCGATATAAATGGCGAAACACGTACCGGAACAACGAACGTTACGATCGGCTACCAGGCTCTCCATCTTAATCTTATCAGCCCTGAAAAAATTCAGGCTGACAGCCTGAAAACTATCCGGATCACCTCTACTAATACAGCCGGGGATTTTGAAAAAGCTTTGCTGAAAGTTGAAATATTTTCATTGATTGACAACGGCAAAATATTCCGCCATCGCTATTGGGAAGTACCCGACAGACATCTTTACACAAGGGATGAATTTTACAGGATGTTTCCGCATGATCCTTATGCTGATGAAGATAATCGCGAAAAATGGGCCTTGAAAGAAATGGTATACAACCGTACAGATACAACTTCCAAAGATGGTTATTGGAATTGGGAAAATAAAAAGTTGGGCGGAGGCTGGTATAAAATAGTTGCAGGCGGAACAGACCGGTACGGCGAACCGGTTAAACTTGAAAGCTTCTTCTACCTTATTGATGCATCAACGCCTGCAACGGAACCGATTCAACTTATCACAAGTAAAACGATTGCAGAGCCGGGAGAGACCATCCGATACACTTTCAGAACAGCCTTTGAAAAAGTTCATGCCATAGAAATTATCGAACGGATGAACGAAAGACAGGAAAAACAATTATATCAATCTTCTTCTAAAAAACCCATTGATGACCAGATAAAGGTTTCTGAAAATGATCGTGGTGGAATTTCCCTTAGCTATGCATTTATCAGGAACAACCGCGTATATGATGTTACCAGCCATATAAATGTTCCGTGGAGCAATAAAGAACTGGAGATAACTCTTTCAACCTTCCGCGACAAAATCCTTCCCGGAAGCGAGGAAAAATGGACGGTAAATATAAAAGGAAAACAAGGGGACAAAGTAGCTGCAGAAGCGTTGCTCAATATGTATGATGCATCTCTCGACCAATTTAAAAAGCACAGTTGGAACGATCTTCAATCCATCTGGCCCTCGCTCGGCTCAAATCAATTTTGGATGAAGCACGGATTCTCTGCTGTTCAATCATCGTTGATGGAAAACTACTCAGTAGTTTATAAAAATCTCCCCGAGAAAAGTTATGACTCATGGTTCAATCATGAATGGCTTTCTTACGGCAACAGGTACAGTTATTCAGAGGGAAGAGTATTCTCCCAGAGCGTTACAGTATCGGCAGCTCCGAAAGCAGACAGACAGGCAAATAAAGAAGCATCCGAACAATCAAGGGCGGAGGATGGCACTCTTTCGGAAGTGGCTGATACCTTGGCCAACGAGGAAGAACCCAAAAGTGGGGATGTTCAGATCAGGAAAAACATGCAGGAAACTGCCTTCTTTTTTCCTGAATTATCAACAGACCAAAACGGAAATATTGCCTTCACTTTTACTGCACCGGAAGCCTTAACAAAATGGAAGCTTATGGCGATGGCCCATTCAAGCCAGTTGCAGAGCGGATATACAGAACAGTTCGTAACAACACAGAAGCCATTAATGTTGCAACCCAACTCACCAAGGTTCTTTAGAGAAGGTGACAACCTGGAGTTTTCTACAAAAGTGGTTAACATGAGCGAAACAATAATGAAAGGAACCGTTCATCTTCAACTAACGGATGCGGTTAGCGGCAAAAATGTGGACGGATGGTTTAAGAATATTTTTCCTTCCCAACATTTTTCCGTTGAACCCGGTATGAGTCAGGCAATTAAATTTCCATTTACAGTTCCGGTGAATTTTAACAGCAGCCTTATTTACACTATTAAGGCAATTACTTCAGACGGATCTTTCAGCGATGGAGAACAGGCAGCAGTTCCGGTTCTCACCAATCGAATGTTGGTCACCGAAACTCTTCCCCTTAACATGCGAAGTGAAACCGCCAAGTCATTCTCTTTCGATAAGCTCCTTCGCTCGAACAACAGCGGCTCCCTAACCCACCATGCCTTAACGGTGGAATACACAAGCAACCCTGCATGGTACGCCGTACAGGCTCTCCCTTACCTTATGGAATATCCTTATGATTGTTCTGAGCAAACATTCAATCGCTATTATGCCAATGCAATCGCTGCACAAATTGTGAAAAGTGCGCCGCGCATCAAGGAAATGTTTGACAGGTGGAAGATCACAGACACAGCGGCATTACTGAGCAACCTTCAAAAGAATGCTGAGCTAAAATCGGTGCTGTTACAAGAAACGCCCTGGGTTTTACAGGCAGAAAATGAACAGAAGCAGAAGGCAAACATTGCTTTGCTGTTCGACGTGGTTAAGCTTGCTGCCGAACAGGAAAAAACTTTGGAAAAACTTAAAACTCTTCAAACTCCGAACGGAGGTTTTAGCTGGTTTAAAGGTGGAAGGGATGACCGTTTTATAACACAATATATTATAACAGGGATCGGTCGGTTAGGTCATCTTGGAATTCTGGAAAATACAGACGGACTAATAAAGGATATTCTTAGCAAAGCCCTTCCCTATCTGGATGCACGTATAGCGGAGGAGTATAATTCCCTGCTAAAGATGAAAACAGATCTGAAGAAAGATCACCTTTCTAATTTTGCTGTGCAATACTTATACATGAGAAGTTTCTTCCGTAATATTAAAGTTGCGGCAGGAACAACAAAGGCATATGAGTATTTTAAAAAGCAATCAGAAGAGTTTTGGCTGAACAAGAGTAAATACATGCAGGCTATGATAGCCATTACTTTGTTTCGCGACGAAAATATTGCAACACCTAAGGCAATACTTGCTTCTCTTAAACAAAACGCGATCAACCATGCTGAACTCGGCACATACTGGAAAGATGTGGCGGGCGGCGGTTACTACTGGCACCAAGCTCCAATTGAAAGTCATTCACTCATCATCGCCGCTTTTTCAGAGATCATGGAAGGTGACCCGATTATAGACGATATGAAAACCTGGCTATTAAAAAATAAACAGACCAATAACTGGAGGACGACTAAAGCGACGGCCGACGCATGTTACGCCCTTCTTCTGAAGGGTAGCGATTGGCTGAGTGAAGAGAAAGCAGTAACTATCAAACTTGGAAACACAACCATAAGCAGCGCTAATAAGTCCCCTGAAGCGGGAACAGGCTATTTCAAAGAAACTATTTCAGGAAGCAAGATCCAACAGGGCATGGGAAACATTTCGGTGGAAATAAAACCAGTCAACCCGGGTGCAAAATCTACATCTTCTTCATGGGGAGCGGTTTACTGGCAGTATTTTGAAGAAATGGATAAGATAACTACCGCGGCGTCTCCGTTAAGCGTTACAAAAAAGCTATTCATCCAACGTAATTCCGATCGGGGTCCGGTACTGGAAGCTGTAAAAAACAATGAGAACATAAAGGTTGGCGATAAACTAGTTGCCCGTATTGAAATAAAATCGGACCGCGATATGGAATACGTTCACTTAAAAGATATGCGTGCGTCAGGAACTGAACCTGTTAATGTTCTAAGCAGTTTTAAATTCCAAGGCGGATTGGGCTACTATGAATCTACAAAGGATGCAAGTACCAATTTCTTTTTCAGCTGGCTGCCGCGAGGCTCCTATGTTTTTGAATATCCGGTATTCGCAACCCATGAGGGAAATTTCAGCACCGGTATCGCCAGCATTCAGTGCATGTATGCTCCAGAATTCTCAAGCCACAGTGAAGGCACCAGGGTAACCATCAACGGTAACTAACATTGGTGTTACCTGCGGGAAGAATGCGGAAAAGTGCTAGGGGCTTTTAATTATCTTTGCGCCGTCGAAAAACAGGCACATAATGTACAGAAGCAATACCTGCGGCGAATTGCGCCCGGATCATATAAATTCAGAAGTTACCCTTGCGGGATGGGTTCAAACCATTCGTAAGTTCGGCGCAATCACCTTTGTTGATATACGCGACAGGTACGGCATCACCCAGCTTGTTTTTTCTGAACAATTGAACAGTAAGCTGGATGACCAACCCTTAGGACGCGAATACGTTTTGCAGGTATCCGGCACCGTTAGAGAGAGAAGCAATAAGAACCAACAGATACCAACGGGAGAAATTGAAGTGCTAGTTTCGGATTTTAAGATCCTGAACAGGTCGGCAGTTCCCCCTTTCACCATACAGGATGATACGGACGGAGGTGATGACATAAGGATGAAATATCGCTATCTCGATCTTAGGAGAAATGCGGTTAGGAAAAATATTGAACTACGATATGCAGTGGGGAGAAGTGTAAGGAATTACCTTCATCAGCAACAATTCATGGATATCGAAACTCCCTTTTTAATAAAGTCCACCCCTGAGGGAGCGCGCGATTTCATCGTTCCTTCAAGAATGAATGAGGGCGAGTTTTATGCGTTGCCCCAGAGCCCTCAAACTTTTAAACAATTGCTGATGGTTAGCGGCTACGACCGTTATTACCAGATAGTGAAATGTTTCCGCGATGAAGACCTTCGCGCAGACCGTCAACCTGAATTTACACAGATAGATTGCGAAATGGCCTTTGTGGAGCAGGAGGATATTCTAACGATGTTTGAAGGAATGATCCGGAATATTTTTAAAGACGTAAAGGGAATTGATTATAACGATACCATTGAACGGATCACCTGGGAAGAAGCAATGTGGCAGTATGGAAATGATAAGCCGGACACACGCTTTTCCTCGAAGCTTACCAATCTGAAATTTCCGTCACATTCTTTTCCCGGAAAGGAAGACATTTCATCACTGATCGGGAAAGCTGATTTTAAAGTATTTGATGAGGCCGAAACCGTAATTGCAATAAGCTTCCCCGGTTGCAGTGAATACAGCCGGAAGCAAACTGACGAACTAACGGAATGGGTTAAACGCCCGCAGATCGGAATGAAGGGCCTGGTGTTCATAAAAGTTAATGCAGACGGTTCAATTAAAAGCAGCGTTGATAAATTTTACGACGAAGCGAAACTTCGGTCAATTGCGCATGCCGTTAATGCCGCAACCGGAGATCTTATTCTGATTGTTGCCGGGCCCGAAGAGAGAACACGCAAAGCTGCCAGTGAACTTCGATTGTTCATGGCGGAAAAGTTAGGATTGCGTAAGCCAAATGAATTCAAACTGCTTTGGGTGCTTGATTTTCCTCTGTTTGAATATGATGATAACCTTAACCGATGGGTTGCGCGTCACCACCCATTTACTTCGCCTAAGCCCGATCATATTTCCGCAATGATCAATAACGATCCTTTAATTGAAAATCCGGAAGAATACCTCAGGCATCCGTATGCATCGATCAAGGCAAATGCCTATGACATGGTATTAAATGGCAACGAAATTGGCGGCGGGTCAATCAGAATTTTCCAAAGGGATTTGCAGGAAAAAATGTTTGCGGCTTTAGGGATGGACCGGGAAGAACAGGACCACAAGTTCGGCTTCCTGCTTGGCGCTTTTGAATACGGCGCACCTCCTCATGGCGGTATTGCTTTTGGTCTCGACAGGCTTTGCGCAATTTTAGGCGGAAGCGAAAGTATCCGTGATTTTATTGCCTTTCCAAAAAATAATAGCGGAAGAGATGTTATGCTTGATGCGCCTGCATCAATTGATCAGAGTCAGCTCGATGAGCTAGGTATTGCGGTCAGCAAAAAAGATCAAAGCAAATAATAATCCGTCGGAACTGTTCCTTTTAAAAAGCCTGCAAGAGAAAAATGTTTCCAATAGTATCTCCTTTTTGGAAACAGCAACAGGTAGCCCTCATCTGCAAAGCATCTGATAATTTTATGTGAGTTGCCAAATAATTCCTCTACAAAAGACGTGTTGCGCATACCGGAAGGCAAGGCATCTTCGGGTACATTTCCTTTTTCAAAATTTCCATCCTCATAGATCCGGAGGTCGTCAAGAATAAACACATCATGAGAAGTGTTTCGGTTAGCCGCGATTATGCGCAGTTCTTCTGCAAGTGGTAAACGCAGGCTTTCATCATCGGAAAGATATCCTGTTAAACCGGCGTCAGCGCCGGGGAAATGTGCATCAAGCCAGTAAACTGCCGGGCCTTTTAATTGAGGAATTTCATGCTTTAATGCAGAAACACTTTCATTGCAAACAATAGTTACATTGTTGTGTTCGATGAATTTCTTCATACATTTCCTTGCAAGGTCTGGCACAATCTCAACACTCCAAATTTTTTTGAAGGGAAACTGTAAAGCATAGGCCACACCGTCACCATAGAAAGTTCCCGTCTCTACAAAGTTCTTCACCTTATAGTGATTGATAATTCTGCCGAGATCAAACTTCCGGATGTTTCCCATATCAAATTAAAGAGAAGAACCTTCTTTTTTTACCTTTCTGGAAGATCAGCGCAATAGAGGTTACAACATATTCGCATATCTGTAGTTTCAAATGCACCTCCTCATTATGCGGATCAACATCAACCTCAAAATCTTCGGGCAGCCCTCCCAGTGAGTAGTCGATAGCTTCAACATAATGGCCTTTCCGCCTCAGCTTTTCCGCAACTTCTTCAATATCTCTCATCCTGAAGATCACTGTATCTGCATTATCCAGGGTGCTTGTATTTGAGGAAATATTGTATTCGGTTGTATGAACGGCCCATCCACCGGGCTTTAATGTGTCCATTTGATTTTCGAGAAAGGAAAGTCCTTTTTTTATAGAGCCGAGATGTTCAAATGAACAACTGCTCCAATTGAAATCGAAATTTCGGAGATCCGATGGTATTTTGTTCATATCAACAGGGCGGTAGCTCACCTGCCGTTTTAAAGTGTCATCATCTGTCAGCCTCCGCTTATTTAATGATTCGATACCAAAGCACAGCTGGTCTGCCGCTTCCCACCCTTTCTGTTTTCCTTGTTCAGGAAAAATATCTGTTGCGAGGATCTCGCAACCATAGTTAGCGAAAATGGAGGGGCCGGGTTCTGACCCAACGGCAAAAACCAATCCCCTTTTACCTTTTTGAATACATCCCCTCTCCCATAGGGCTTGCATCACATATACGAATTCCCATTGTTTACGATGGAAACGCGCAGGCTCGTTTAATTCTTTAACCCAGCGTTTAAACCAGGGTGACTGCCAGTGAGTGGCCTTACAAAGCTCCGACAAGCGCTTTTCTCCATCTTGTACAAGTTGCAACTTCCATTCTCTTTTTGAAGACATGCTATTGTTGTAAAAGTGAACGATATATTGCGAGGTATTCCTTTGCCTTTACCTCCCACCTGAAACATTCTCCCCTTCTTATCACGCGTTCGGAAAATCCATCAATAAAGAAATCTTTCATGCCGCGTTGGAAAACATCTTCCATATGATCCGGTTCAAAATTTCGAAAGTAAAACGCAGCCTCGCCTCCTATCTCAGGCAAAGAAGTTTTTGAAGAAAGAAACAATGGCTTGCCGAAGCGCATTGCCTCAACAACAGGTGCTCCAAAACCTTCCGCGAGAGAGGGAAATACAAAAGCGCTGCAGTTTGAAAGATACCATGATTTATCTGCTTCCGGTACGGGGCCGGTTAAATGAACACGATCAGACACCTTCACTTGTTCAGCAAGACCATTGATATAACTGATGTACTCCGGCTCATCAAGCCTGCCTGCAATCACCAGCTCATATTCGCTATTCCGTAATAAAGGAATTAAAGTATGAAAATTCTTTTTCCTGTTCACATATCCCATGGAAAAGATGAATGGCCTTGAGGGTCGATAACCGAGGGGTTTGACTGGAGGATCATCTGTTTGGTGCGTGCCATTATGAACTACATACACGGGACAATCTCCTACCTGCATATTGTTAAGCACATCCCGCTTAGTATGTTCAGAAATACAAACGATGGCATCGCTCTGGTTAATAAGCTCCTGCGTTTTTTCAAGGCTATGTTTCCGCTCGCGCTCCGGCTTGTCTTCATGCAAAACGTTTAGATCATGTATGGTGAGAAGGTTCTTCCCGCGCCCGCCTTTTTTTCGGAGCATTCGGCCAGATTGAAAGGGCGCATGCCATACATCACAGCTCCATAAGAATGGCTTGAGAGTTTTATGCCACTTCCTTTCTGTAACCACCTTCAAAGATGGTTCGAAAGCTTCTTTAGCAGCAGGGGGTGCGTACATCGAAATTGAAAGCTCCGGGTGCTGCGCCAGGGCGCGATGAACATATTGACCAAGATTTAAACAGTAATGATAAAGTCCTGAATTGGGATGCCGCATCAGGTCGCAATCAAGAATGATGGAACTCATATAAAGTATTCAGCGATAATCATTCTCCGCAAAACTGATGCCCTCTTCTCTAAACAACGGCTTTTCCACTTAGGAACGAAATTTGCACTTTACAATTTTTTATACTATGGCAGCTTACATTTTCGACTGTGAGCGGATGAAATACGGCAATACAGGCTTGTATAACTATTGTAAAAACCTGGGCATTCATCTGCAAAAGCATATCGACCCTTTAAATGAATCACTCACATATTTTTGTCCACCCGGTACAGAGATTTTTGGAAAACACCGTTATATAAGGCAATTATCACTTCAGAAGTTTGTAATGCCGGGCCTTGCCGGGTTTGACCTCTGGCATGCTACTTATCAGAACAGCGATTACGTTCCTTTCAGAAATAAAACGATAAAGGTTTTGCTCACTATTCATGATCTGAACTTCATGTATAATGAACAAAAATCTTCTGCAAAAAAAAGAAAGTACCTCAACCGTTTACAGAAATTAATAGACCGTTCCTCTGCAATCGTATGTGTATCGGAGTATTCGAGAAAGGATGTTGAGTTCTATTGCGACCTAAAAGGAAAGCCTTTGTCGGTAATTCACAATGGAACTAACTTGCTTGAAGAGCCCCTACTTCGGAAAGATTCATATAAACCGCTGAAGCCATTTCTTTTTTCTCTTGGCGTTGTTACCCGAAGTAAGAACTTTCATTCGCTCCTGCCACTGGTAAAGCAGAATGCTGATATGGAGTTGGTTATCGCAGGTCGTTCTGACGATCGTGATTATTGCAGATACATACTCGAGGAAGCGAGCAGGATGGGCATACAAAATAACATTCGTTTATTGGGTGCCGTTAGTGAGCAGGAAAAATCGTGGTACCTTCAAAACTGTTGCGCTTTCGCGCTTCCCTCGCTTAGTGAAGGGTTTGGGCTTCCTGTAACCGAGGCCATGAGTGCCGGGAAACCACTTTTCCTTTCAAACCGTACCGCGCTTCCGGAAATCGGCAGCAATGTGGCCTTTTATTTTCCTGATTTTTCTGCAACCAGTATGCAGCAAACCTTTGTGGAAGGCATGAAAACCTACCAGGCGTTAAAGATGCAGGATCACATCAAACAACGGTGTAATGACTTTTGCTGGGATAATGCCGCCGCACGCTATATCGAAATATACAGGTCTGTTTGCAGCAGTAATCAATAATTCCATTAATCAAAAATAAAAATGAAAGTTTACCGGAGGTTACTTCAATACGCGCGCCCATACTCCCGCTTCGTAGTACCTTTTATTTCTTTCACCCTCCTTGGCGTTTTCTTCAGCATCTTTCAATTTGCATTGCTTATTCCGCTGCTCAACTTTCTTTTTGACCCCATGAGTACAGAGGAAGCCCGGAGATATGCGGCAGAACCTGCCTTTTCATTCAGCACTTCCTATTTTAAATCCTTATTCTATCACAACGTGTACAGGTTGAAACTTATAAAACCTGTCTATGCGCTTTATTTCATCACCGGCGTGATCATTTGCGCCGTCCTCCTTGCCAATATGTTTCGGTACCTCGCTCAACGAAGCCTGGTAAAGGCAAGAACCTTTCTCGTAAAAAAACTAAGGGAAGCGATTTTTACCAAGATCAATTTTCTTCACCTGGGCTATTTTACCAAAGAGCAAAAAGGTGATCTGTTAAGCAGGATGAACTCTGATGTGTTCGAAATAGAATCTGTAGCTGCAAACTCTTTGCAGGTTGTGTTCAAAGAACCGTCAACTATTATTGGATATTTCATTGCTTTGTTTGCAATTTCAGTTAAACTAACCCTGTTCACATTAATAATCATCCCCTTCTCCGCTATCGGCATCGCCTTGGTGACAAAAAAATTAAAAAAGGAGGCTCGCGATACACAGGCTTCAATAGGGCGGCTGCTTACCATAATTGATGAAACCCTTATGGGAATGCGGATCATCCGGTCATTCAATGCAACAGATTATATACTGAAAAAGTTCAGCAAGGAAAATGATTTTTACCGCAACGCAAGCCTCCAGAGTTTTGCAAAGCGAGAAATGGCTCCCGCGTTTTCCGAAGCATCCGGAGTGCTCGTTGTAGCCACGATACTGATTTATGGAGGCTCTCTTATACTAAACAATACTGTGAACCCCGGCGGCTTAAAAGCAAGTGAATTCATAGCATTCATCGCCATTTTTTCACAGGCGATCAGGCCAGCTAAGGCAATAGTGGTTGCTCTTGCAAATATTCAACGCGGACAGGCCTCGGGCGAAAGGATTCTTGAAGTGATCGACACACCAATTGAAGTGGCTGAAAAACCTGACGCGCGCCCTATGAAAGAATTCCTGGACCAAATTGAATTTGAAAATGTCAGCTTTACTTATGGACAAAAACCAGTGCTTGAAAGTGTAAGCTTTACAATAAAAAACGCAATGACCACGGCACTAGTAGGGCCTTCCGGAGTGGGAAAATCTACTATAGCCGATCTTCTTCCACGGTTTTATGAAGTAACAGACGGAGCGGTGAAAAATGACGGAACAAATATTCGCGACTTTACCCTGGAATCATTAAGAAGCCATATGAGCTTTGTGACGCAGGAAATCATTCTTTTCAATGATTCTATCTTCAACAACATCGCTCTAGGAAAGCCCGATGCAAAGGAGGAAGACGTTATCAAGGCGGCAAAAATTGCAAATGCGCATGAATTCATTTTGCAAACATCGCATGGCTATCAAACAAATATTGGAGATCGCGGAATAAGGCTCTCCGGCGGGCAAAGGCAACGGCTAAGCATTGCACGCGCAGTTTTCAAGAATCCATCAATATTAATTTTAGACGAAGCAACCTCCTCGCTTGATACCGAATCGGAAAAAGTTGTGCAGGACGCACTGGCTAATCTCATGAAAGGCAGAACCACGCTCGTGATTGCTCATAGACTTTCAACGATCCAGGAAGCTGACGAAATACTCGTGATGCAGAATGGACGAATTGTTGAAAGAGGGAATCACATACAACTTACGGAAGACCCCACAAGCATCTACCACAAGCTGACCCAATTGCAACAAATCGCGTAAATTACAATTGAACAACCTCAAAAAACCTGTGAAGATTCCCGTCTTATTCTTTCTGTTATTAGTATCAACGTTCACCAGCGGACAAACCGATACAACTGTTTACAAATTATACAAAGACCGTCAGTTGCTGGAGTACCGTCTAAACCGGGATATTATTAATAAGAAACTTTCACTCCCGCTTAATGATTCCACAGAAGACTCATGGGATGATACGTTTTTCGCACTCCAATACCTGAACAGGAAGGATCCGTGGGTTGCGGGACGAATCAGGCTAGCGGTAACGGACCTACATAGACGCAGTTACGGATTTGCACGGGCATTGCTGGAACTCTTATATGGACAATACCCAAATGAATTCAGGAAAGAGATCTTGGCCTACCTTCCCAGTATTTCAGACGCAAAGGTTTGGACCATGGCAGCTGAATACCTTTTAAGAAAAGCTTCGAAAGAAGAAGGCAGGAAACTTGAGAGGCAAGCACATAGCATGCTAAAACAAAATCCGAATAATCCCTTCTACTTATCCTTTCTGCAAAATTTTGAAGATAAATTAAAGGATACTATTCATTACCATGATCTTTTTTCAAAAGACTACTTACCTGGAAATGTTTTAATGATCAGCATACAGCGAACGAACAGGGACTATCCTGGAATTGTTGTGATCAGGGATTCCTCAGGTAATTTTTTAAAGAACTCAACGGGTAAAATATTTTTTGTGCCACAGCTCGCAAGGAGTTTAAGCGGATTGCCCGGGTACCTTACTAACGGTAACACACCAAGCGGAATTTTGAGAATGGATGGTTTTGATGTTTCGAAAGCAGGGGCGATTGGTCCGACACAAAATGTGCAGCTCACCTTACCTCTGGAATTCAATTCACTGCATTTTCTGAGGGACTCCAGCCTCACAGACACTATTCTTAAGATAGATGCCTACAGAAACCTGTTACCAAAAAATCTTCGCAATTCAGGCTCTATGATGGAGGCGTTTTATGCGGGAATGGCGGGGCGTCATGAAATAATTGCTCATGGCACAACAGTAAAGCCCGAATATTATTCTGGCAAACCATATTTCCCTTTCACTCCAACGCTTGGATGCCTTTGTACAAATGAAATATGGAGTGATCTGAACCACCTTCGCGTTTCAAGTGACCAACAATCCCTTGTTGACGCAATTAAACGAGCGGGAGGTGCCACAGGCTATGCAATTGTTTTTAACATCAACCGTAGGGAAGCACCTGTAACAATTGAGGAAGTGCTCGAACTCATGAGAAAGGCCGGTAATGAATAGATTAACTTTACAGCATGAATGCTCCTCTTGCTGAACGCATGCGCCCGCGAAAATTAGAAGACCTTACAGGGCAGGAACACCTTACCGGAGAAGGCAGTGTTCTGCGTGAATCAATTTTAAGCAGGAACATTCCGTCAATGATCTTGTGGGGTCCGCCCGGAGTGGGCAAAACCACCATTGCAAACATTATTGCCGAATCATTAGATCTTCCCTTCTTTAGTTTAAGTGCAATTTCAGCAGGCGTTAAAGACATCCGCAATGTAATTGAACGCGCTTCTGAAAGCTCCGGCGCAATTCTTTTCATAGACGAGATCCACCGTTTTAATAAAGGTCAGCAGGATGCACTGCTCGGCGCTGTGGAAAAAGGGATCATCAGGCTGATAGGTGCTACCACCGAAAATCCTTCCTTCGAAGTGAACAGCGCATTACTCAGCAGGTGCCAGGTATATGTTTTAAAACCGCTTGAAAGCCATCATCTCAAAACCCTTTTAAAAAAGGCATTGCAAGAGGATGAAATACTCGCGAAATCCGGAATAACCATTCAAGAAGATGACGCGCTTCTTCAAATGTCTGGCGGAGATGCAAGAAAGCTTTTAAACCTGCTTGAGCTTACCATAAACAATTCAGGTGGAAAACCTGTTACAGATTCACTCGTGATGAAGACAGCTCAGCAAAAGATCGCATTATATGATAAGCAGGGTGAAATGCACTATGATATTATCTCTGCTTTCATAAAAAGCATGCGTGGTTCCGACCCTAACGCTGCTGTATACTGGCTTGCAAGAATGATCGAAGCTGGAGAGGATGTGAAATTCATTGCACGGCGAATGGTGATATTTGCGAGTGAGGATGTTGGAAATGCCAACCCAAACGCGCTCTTACTCGCAACCAATACCTTCCAGGCTGTAAACCTGATCGGGTATCCTGAAAGCCGCATAATACTTTCCCAGTGTGCCGTTTACCTTGCCACATCAGTAAAAAGCAATGCCTCTTATATGGCCATTGGCGCCGCGCAGGATGCCGTTAGAAAATACGGCGACCTGCCCGTTCCATTGCACTTGCGGAATGCTCCCACTGACCTGATGAAGAAAATGGATTATGGAAAGGATTATGAATATGCACACAACTTTGAAAACAATTTTGTACATCTTAATTATCTGCCGGAAAAAATCGACGGAGTTACTTTTTACATCCCCGGGAAAAACGCCCGCGAGGAGGAGATCAGAAAATTTTTAAAAGAAAGGTGGAGGAATAAATATGGCTATTAAACCTGATATCGCAACAAGAGAAGATATTTTAACCTTTGTTATTGAATTTTACGACCTGGTAAAAACCGATCCGATTATTGGTAGAATATTCACTGATATTATCAAGATCGATTGGGATCATCACATACCATTGATCACTGACTTCTGGGAAACAATTTTACTGGATAACCCGGTCTATCGCAAGAACGCAATGGAAAAACATTTCGATATTAACCGGATAGTCCCCTTAACACCTGCGCATTTCGATGCATGGCTGTCATCATTTAACGCAACAATTGATCAATTGTTTGAAGGACCGGTTGCAAATAAGGCAAAAACGAGAGCCCGCGCAATTGCAGAAATCATGCAATTGAAAATGGATAAAGCAAATGAATCTTTGATATGACGCAACTACAATGGACGACCCAAAATTTTTCAGAACTAACATCTTTACAGCTATACAGTATTTTAAAGTTGCGTGCGGAGGTTTTCGTGGTTGAACAGCGTTGCAATTATCTTGACCCTGATGGCCTTGATTTGAAAAGCCTTCACCTGTGCGCATGGAGTGGTGAGGTGCTTGTTGCTTATGCAAGATTGATCCCGCCCGGAAAGCCAGGTGACTCTGCCAGCATCGGAAGAGTGTTAGTTGCGAAAACTCATCGAAAACTTGGCTTGGGAAAAGAAATGATGAAGAGGGCTATTGAAGAGACGCTTACCATTTTCAATGTAAATTCTATACATATTAGTGCGCAGCTATATCTGCTTAATTTTTATACAGCGCTGGGTTTTTATTCCGTTGGGCAGCAATACCTGGAAGATGACATTCCGCATATCGGTATGGATTACTGCCGCAAAATTTAATTTCCCGTGCAATAAAAGGAAACAATCTTTCGTTTAAGAATTTGGTTCTATCACGCAGGCTATGCGTACAAGTCCAAATTCAGCCCTAATGAAGACCTTTTTACCCAAGATCATAATAAAATCAGGCCTCATAATAAGCCTCCTAACCAGCGGCGCCTCCTCAGAAGCACAGCATTTGATTTTTGGGCGAAACATGGAAGTTGAATTAGGGTTGAATTTTGGCCCCACTTTTTTTCTCGGCGACCTCGGAGGAAATGCTGGTTACGGAACGAAGTTCGTAAAAGATGTAAACCTCGAACTTACAAAGATGATGAAAGGAGCTTTCATTTCGGTTTATCCTCAAAAATGGATCGGGCTCCGGCTGGCTGCTCAGTACACCTACGTGTCCGGAAGAGATAATATTATCAATACGAAGGGCGTAAATGAACTGTGGCGAAAGCAAAGAAATCTGAACTTCAGGAGTGACATGTTTGAAGCCTACGGTGCCATAGAACTTTTTCCTACACTAATTTTCTCTGAAGATGAAGAATATGAGCCGACATATCAACCTTATGGTTTTATCGGGGTGGGAATTTTTAAATTCAATCCGCAAGGCTCAATAACACATGCTAACGGATCGGTTTCATGGCATGATCTGCACCCTTTGAGAACCGAAGGGCAGGGCATGGCTGAATATCCTGAGAAAAAGCCCTACAAGCTTACGCAAATGAATATTCCTATGGGATGCGGAATTAAAAGAGTGTTCAACAGCAACATAACTGCGGGCGTGGAACTATTATATAGAAAAACATTCACTGACTATATTGATGACGTAAGCACTACCTACATCGACCCATACTATTTCAGCGTTTACCTTAACCCTTCTGATGCAATAATAGCAAGGCAGATTCATGACAAAACCGTTGGTATAGTAACGCCTGGTGTCAGCAGGTATGAACCAGGCACGCAAAGAGGCAATTCAAAAAACATGGATGCATATTTCTCATTCCTGGTGAAGCTTGGTATAAAACTCGGGCCTGCAAATAACGAGTGGGGAAGAATGAGAAAACAAACACGCTGTCCTCATTTTTATTAATTGATATGAAGAACAGTTTCAACTTCAACCCCGGAATGTACAGGATGGTGATTGTTGCCATCTGCTCAATGCTGATGATGTTCATTTTAACAGCCCGGGGAGAAAGCATTCTGAAAATTAAAGAAGTAAAAGTGTGGCAATCAGGTGCAGATGAAATGGAGATTCAGGTAAGAACTGATGACGGCAGGCCTGTGAAATTTGAATTACGATATGAAAGCGGAGAGATAGTCAGCAACTTACAGATCATTCATTCTAAAATAACAACAATAAAAAAATTAAAGAAAGGAACTTACACCTATCACTGTGAAAGCCACGATGGCCACGTGCAGCAGGGAAAAACAGCTGTAAGGTGAAAATTTTGATTGATAGAAAAAAGGACGTGCAAGGTATATAACTGAAGAGAGACTCCCTGGAAAACGATGTGCAGTCATGCACACTGAATACCCCTGAAACCACGATGTTACTTCGTTAACATGCCTTGCCCCTTTTTAAAAATCCATGCAATACGAGGCGTGGATTTTTTTTATAGTTCCGCCTTTAAATAAATTGCAGTGTGACTCCCTTTGATTTTTATCAGGTCTTCCGGAACACCCTCAAATAAAACATTGCCGCCACCGCCACCGCCCTCAGGCCCGATATCTATTACGTGATCGGCTACCTTGATCATATCCATATTGTGCTCAATGACGAGAACGGTATTGCCGCGATCAACAAGTTTATTCAATACGTCAAGCAAATGCTGTATATCCTGGAAGTGCAAACCCGTTGTAGGTTCGTCAAGTATGTAAAAAGTTTTTCCCGTATCCCTCTTTCCCAGCTCTGTAGCAAGCTTCACACGCTGAGCCTCACCGCCGCTTAAGGTTACCGCGCTCTGGCCCAGTGTAATGTACCCCAGCCCTACTTCCTGCAAAACTTTGATCTTTCTGTAAATAAACGGAACCGCATTAAAGAACTCAACCGCTTCATCAACCGTCATATTCAGCACATCACTGATCGATTTCCCTTTGTAGCGTATTTCCAGGGTTTCGCGATTGTAACGTTTGCCGTTACACTTTTCGCAGTGCACATATACATCAGGAAGGAAGTTCATTTCTATCACTCTCATACCTCCACCCTCGCATACATCGCATCTTCCGCTCTTCACGTTAAAGGAAAACCTGCCGGCAGCATAGCCCCTGATCTTCGCCTCCGGAACTGATGCAAAAAGAGTTCGGATGTCGGTAAAAAATCCGCAGTATGTGGCAGGATTACTTCTTGGTGTTCTGCCGATCGGGCTTTGATCGATCTCAATAACTTTATCAATTTCATCAAGCCCTTTTATCGACGTATAAGGCATGGGGTCTTTGGTGGCGGAATAACAATGGTTATGAAGTAAAGGATATAAGGTTTCGTTCACCAACGTACTTTTACCGCTACCGCTAACACCTGTAACAAGAATGAATTTGCCCAGCGGAAATTTTATGGATACTTTTTTGAGATTATGCCCGCTTGCACCCTTTAGCTCAATAAACTTTCCATTTCCCTTTCTTCTTTCAGTGGGAATTTCAATTCCAAGATCTCCATTGAGATAACGGGCGGTTTCCGATGATGACTTCAACACCTCATCTGGTCTGCCTTCCGCCACCACTCTTCCACCATGCGCTCCCGCCTTCGGACCAATGTCCACCAAATGATCGGAGGCGAGCATGATATCCTTATCATGCTCAACAACCAATACGCTGTTTCCAATATCGCGCAGGTTCTTTAAAGCGTTTATAAGCCTTTGATTATCGCGCTGGTGAAGCCCAATGCTGGGCTCATCCAGAATGTATGTAATTCCTCTGAGTTGTGAACCTATTTGAGTGGCCAGCCTGATGCGTTGATACTCTCCACCACTAAGACTACGGGACGGCCGGCTTAGCGTGAGATAGGTAAGACCCACATCCAGCAAAAACCCCAGCCTCGCCCTTATTTCTTTTAGTACATCCCGGGCAATTGCATTTTGCCTGTCACTTAAATTTTTCTCTATATTTTCAAACCACTCTACAAGTTTATCAAGATCCATATCGCTTAATTCAGCGATGTTGCGATCATTAACTTTAAACCACAGACTCTCCTTCTTTAAGCGCATGCCCTTACATTCCGGGCATTCAAAAAGCTTCATAAATTGTTCCGCCCATTGCCTTACGCCCTCACTTGTATTTGGCGATGCATACCATCTCCGCACCATGTTCACCACGCCCTCGTATTCTGTTTGATAATAAGTATCTTCTTCTGCCCCTATCTCCTCTGATTCATCAATATTTTTTTCATCAATCTTTTCTTTTCCATACAGCAAAAGGTTCAAAGCAGTTACTGAAAGATCTTTAACAGGTTTATCTAAACTGAATTTATGCTTTTTTGCCAGCTGTTGAACCTGCTTGTATACATATGCTTCCCTCTCTTCTCCAAGAGGAGCTACCGCGCCTTCCTTAACAGACAACTCACGGTCAGGGATAATCGATTCCATATTCACCCGGTAAATGGACCCTAAACCTTTGCAAACCGGGCAAGCGCCATAAGGAGAATTAAATGAAAACGCATTGGGCGATGGTTCTTCATAACTTACGCCCGTATCAAGACACATGAGCTGCCTGCTGAATTGAGCTACCTCCGCTTCATCATTTACAAGGATAAACAGTAAGCCTTTCCCCATCTGCAGGGCCTTCTGCACGCTCTGGCTTAATCTTACATGAAACTCCGGGCTTACCTTCATCCGGTCAACCACAACCTCAATGTCGTGAATTTTATACCTGTCAACCTGCATTCGCGGAGCAAGATCAAGAATATCCCCGTCAACCCTCACTTTTAAAAAACCCTTCTTCCTTATATCTTCAAACAATTCCCTGTAATGCCCTTTCCGGCCACGTATTAATGGAGCAAGAACACTTATTTTCTTATTCGCGTATTTTGAGATTACGGTTGAAACAATTTCTTCCTCACTGAACTTTACCATTTTCTTCCCGGTTGCATAACTATACGCATCACTTGCCCGTGCAAAGAGTAGGCGCAGGAAATCATAGATCTCCGTGATTGTTCCCACGGTGCTCCTGGGATTCTTATTGGTGGTCTTTTGCTCTATGGAAATCACTGGGGAAAGTCCGGTTATCTTGTCTACATCCGGTCGCTCCATATCGCCTACAAACTGCCTTGCATATGCAGAGAAACTTTCCATATATCTCCGCTGGCCTTCATTGTAGATCGTGTCGAAAGCGAGCGATGATTTTCCGCTTCCGCTCACTCCGGTAAAAACAACAAGCTTGTTCTTAGGAATTCTGATATCGATATTTTTAAGATTGTGCTCGCGTGCACCAAATACTTCAATGAATTCTTCACCTTCCTTTTCCTGTATTTTCTTTGCTTTAGCCATTTTTGCGGGATACAAATATAATGTGATGAAACAGTTGTTGACTTCGAAACCGGCAATATTGGCGCATTTGTTGAATTAAAGGAACAAACACATCATTAATTTATAAAATCAGAAACTATGATCAGGAAATGGAACCTATTACTGAGCTTCCTTTTTCTCGCTGCCGTGCAGGTACTTGCTCAGGACAGCGGGACGAACTCGGTAACTACAACCACTACAACTTCCACACGAGAAGAATGGTACGTTCAGCCCTGGGTATGGGTGGTAGGAGGAGCAGTACTGTTGCTATTGCTTATCGGATTACTTCGCGGCGGTGGAAATAAAGGGAGAACTGACCAGGTAACTTATACAAAAACGGTGGAAAAAGATGTTTAATCATCTTCAAGAAAATAAAGGGTGGCATTTAAATGTCACCCTTTTTTATATCACTCTACTTCTTGTTGTTCCGCAGTAAGGCTACTAATAAAAGAATAAAAACAGCACCACCAACAACCCAAACCCATGGTTGGCTGAAAATACCTGAAGCACTATCGCCATCAGTGTCTATATCAACATCAATCTTCTTATCCTCCTGGGCAAACACGGGAATACTCATCATTGCCGCAAACAGCAGGGCAATGAACCTCCAGTAAAAATTTCCGGCTTTTTGTTTCATTTGATTAGTCATAATAAATGTTTTATCACTCATACATAAAATTCAGTGCCATTCTTACATCTCAGTTCATTGGTGCTTTGAAAGGTTCCTATGTGTTAGCGTGTAGACGAAATTCCCCGGGAGCACATCGATTCTGATTGATAATAAACCAGCCCTTGCTAAAAATAAAAATGGCTTCGTGTTTGAGTATAAGCAGAGGATTGAAAGCACTATTTTCTTTTTTGATTGCAGTTGGGTACAGCTTAAGCTGTTTCTCTCAGGACACAACTGAAAGCACATATGTTACAACAGCCGAGCGACTCTGGTATTTGGAAACGCCGGTATGGATAGCGGGTGCGGTGATTGTGTTGATCCTGCTTATGATATTGTTTAGAAGAGGAGGCTCCCGGAGCAATAAAAACGAAAAATTAGTTGACGGAAAATTCACCGTAAAAAGAATTAAAAAACGAAAAACAAATTTATAAACTCAAAAACTAGAGGTATGACTACAACAACAAGTTTAACGGAAACACTTAACGACCTTATCAAGATCAATCACGATCGCATAACAGGTTATGAAAAAGCTGTGGAAGAATTGAAAGACGGTGATCTCGATTTAAAGGCTACTTTCAATAAAATGGCAGATGAGAGCCGCAAATATAAAAGTGAACTTACATCTCAGGTTCTTAAGCTGGGCGGGGATCCTGCAGAGGGACAAACAGTTCCGGGAAAAATTTACCAGGCCTGGATGGATGTTAAAGCAGCTTTTTCCGGCAATGACAGAAAAGCTACTCTCGAATCATGCGAATTTGGAGAAGATGCAGCTCAGAAGGCATACCGCACTGCGCTTGCAACGGATGCTGAAATGGATGTTGAAACAAGACAATTGATCACAGATCAACAAGCCTCTTTAAAAACTTCACACGATATTATTAAAAAAATGCGTGACGCATATAAATAATAATATAAATAGTGGTAGCAAAGAAAACCCGGCCAATGGCCGGGTTTTTCTATTTTTACGGCCTAAACCTTTTTGGAATGAGAAAAACTAAAATCCTGTTTCGCGTCCTTTGTTTTGCATTAATGGTAACCCTCGCTGCCTGCGGACCGGCGAGAAAAAGTATAGCAGTGGAAGAAGGCTGGGAATTATTGGGAGAGAAGCGGGTGGACTTTGGAAAAGATACTGATGAATTGATGGTGAACAGCAGCTATCAATTTACTGATGTAAGGTTTCGTGTAGAAGAGCGTGAGGTGCGTGTGAAAGAATTCAATGTTGTATTTCAAAATGGAGATAAGCTCGCTCCCGCCATAGAGCAGGATTTTACACCGGGGCAAGAAAGCAAGATCATTCATATTTCACCGCAAGGCAGGTTTATAAGAAATTTTGAATTTAAATACCGCACAAAAGGAAACTTGCTTAAAGGCCGTGCAAGCATTCTTGTTTTTGGTAAAAGGGCGCGCGACCTTTAAATAACTTTAAGTTTACTGAATAATAATGTTGGTATAGAAACTGCATAATGGTGTGCTAAAAAATAACCATTATGAAAAAGACTATCACAGCGATCGCATTTTGCCTCGCTACAATTACCGGCTATTCACAACGTGTGCATTGGGGGCTCAAAGCTGGGTTGAATATTTCCGACATTGAAGCAAACGGACCGGCTATCCTCAACTCCAGGCTTGGCTTCCACGGAGGCGGCCTCGCACATATTCACATGAGTAAACATTTTGCCGTTCAACCCGAGGTCGTTTATTCCAACCAGGGCGCAGACATTGACATCTCCGACGAAAAATATAAGTTGGGCTACATAAACGTTCCCGTGATGTTTCAATATATGTTCAACAATGGCGTGCGTCTGCAGACCGGTCCACAGGCAGGTTTTCTTATCAAAGCAACACGAGATGATGGCGATGATGAAACCGACATCAAAGACAATTTTAAAACTTTCGACTTCGCGTGGTCGTTCGGCCTCGGATACATTACTAAGTCACGGTTAGGGATAGACGCACGTTATAATCTTGGCTTAACAGATTTCACCGAGAACCCCGCGCTTAAATATCAGAATCGTGTGTTCCAGGTGGGCCTGTTCTATCAATTTAAACATCGTTAGAAATAAGAAGGTTTGGGCGCCCCCCGGCCGCTGGCCGTGGCGGGCTTTTTCGCTTCAAGTCCGGCACATAGCCCTTCACTATATCTTCACC
>JAEZDA010000061.1 GCA_023433345.1 Bacteroidota bacterium | reverse complement strand
TTTTTATTGCAGGGATTTTCCTTTTTTCATTTTCCTTGTATTTTCTTTCTGTGATGAAAACACTGGTTGTGCCCGGGTACAAATGGTTTGCCATTATAACTCCTTTCGGCGGGGTCAGTTTTCTGTGCGGCTGGCTGCTTCTTTTTTACGCATTTATAAAACATCAAAAAAGTTTGTAAGAAGCGCGCGGGGCGTAAGGTTCACAGCACTATTTATATATCTTTGTTGCCGATGGCCACCAAAACAAAAGCGAAAACGCCTAAGCCTGAACCGCTGAAGCAGGAGAAGGAAGAAGAGATAGAGGTTAAGAAGTTGCTTAAAGATGAAAGAACCCATAAAATAGCGGGAAGCATCTGCATCCTTTTCGGCCTGCTTTTCTTTGTTGCA
Organism: Bacteroidota bacterium; assembly: GCA_023433345.1. GTDB lineage: Bacteria > Bacteroidota > Bacteroidia > Chitinophagales > Chitinophagaceae > Ferruginibacter. Next base: position 27,630 of record JAEZDA010000061.1, on the reverse strand, counting down.
TTCACTTCATATTTATTCACCTGGGATGAAGACCAGGACAAAGTTTTTCGCGAAGGGGCGCGCCTGTTGCTGGGCACTGACACCGAAGTAGACAATCTGATGGGAACCTTCGGCGCTTTTCTTTCTCACTTTTTCATCTATAAAGGCTTTGGCGTCGCCTCCTACTTATTGTGTACGCTATTTTTTGTTGTAGGCGTAAACCTTTTTGCCGGTAGAAAAGTATTTTCGGTTTCCCGCAACGTAAAATATATCGTTGTTGGCCTTCCTCTCATCAGTATCGCTGCCTCAGTTATCATGCAGGGAAATGAATTTCCATGGGGCGGTCACGTAGGCAATATCAGCCGCGACTACCTCTTCAAAGCCATCGGCAAAATCGGTACGATACTGTTACTTGCCGTGGCAGGGCTTTCTTATATTATCTGGCGCTTCAACCCTTCATTTAACATTCCTGCAAAAAAAGAAAAAACATTAACACCGGTATTGGCTGATGTTGAAATGAATGAAGACGAAGCACTTGAAGAGCTGGTACCGGAAACAAAAGGGAATGGAATGAATGGTGTTCCGGTTTCACTGAATCTTCAGAATGATCTTGAGCCAGCCCATACTCACGAGTTTTCTGTAAACGAAAAAGAGGAAGAAAAAAAAGGAAAGAAAACTAATCCTCCCATAGTAAAAGAACCGGAAATCATTCCTGCTGAAGAAGATCCCTTTGAAGAGGAGGTTCTTCCTGTTGCGCCTCCACCGGTTCAGGCAAGCTCAAACCTGCAGCTCGAAATCAAAAGCGTTCCGGATCCGATCCCTGAAGAAAGTCCGGCTGAAAAAGTGGCCAGGCTGGAGCCTTATGATCCTGTTCTGGACCTTCGCGATTATAAATATCCTTCACTCGATCTTCTGGAAAATCATGGAAGTGAAAAGATAGTGCAAGACCCAGCCGAGCTGGAAAACAACAAGAACCAGATCATCAATACGCTTAAGAATTACGACATCAACATTCAGCGTATATCCGCAACCGTTGGCCCCACTGTTACCTTGTACGAGATCATCCCTGCTGCGGGAGTTAGAATTTCCCGTATTAAAAACCTTGAAGATGATATTGCGCTGAGCCTTGCCGCACTTGGTATTCGTATCATTGCACCGATTCCGGGAAAGGGAACGATCGGTATAGAAGTTCCGAATGCGCGCAAAACAATTGTGAGCATGAAAACGCTGCTGTCTGCTGAAAAATTCACCAACAGTAAATTTTCACTGCCCATAGCTATTGGCAAAAAGATCGATAATGAGAATTTTATCGTGGACCTGGCCAGCATGCCGCATCTTCTTATGGCGGGAGCTACCGGCCAGGGTAAGTCTGTGGGCTTGAATGCAATACTTGTTTCGCTGCTCTATAAAAAACATCCTTCACAATTGAAATTTGTTTTGGTTGACCCGAAGAAAGTAGAGCTCAGCATTTATAAGCAGATCGAAAAACATTTTCTCGCCAAACTTCCCAATGAAGAAGATTCGATAATCACCGATACCAAGAAAGTGATCAATACACTGAATGCTTTGTGTATTGAGATGGACAACCGCTATGATCTTTTAAAAGAAGCGGGCTGCCGTAATATTAAAGAATACAATGAAAAGTTTGCCGCAAGGAAATTAAATCCGCAGAAAGGCCACCAATTCCTTCCTTTCATTGTGTTGGTTGTTGATGAATTTGCTGATCTTATTATGACCGCCGGCAAGGAAGTGGAGATGCCCATCGCCAGGCTGGCACAGCTTGCAAGAGCCATCGGCATTCACCTGATCATTGCAACGCAGCGGCCTTCAGTGAACATTATTACAGGTACAATTAAAGCAAACTTTCCTGCGCGTATAGCCTTTAAGGTTAGTAGCAAGATCGATAGCCGCACAATTCTCGACACGGGCGGAGCAGAGCAACTGATTGGGAAGGGCGATATGCTGATCAGTTATAACGGTGAAGTGGTTCGCCTGCAATGTGCATTTGTTGATACTCCTGAAGTTGATAAGATAGTGGATTTTATAGGCGACCAGCGGGGATATCCTGATGCATTTCTATTGCCTGAATATGTTGATGAAAAGGATATGGAGTCGAAAGATTTTGATGTTAACGACAAGGATCCTTTATTTGAAGATGCGGCACGCCTCATTGTTATGAACCAAAGCGGAAGCACATCTCTCATTCAAAGGCGTATGAAGCTTGGCTATAATCGGGCAGGAAGGCTGATGGATCAGCTCGAATCTGCCGGAATTGTTGGCCCTAATCAGGGAAGCAAAACCCGCGATGTGCTTATAAAAACCGAGGCCGATCTTCAGCAGTTTCTCGATGGAATGATTTAACACCAGGCGACGCACTCCTCATTTTCTCTTTGTCATTTACCTTGCAGCCATGTCAAAATTTTTAATTGTAGGCCTCGGCAACCCCGGGAATGAATATGCAGGCACCCGTCATAATATAGGATTTGACGTAGTGAATGCCTTTGTTCACAAGCATGGAGGCAAATTTCGAAATGACAGGCTTGGCTATGTAGCGGAGGTTAAATGGAAGGGAAAGATCTTCATCTGCCTTTGCCCAACAACCTTCATGAACCTGAGTGGTCGCGCATTCAAGTACTGGGAAATGAAAGAAGCTGTGCCACTGGAGCGCACGCTGACTATTGTAGATGATCTCGCCCTTCCGCTCAACAAACTGCGTTTACGCGCAGCAGGTAGCCATGCCGGGCACAATGGACTAAAGGATATTCAAAACATTCTGGGTACGGATGCCTACCCTAAACTCCGCTTCGGAATTGGCAATCAATTTCCGAAAGGCATGCAGTCAGATTATGTTTTGGGTCGTTGGAGAGAGGAAGAAATTGCGATTGTAAGGCTCAAAATTGAAAAATGCGTGGAAATAATTGAAAACTTCGCGGCGATCGGGATCGAAAAAACCATGGGAAATGTGAACAATATGGTGTACACAATTGAATAATAATTGAATGTGTATTGAAATTATTATGTGTTTTGTGTATTTTCGCTCCTCCCCGGAACCCAATTTAAAACCCAAGCTGCAATGAAGATTATTTGTATAGGCCGTAACTATGCGGATCATGTGAAGGAGATGGCAACTGAGATACCCGATGAACCGGTTATTTTTATGAAGCCGAAGAGTGCGCTTCTACAGGTTCACACCCCCTTCTACTACCCGGAGTTTACAAATGAATTGCATTACGAATGCGAACTGGTTCTCCGCGTATGCAAGAACGGTAAGTACATCCAGGAACGGCATGCCGCTAACTATTATAATGGCATCTCAGTAGGTATTGATTTTACAGCCCGCGACATCCAGGAAGAATGCAAGGCAAAGGGTTTGCCCTGGGAAAAAGCAAAGGCATTCGATAATTCGGCGGCTGTTGGAAAATTTATTGACGTAACTCCCGACCTCAAAAGAAATAATATCAATTTCAGGCTCACAAAAAATAACGAAGAGGTTCAAAAAGGAAACTCAGGGCAGATGATTTTTTCATTTGATTCAGTTATCTCTCATATCTCGAATTACTTTTCACTGAACATTGGCGACCTCATCTTTACCGGAACGCCGGCAGGGGTGGGAGAATGCGTTGTTGGAGACCAACTTGAGGCCTTTATTGAAGATAAAAGCCTTCTCAACCTGGAGATAAAATAATAAGATTATTTCAATGAGCGTAGAATGCCTCTAAAGCTCCGAAATAATTTTCCTCCCATCCTGAAGTGATATTTTCATAATCTTCATCAGGTATATTGGTATGCCGCAATTCCACGGAAGTGCCTGATTTGTGCGGATGTAATTTTATGGTAACGATCGATTGTTCCTCCTGTTCTCCGAAAAACCATTCCTGCACGATCTTCCTTCCTGTTTCAAATTCAATGTTGCGCCCGCTGATGCTCCCGTCCCACAAGGAAAATTCACTTCCCGGTTCGGTGCTCATCTCTGCAGCCTCTCCCGTCCATAACTGGATGGTGGCAGGGTTGGTGAGCGCCTGGTAAACTATATCAGGCTCAGCTTCGAGCAGAAAATATTTCTTATAATCCTTCATCGCGGTAAATTAACAAAATTCAACAAGGGATAAATAGTAAATTTGAACATCATATTATACGCGATCCTAAAGAAACGTATTAATTCAATAATCCTGTTAAGAATGAAACTGATCATTGCATCCTCCTTATTTATTGTTTCTCTTCTTTTTAGTGAAGCAGGCCTGGCCCAGCCAAAATCTTTCAAACTGAATGACAGGGGAGATACGCTCAACCTGGTAGACAGCAAAGGTCTCAAACAGGGGAAGTGGGTAACCTCAGTCCCTGAATTGCGCGGTAATCCCGGCTATGAAGAAGAAGGGGTTTATAAGAATGATCAGAAACATGGTTATTGGAGGAAATACAGCATGGAGGGTGATCTCATTGCCGTTGAACATTACATCCACGGTGGTAAGGACGGAATTCAGCAGTATTTTTCATTCCTTGGTGGTTTACTGGTTGAAGAAAGCTGGAGAGGTTACAATCCTGATCAGCCGTACGACACAATTCCCGTTTATGGAACTGGAAGTAATGAGGTGGTAGATTTTAAAATTGTAAAAGCCGAGCCCTATAGCGTTAAGCATGGTACATGGAAATATTATGAGGAAGGCACCGGCGCTCTTGTAAAAACCGAGGAGTACGACCGAAATAACCTTGTGGTTCCCAAAGAAGATAAACCCGTCATTGCACAATCAGATAAGCCAAAAAAAGTGGAGAAAACTGCTGAAATGGTAGAGTGGGAGAAAAAGAACAGCGGGAAGAAAAAAGCGCTTCGGGATGGAGCCACGGGCCTGTAAAATTTAAAGTGCTTGAATAAATTCGCGAAGCAACTGCGGGGCGGTGATCTCCGATCTGTTGGCAAGGCAAATTCGATCGCTCTTCAAATAAAAGATCAAAACGACTTCAACGAGCTTTTCGAATGCCTGTACGCTGCTGACCGGGTTGTAAAAATGAGAGCGGCTGATGCAATTGAAAAATGTTCCCAACCGCGGCCTGATCTCCTTCACCCGCATAAAAAGGAAATACTTCATTTTCTCGAAATGCCCACCGGCATTGAATTCAGATGGCACATGGCGCAGCTTCTATCGCGCTTATCATTAACCGAAGATGAATTGAACTTCGTTAGCAATACCCTTACAAGTTGGATGATGAATAAAGCCGAAAGCAGGATAGTTCGGGTGAACGCACTTGAGAGTTTGCATAATATCTTTAAAGGAAAAGAACCCGAAATGACCCATCTTTTATCAAATGTGAACCTGTTGAAAAAAGAGAATGTTCCTTCTTTGAATGCGCGGATCAGAAAATTGTTCGGTAACAAGGGTGAGCTTCACCATTAGATTTTTTTTGCATCAACTGTATTTTTCTATTCAGCATCGTTGCGTCGCACACTTGTACGGCATAGCTTGTTTCACCGCTTCCGGCAAATGATTGGGCAAGCTGAAATTAAAAAAGGGCCACCAAAATGGCGACCCTTGTTCAGACGACTCTACAGGACTCGTCAGTAAAAATTCTTATCAGTTAAGAACACTCAATTTCTTTGTAACAGTTTCCCCGGTTTTTGTATCAACCATGCGAATCATGTACATTCCTTTTTGAAGGTCGTCAATTGAGATGTTTGTTTTATTGATATTTGAGATCTTTCTAACCATTCTTCCTGAATTGTCATAAACATGTATCTCTGTGTTTTCTGAAACGTCAGTTATATTCAGGTTGGTGTTTCCATAGCTTGGGTTAGGGAATACGGTAAAGTCACCCTTGGTTCCTGCGCCTTTAACCGCACGAATCTCTGAATAGCGGAATGTGCCGTCAAGATCAACCATTTTTATGCGATACTGCGAAATACCAGCTTCCATATTTCTGTCGCTGAAAGCGTACTTGCTTCCTTCGGTTTTGTTTGTGGCAGCAATAACTGAAACCGCTTCAAAGTCACCGGTAGTTTTTCTTTCAATTACAAATTCTTTCGCGTTGATCTCTACTTCCGTGCTCCATGAAAGATTCACCTGCGTTCCAACTCTCGTGGCGTAGAAAGAATTCATTTTAATTGGTAATGGTCCGCCCACTGGCCCGAACACAAATACCGGTGCGCCGCATGGGAAACCTGTACCGCATGCTCCAGGAGCCGGCACCAGAATAACTACAGGCGTATTCATGCAATCAACATTTACTACAGTGGTACCGCTGCCGTTTACAGGGATACATTCAGTAGTAAACATTTGTGGAAGCGGGTTAGACGCGCAAAAAGTAACCATATTTATATGGTTCACGCCCGCATCTGCTGAATAATTAATTGTGATGGCATATTGGCCGGGGCCATTGGTGTTTACGGCGGTTGAGTTAATCACCGGGCAATCCTGTGCCAGTGACACTAATGAAAAAGCCAGCATACACAAAGCCAATGTAAAATTCTTCATCATACAATGTTGATTTAATTAAATAAAAGAGGTTGTGGATAGTGCCGGTCTCAGAAAAAAAGATACACACACGCGCTGTTGCCGGTGCATTTTTTTAGCGATAGGAGATATTGGAAAGGATTGGATTAAGAGAAAATCCGGAGAGGGATACTCTTGGTTTTCAAGGTAAAACTAATATAAAAATCCAGATTTGCTGTATAAAAATCAAAAAAAGTACCAAATGCAAAAACTGCCAGGGATTATCTCTGTTTTCTCTGCATTGGGTTTGGTGGCTTTGGTTGTGAACCGCGGTTCTTGAATAATTTGAATTTTCCGGGTGCTTCGAGTCGGGGCCAACTGTTATTTGATTCATCTATATCTGCAGTTTCGCGCATTGGGTCGAGCCTGATAGAAGCTACCTCCTTATTTTTTACAAAGGCTTTGGTGACGTTGTCTTCATTCTTGCGCCAAATTTGAACCGGTATCCTGTCGATGTCCTTGGATCCATCGGTATAGGTCCACTCCAAAATGATGGGCATTACCAAGCCGCCCTTGTTCGTAAAACTAAGTTCGTAAAGAAATTTGCTCCCCGCTAATGCAATTTTTTCCGCGGTGGTGAAAGTATCGCTCACTGCCGGAATAGTGACGGAAGCTTCAGATTCATTCACCTTTACCAGGCCCCGTGCATACTTCCAGTAAAAATCCTGCAGGCTTGTATCAGCATCTGTTGCGAAGCGGATATTTTTATCTGTCCGGTTCCTGATTTTTGAAATGTCTTCGTAATTATTCAAAATTGGCCTGTCGATCATCACGCTGCTACGCGTTTGAGCTCTTGAAGTTACACCTTCCATTGTCATCTTCGCCCATCGAACTGAATCCAGGGAAATATCGCAGGGATCAGTATTGTAAAACCATCCCCGCCAGAACCAGTCGAGGTCTTCTCCACTTGCATCTTCAATGGTTCTGAAAAAATCTGCAGGGGCAGGATGTTTAAAAGCCCACCGGCGTGCGTATTCCCTGAACGAAAAATCGAACAGCTCGCGACCCATTATTGTTTCGCGGAGAATATTCAGGGCTGTTGCCGGCTTATGGTAAGCATTCGGGCCGAAGCGGATAATGTTTTCGCTATTGGTCATTATTGGTTCAAGCTGGCTTTTCGGGAGGCGCATATAATCAACGATCTTATATGCGGGCCCGCGACCCACAGGAAATTTATTGTCCCAAAGTTCCTCCGAAATATATTCCATGAAAGTATTCAGTCCTTCATCCATCCAGGTCCATTGCCTTTCATCGCTGTTCACTATCATCGGGAAGAAGTTGTGGCCAACCTCATGAATGATCACACCGATCATTCCATTCTTTGTTGCTTCGGTGTAGGTGCCATCTTTTTCCGTTCTGCCGAAATTGAAGCAGATCATCGGGTACTCCATACCGTTAGCAGCCTCTATGCTTTGCGCAACGGGATAGGGATAAGGAATGGTGAACTGAGAATATGTTTGGATGGTATGTGCCACCACCTTGGTGCTGAATCTGCGATAGAGGTGATAAGCCTCTTTTCCGTAAGCACTCATGCACATTACTTTCTTTCCGTCAACATAGGAAGGCATTGCATCCCAAATGAATTTACGGGAACTTCCCCAGGCGAAATCCCGCACCATGTCGGCTTTGAATATCCAGGTTTTCTTCTCCTTTGATTTCGATCTTTCTTTTTCCTGGGCTTCTTTAAGAGTTACGATCTCCACGATGTCCTTTGACGTTTGTGCCTTTTGCCAGCGGCTGTATTGCGTGGGCGTTAGCACTTGCTGGTAATTTTGCGCTTCGCCTGTGGCCATTACAATATGATCTGCCGGAACTGTGATGGTAACATGATAGTTACCAAATACGAGCGCAAACTCACCCGACCCGGAAAATTGCTTATTCTGCCAGCCCTGGTTGTCGCTGTAAACACACAGCCTGGGAAACCATTGCGTGATTGTGTAAAGATCATTTCCATCTTCAGGAAAGAATTCGAAACCGCCGCGCCCGCCATATTTTAATCGTTCGATGATATTATAATTCCACTCCACCTTAAAAACAAATTTTTCACCGGGCATCAATTTAGCAGGCAGATCAACCCGCATCATGGTTTTATTGATGGTGTAAGGCAATTTTGCGCCGGCATCAGTTTTTACACTGGTTATATTATGACCATATTCCCGGTCCTTCCTGCCTTCCATCTTTTCCAGTTCCAGTGGTGTGAGGCTTGATGGTATAGTGCTGCTTAACTGGTAGCCCGAATTATTCCTGGAGCTGTGCTGGTTTTCATCGAGCTGGAGCCATAAATATGTAAGTTCGTCAGGGCTGTTATTGGTGTATGTAATTGTTTCCTTTCCGGATAAGCGGCGATTAGGCTCATCCAGTTCGCATGTGATCACATAATCGGCGCGTTGTTGCCAGTACTTCGGCCCGGGTGCACCGCTGGCTGTGCGGTATTCATTGGGTGTGGGCAATATGGTGCCAAGCTGTTCAAAACGATTGCCGTGGTTACTGCCCGGGTTATTTCGTATATCCTGTGCCGTTAGTGCAATATTTGATATCATCAAAGCGGCAAGAAAAGAGAATTTCAACATAGTTCGATATTAAGTATTTAAGGCAATCTGCCAGAAGCTAACCAAAGACCCCACAACAAAGTTATACCTGAGATAAGCCTGATCCATAATTTATGGTTTAAACCTGCACGCTGAACTATCAGCCACTGGAGCGCCAGCAGGGTGGCCACCACTAACACCTGCCCCGCTTCCACCCCGATATTAAAACCCAACAGCGGAACCAGTATCTGCTGGTCTTTCGCAAGCATAAACCGGATCGTATTGGCAAAGCCCATTCCATGTATTAGCCCAAAAAATAATGCCAGCACATAATTTACTTTATAATTTCCTTCTGCGGGCCTGAAAAGATTGAATAGGGAAGTGAGAACTATGGTTACAGGTATGAGGAATTCAACCCACTTGCTGCTGAACCAGACGAGATCTGAGACGCTTAATGCGAGCGTAAATGAATGACCCAATGTAAAGGCCGTGACAAGGATCAAAACAGGTTTCCACTTGCGCAGTGTATATACCGCTCCAAGAGCAAGTATGAATAAAATATGGTCGGTTGCATCAGTGCTTACAATATGATCCCAACCGGTATTAAAATAAAGCTTAAAATCCTCCATCTGCGGCGCCTGCTTATTTCTTATGTTTATTTTTGAAGACGAATGTATTCAATATTGATCTTTAAAATTCCAAACGCTCGGTAAATGGCTTTTTTTGTATTTAAGTGGTGCTTTTTTGTTCCCTTTTTATTTTTAAACCCGGCCGAGGTACATCCTTATTATGTTTCGGTGACAGAGGTTGAGCATAACCCCGCGGCGCAAACGCTGGAGGTGAGTTGTAAAATATTTACGGATGACTTTGAGAAAACATTAAAGCAAAACTCCGATGCAAAAATCGACCTGCTCAATCCAAACAGAAGGAAGGAGATGAATCCATTTGTTGAAAAATACATTAAGCAACATCTTCGCATCGAAGTTGATTCGAACATGATGAATTTGTCATTTCTTGGATATGAGCAGGATAGCGAGGGGATCATTTCCTACTTCGAAAGCCGGGATGTTAAAGAAGTCCGGACGGTTCGGATCTTAAACGACCTGTTGTATGACTTCCATCCTGAACAAATTGGTTTGATGCACGTAACGGTTGGGGGTAAACGAAAAAGCTTCAAGCTGGATAACCCGGAAATGGAAGCGTTCTTTGATTTTCGCCGGTAGTCGTCACACAAAAGTTGATAGTGGGTAGTTGGTAGTTTTAGAAAGCGAAACGCAGGTGAATATTCAACTGCAATAACAATTCCCTCTGATTCAGAATAGTGCGCCGCTTACTTTCAAACCTCCACAATCTAACCTCCGTTCACCAGCATTTCCTCCTTCAGGTCTTCTGAAATTTTCACGAGAATTTTGTCAATACGCTGGCCGTCCATGTCCATCACTTCAAAGTGAAAGTCGCGCCATTCAAAGGTTTCGCCGGCCACAGGAATATGTTCGAGATGGTGTAAGGTGAAACCGGCAAGAGTGTCAAAATCCTGCTCCTCATTTTTCAGCCAGTCGCCGCGCTCGAAATAACTCAGGAAGTCGTAAAAATGAATCTGCGCGTCCACCAGGAAAGTTCCGTCGGCACGTTCCACGATTTCATATTCTTCCTGGCCCACCTGCGATACATCGCCTACTATTGCCTCGAGAATATCGTTGAGCGTGATCATTCCTTCCAGGGTCCCATATTCATTCACAATAAAGCAAATGTGGATCTTGGTTGCCTTGAATTTTTCCAATAACTGGTAGGCGGTATTATTTTCAGGTACGAACATGGCAGGCCTTACCAGTTCGGCCATCATCATTTCCGGCTTGGCCTTCAGGAGGTCCTTCACGTAAACGAGCCCCTTTATATTATCAATGGTGCCTTCGCACACAGGATAAGCAGAGAAAATAAATTGTTCGAAACGATTTTTTAAATGAGAAACTGTATCGGTCATGTCAACCCAAACAATATCAGTGCGGTGGGTCATTAATGACGTGATGCTCCTGTCCCCGAGATGAAAGACACGTTCAATAATTTCCTTTTCATCCTCCTCGATCTCGCCGTGCTCACTTCCCTCGCTTATCAACATTTTTATTTCTTCCTCCGTAACGGCCGAATCGCTATGCGTTTTTATCTTAAATATTTTAAATACAAGGTTTGAAACAAAAGAAAGTAAGGCGACTACAGGATAGGCAACGCGGCTGAGCACCATCATCGGACCGGCAACAGCACGGGATATCTTTTCAGCCCTCAGTAAAGCAATTCTTTTGGGAATTAATTCTCCCAGAATAATTGAGGCGAAGGTTACAAGAACAACCACGATGGTAGTGGAGATGGTAGGAGCATATTGCTCTAAAAATCCGATCTGCCTGATTGCGGGCTCAAGGTCCTTTCCAAATTTTTCCCCTGAATACAAACCTGTAAGAATTGAAACAAGAGTGATCCCGATCTGCACGGTAGACAAAAATGTTTCAGGATTGTCGGCCAGTTTTAACGCCGCTGCGGCCTTTTGGTCACCACGGTTTTTCATGGCTTCAAGCCTCGCTTTTCGAACACTCACCAGGGCCATTTCGGTGATTACAAAAAATGCGTTGATCAAAATAAGCAGAAACAAAATAAAGATCTCCGTCATGTGATAGATGCTAATCCGTAATGTTTATTAAACGAACGTGCGGACAAATATCCGAAAAGAAAGCCAATCCCACTCCCCGCAAGTACATCAAGCGGAAAATGAACACCAACATATACCTGGGCATAGCAAATGCTGGCGGCCCAAACAAAGAAAAGAAGGCCCCACTTTTTGAAATAAGGCAGTAATGTGAAATAGAAAAAGGTTGCGAGGCCAAAATGGTTTACCGCGTGCGAAGAGGTAAAACTGGAACTTTGAGGTCGGTATCCAAGAAGGAAACGCGCCGGCGGCTCTAATGACGGATCATTGCAAGGGCGAAGCCGGATAAAATTTTCTTTAATAAGGTCACTGCTGATAAAATCAGTTAATACTGCAGTAAGTATTACAAAGAGAAGCCACCACCAGCGGTTTTTGTCTGCATTGATCAGTACAAAAACCAGCAAAAAAATATATAATGCATAGGAGGTTTGTGAAGTTCTGAGAATGGGAAAAAAGCTGTCGAAGAATCCATTATGCCATTCACCGTTCAATTTTGCGAACAGTTGCCTGTCTAACGCTATGATCTTCTCCATGCAGGAAATGCTTTGATAAAGCAGTCAAAAATAATTAAACTAATTTAGCCGCTGCCACAATTATTGCAAATGGGTGTATTGAATAAAGTACCGCGAACACTACGATGGATTTTAACGGTTATCGCAATGTTCCTGCTTTTCATGATGCTCTACCGGCTGATTTTTTTCATTCATTATAAGCCGGAAGGGCGCTCCTTCAGCGGATCGGCATTTTTTCTTGGCCTGAGATATGACTTGAGGGTGGTAGGAATTGTGGGAATTTCCATATTCATCTTAACAACAATCCCCTTCTTAAATCCCTTCAGAAACGATGGAGCAAGGAAAACATGGCTTTTCATACTTTCCCTCGCATTTTTAATCTGCCTGGTTTTTTATGTAGCCGATTTTTACCATTACGACTACCTGCGGGTGAGGTTAAACGCATCAGTGTTGAATTTTGCGGAAGATGCCGGAATTTCCGCAACAATGATGAAGCAGTCATACCCGGTTCTTACAGTAACGGTCATTGTAATTGTTTTACTGGCTCTATGGTTTTTGTTGATGAAGAAAATACTGAAAAATTCATTAAAGCTGCCTGTTTCCCCCACGCGTAAGTACAGGGTGGTGAATCATATCGCATTTGTATTAATGATGGGCTTTTTCGTTTTCGGTCGCGTGGCACAATTCCCGCTTAGATGGAGTGATGCCTATCGTTTTGGCGACGAGTTTAAAGCTGCAATTGCATTGAATCCATTTCAAAGCTTCATGAGCACACTGAAATTCAGGAACTCGGGTTTCGATATGGAGAAAGTGCGGCATTATTATCCAACAATGGCTGATTATCTCGGTGTAACAGCAGCGGATACCCTAACGTTATCGTATAAACGAAAAATAGGTTTTGCCGACACGCTCACCAAAAAGCCTAATGTAATATTGGTGATCTGTGAAAGTTACAGTATGTATAAAAGCAGTATGGTCGGCAATCGTATCAATGCATCTCCATACTTTGATTCTATCAGCAGGCACGGTTTGTTTTTCGACAGGTGTTTCACCCCGGCTACCGGCACAGCGCGGGGCGTTTGGGCGACTATTACGGGAATTCCGGATGTTGAAAGACCAAAAACGGCAAGCCGCAATCCCAATGCAGTCGATCAGCACAGCATCATAAACGATTTCCGGGGTTATGAGAAATTCTACTTCCTGGGTGGTAATACGAGCTGGGCAAATATCAGGGGCGTATTGACAAATAACCTGGAAGGAATACGTATTTATGAACAGCAGGATTTTAAAGCGGCACAGGAAGACGTTTGGGGAATAAGCGATAAGAATCTCTTCCTGGAATCGAATAAGATCCTTTCCGAAAAAAAACAACCCTTCTTTGCGATCATTCAAACGGCGAATAACCACCGGCCTTATACAATTCCTGCAGAAGATCTCACTTATTTCAAGAAGATATCCCTTCCCAAAGACTCTTTAAACAAATATGGCTTTGAAAATAGTGAGGAGCTGAATGCATTCCGTTATATGGATTTTTGTATCCAACAATTCATGCACTCTGCGGCAAAAGAGGAATATTTCAGCAACACCCTTTTCGTTTTCGTAGGAGATCATGGAATTGCCGGAGACGCCGGTGGAACGCTTCCGCGTGTTTATACAGATCAATCACTCGTTTCTGAACATGTTCCGTTACTTTTTTATTATCCGGGATTTGTACGCTCTGTGCGCGACAATCGTGTCGCGTCTCAGCTTGATGTGTTACCGACCATTGCAGGAATTCTACGCCAGCCATACACCAATTCTGCTCTTGGGCGAGACCTTACTGATAGTTCGTATACGGATCGTTATGCCTTCATCGCTAATCCAGACTTGCAAAGCATAGCCCTCGTGGGAAACAAAGTTTACTTTGAAAAATCCAAGTCGGGCGTCGTGAAGCTTGTTTCTATGACTGATGAACCCCTTACGGCCACACAGGCAGAACAGGACAGTATCATGAAAAGAATGCAGAAAATAACTGAGGCGTTTTATGAAACGTCCCGGTACTTATTACTTAACAATAAAAAACCTGTCAGCAAAACCAAACAATGACCTTCCTTGTAAAATGGCGTGTATCCAAAACCATCCAGTGGCTGGTGAAGGTTTTTTTCATTTACCTTTTCATCTTCACCACTTTTAGAGTAGCTACAGTATTCTTCTTTAAGCCATCTCAAACATCATGGACTGAATTGCTCCCTTCTTTCTGGCTCGGACTGAAGTATGATCTCCGTTGGATCGCATTCCTTTTAATGCCAGTTGCTTTCTTTTCATTATTTCCAAGGCTCTCACCCTTTTTCAGCGAGCGAGGAAAGAAATTCTGGACATTTTATCTTGGTTTTGTAACACTCCTGGTATTGTTTTTCTATGGCGCCGATTTCGGCCAATTCTCTTATGCCAACTCAAGGTTGAATGCCGAAGCATTGGTATTTACTGCGCATCCGAAAGAAAGTTTCCAGATGGTATGGCAAAGTTACCCGGTGATCTGGATCCTGATCGGTGTTATCGGTGCAATGCTAATGATGGTATGGATGTTCAAGAAAGTGCATGTTGGCGTCACCGGTAAAAATATCAATGTACATAAGTTCGATTATCGCAGGCGCTGGTCGTTGATTGCCATACTTGTGCTGTGCTGGTTCATGTATGGCTTCTTCACTGCCCGCCCGCTTAATTTTTTCAGGGCTTTCAACCTAGACAATGAATTTAAAAGCAACCTTGCTCTTAACCCTTTGCAAAATTTCTTTACAACACTTCGTTTTCAAAAGCAGGACGAAAATGCCGATGCAAAAAGAAATTATCCCCGCATAGCGAAGTTTTTAGGTATAAAGAAAACGCCTGAAGGTTCTGATCCATATTTGCGTCTAGGCCTTCCCGGTAGCAGGGCATTGGAAGGTCAGCCAAACGTAGTTCTTGTTCTTTGTGAGAGTTTTAGTATGTATAAAAGCAGCATGAGCGGGAACCCGCTGAATGCTACACCATATTTTAACGGACTCTCAAAAAAGGGAATTTTTTTTGAGCGCTGCTTTGCAACTTCCTTCGGCACGGCACGGGCCCTGTTTGCAACACTAACGGGCATTCCTGATGTTCGGCCCGGGAATTTATCTGCAAGAAATGAAAGCAGCTTGAAAAAGCGAACCATTATAAATGATTTCGAAGGTTATGAGAAAATGTACTTTGTTGGCGGGAGGAGCCAATTTAATAATTACAGTTCTCTTATAAAAAATGTTTCAGGCGTTAAAATATACGAAGAAGGTCACTATCGCTCGCCAAAATTCAATGTATGGGGAATCAGCGACAAAAATCTTTTTCTCGAAGCCAATGCCGTAATGTCTCAACAGCAGAAGCCCTTTTTCTCGATCATTCAAATGGCCAACAATCAAAGACCCTATGCCATTCCTCCTGAAGATACAGGCTTCGTGCGCAGGTTTGTTAGCGAAGATGAACTTGAGAAATACGGTTTCGAAAGCCTTGAAGAGTTTCATGCGTTCGCATACACGGATTATTGCATTGGAAAATTTATGGAGGCGGCCTCAGGTGAGGCTTATTTTGACAACACTATTTTTGTATTTCTGGGCGATCATGGGGTTGAAGGAAGAACAGGAGCATTTTATCCACCTGCTTGGAATGAGCAGCGTCTGAGCGAGGAGCATGTACCCTTTCTCATCTATTCGCCGGGCCTCATCTCGCCACGGGTGTATTCAAAAGTGGTTTCGCAGATCGATGTTCTGCCCACTGTTGCAGGCTTAGTGCAGCAGCCCTACACAAACACATCGCTCGGAAGAAATGTATTGGATTCAACTTCACAAGAAAATATTGCATTTATAATTTACCATGCCCCCGGCTGGATCGGCGTTGTAAATGATGATTATTTCTTCCGAAAAAACATCCGGATGCAAAAGGAGGAAATGGTTCCGGTTAAAACGCCTTCTCCGGTTTATTCACAGGCTCAACAGGATTCTATTCGCAGAAATTTATCGGAACTTACTACCGCAATTTATGAAACAAGCAAATGGATGCTGATGAACAACCGTTAAGCAGAACCGCCGTTCGAAATTATTGATCCCGGCAGTGATGTTTACCTGACCTTTTCAGCCACCATAATGAGCCTTGGAGAATTCCTGATGTGGTAGGCTTCGAATTGATAACTGCCAAAAACTTCTTTAATCTGCATACCCTGGAAGGAAAACATGTCATTGAAATCACCGAGGGAGAATTTTGCGACCTTTTCTGTAAATACTAACGGTTCCTCAAGCGAATCATCTTCTATTTCGATCTTTTTATAAAAGAAATTTTCATCGTACCATTTCGTTAATACAAAGTTCACATCATCAACACTTTTTTCGGAGCGATGGATGGTGTGGTCTTCAGCATAATGCACATTAAGATAATCCATAACAAATTTGCCATTATGCTTTAATGAATTGCTGATGGTTCTTATGGCGCTGTCATTTTCACGCGGACTTTGGAAATATCCGAAGCTCGTAAAAAAATTAAAGGCGTAGTCGTAATAATTTATGCGAAACGGTTGGCGCATATCATGCACATAAAAGTGCAGATTTTCTTTTTCAAACTTAAGCGCTTCAGTGATGCTTTCCAGGCTGAGGTCGATGCCTGTAACATCAAATCCTTTTTCCGCGAGTTGGATGGAGTGGCGGCCTTTTCCGCATGCAACATCAAGCATGCGACTTGTGGACGGGGGTGAAAGGTGGCTGATAAGTTTATCGATGAACAGTGCAGCTTCCTTCTCATCGCGGTTGAAATACAACAGGTGATAATAGGGTGAATTAAACCAGTTCCTGAACCAGGGCTCCATACCGCAAAGATATGTGACAAATGACACCTCTTCCCGCCCGATTTATTAAGGTGGTTTGTTATCTTTGCAGCCCAAATTTGCATCCTTCATGTCTCTCATAAAAAGTATCTCGGGTATACGCGGCACTATCGGCGGAACCGTTAATGAAAACCTCACCCCGCTTGATGTGGTTAAATTTACTGCGGCATACGGAACATGGCTTTCAGGGAATAAAGCAAAGAAAGCTGCCGCGAAAAAAGTTGTAGTTGGAAGAGATGGTCGCATTAGCGGTACAATGGTAAGTCAACTGGTGAACGCTACCTTGGTGGGCCTGGGCATCGATGTGGTTGATCTTGGTTTAAGCACAACTCCTACGGTTGAAATGGCCGTGAAAATACTAGGCTGCGATGGTGGCATTATTATCACCGCAAGCCATAATCCTAAAGAATGGAACGCTCTGAAATTACTTAATGCACAGGGTGAGTTTATAAGTGGGGAGGAAGGAAAAAAGATTCTTGATATAGCAGCAGCGGACGCATACAATTTCGCTGAAGTTGATTGCCTCGGCTCGGTTACGGAAAATACCAGCATGCTTGATGAGCACATCGCACATATTTTAAAAAACAAATGGGTTGATCGAAAGGCCATAGCCGGAGCGGGTTTTAAGATAGTGCTCGATGCCATCAATAGTACAGGCTCAATAGCAGTTCCGCGCTTGCTTGCTGCATTAGGAGTGGAGGATATAGAAATTTTACATGGCGAGGTTAATGGGAAATTTGCTCACAACCCGGAGCCGCTTCCTGAAAATCTTTCAGCTTTGAGCCAGGAAGTGGTTCGGAAAAAGGCACATCTCGGAATAGCTGTTGACCCCGACGTGGATCGCTTGTGTTTTGTTTGCGAAGACGGAACGATGTTCGGCGAAGAATATACACTGGTAGCAGTGGCAGACTATGTTTTAACAAGGCAAAAAGGAAATACCGTTAGTAATTTGTCAAGTACTCGTGCGCTTAAAGATGTTACGGTTAAGCATGGCGGCGAGTATTTCGCCAGTGCAGTAGGCGAGGTGAATGTAGTAAACAAAATGAAGGAGGTGAATGCGGTGATTGGCGGAGAAGGAAATGGTGGAATAATTATTCCCGATCTTCATTACGGCCGGGATGCTCTCATCGGCATTGCCTTATTTCTTTCCCATCTGGCGAAATGTGGTAAAAGTGCAAAGCAACTTCGTAATACCTATCCTGATTATTTCATCAGTAAGAATAAACTTGTTTTGGAGAACAACATCAACGTTAAAGATGTGTTTGAAAAAATAAAGACAAAATATAAAAATCATCCGGTGAACACTGAGGATGGTTTGAAGATAGAATTTGAAAACGATTGGGTTCATCTTCGCACAAGCAATACTGAGCCCATCATTCGTATCTATTCGGAAAGCAATTTTGAAACTACTGCCGATAATATTGCGCGCCGCCTGATGAAAGACATCAGGGAGGCCATGTGATTTTTCGAAACTAACTGCAATGGATAAACGAATTTATTTCGACAATGCTGCCACTACAAGCCTCGACCCCGTGGTACTTGAAGCGATGATGCCTTTTCTTACAACCAGCTTCGGAAATCCTTCCTCGATCTATTCATATGGAAGGGAAAACAGGATGGCGGTTGAGTCTGCAAGGAAATCCGTTGCAAAATTACTGAATGCACATCCCGCGGAGATCTTCTTTACAAGTTGTGGAACGGAAAGCAACAACACCGTGCTCACATCTGCTGTAAGGGACCTCGGTTGCAGGCGGATTATAAGCAGCCGGATCGAACACCATGCCGTCTCTCATACGGTTGAATATCTCGACCAGCAGGATCTGGTGAAAGTTGATTACGTTGATCTGCTGCCCGACGGACATGTGGATGTTGATCATCTTGAAAAATTACTTGCAGCTTCAGAAGAAAAAACCATCGTTTCTATTATGCATGCCAACAATGAAATTGGCAATATGATAGATATTCATGAGGTTGGAAACCTCTGCAAGTTGTACAACGCCTACTTTCACAGCGATACTGTACAAACCGTTGGTCACTTTCCTTTTGATCTCCGGAATACACCCGTACACTTCATAACCGGGTCTTCCCACAAATTTCATGGTCCTAAGGGTTGCGGTATCCTTTACATCAATGAAAATGTTCGAATCAAACCTTTTATCCATGGCGGATCACAGGAGAGAAACATGCGGGCGGGAACAGAAAACATCTATGGTATTTGCGGGTTCGCGAAAGCTCTTGAACTTGCTTCAAACAATTATGAGGAGGAAAGTGCTCATATTGGCACACTCAAATATTATATGTATGAAGAACTTAGGAAGCATATTCCAGGAGTGGGTTTTAACGGCGATACCTTAGGCAGAAGCTTATACACCGTGTTGAGCGTGAGTTTTCCCAAGAATGAAAAAACCGAGATGATACTGTTTAACCTGGACATCAATAATATTTGCGCCAGTGGTGGAAGCGCCTGTACATCCGGTGCAGAGCAGGGAAGTCATGTAATCAGGGCGATAAATCAAAACCCAAACCAGGTAACAGTGCGATTCAGTTTTTCAAAGTATAATACAAAGGAAGAAGTTGACGAGGTAGTTGCCAAGCTAAAAGAGCTGATATAACAAGCCCCGGCTATTCTTCACATCATTTATTATCGCGCCCGTTAGTGAATGTAACCAAGTTTTTCAACTATGTTTTTCGGTAAAGCGGGCAGCTTTCTTCTTTCAATTAAAAAACTGTTGAGCTGAGAGAGCTCGCGGAAGATAAAATGTTTATCCATCGCACCCTGCAAGTATCCGGCACCGGTACTTCCTCCAGTGCCTGACCTGGACCCGATCATTCTTCTCACCATGTTTACATGCCTCGATCGCCAGCTTCCAAGCTGATTATCTATTTCAATCAGGCTGCTCAAAAACTGAAATGGAAGTTCGAGCATAGGATAGCCGCGGTACAGGTAGATAAACAGTGCAGCCCTGCTCGCTTCCGGCGATAAGCTTCGGTCTGGCATTTCTCCTTCACCAAAAAATATTGTTCTGAAAGATTCTGCATTTGCTTTTTCATTTTCGCCAAGACTGCCCGTGTACAATTTTTCATACTCAACCCAGAACGGATGCTTTTCACCAGGCAGTGCTTCGGGATAGTTATCCCATTTCAACCCTGGTTGGAAAAAAGGGATGCGCTCAAGCCATTTGTTTAAAAGTTGAAGTAGTGAGGGTTCCTTCTCCGCCTTTTTTATAGTTTCAACATCGGTGGATTTTAATTGCGACAAGTAATAGTTCTGTCCATGGCGGTGACTGAATGCCAGCCCTAGTTTAGCCTCAAGTATTTTGAATTGAATGCTTTGAAAACCGGAGGCGGGGCGGAGCATATCACGGAAGTCAAGGAAATCCATCGGAGTCATGGTTTCCATAATGTCCATTTGATGAACCAGCACTTTCAGAATCGTTTCAACTCTGTTAAGCCGGTGAACCATTTTCTGCAGCTCAGGAGAATTATCATTTACCACGGGTTGGTCCATAATATCAATGACAGACTGAACCTCAAATAAAACCTGCTTAAACCACAATTCGTAAGCCTGGTGAATTACTACGAAAAGCATTTCATCATGGGCGCCCGTGCTCCCTTCATTGAAGCTGACGGGCAACTGGCTGTCGAGAATTTTATCAAGCTGAAGGTATTCGCTGTAGTAAACGGGCTTGTGTTCCATCACGCAATAATTTGTCGCGAAGTTACGCAACTATTGTACCGCATCAGCGTATAAGTATAACCGTACCCTTCTGCCTCACAGCTTTGTTGGAATCAGTTTCCACATATTCCAGCGTCCAAACATAAGTGCCTGCATCAGCATCCTGGCCGCGGAATTTCCCATCCCATTTGTTCAGCCAATTTGAAGTAAAAAATATTCGCTCACCGTTGCGATTGTATACGGTAAACTTAAGGTTCCTTGCCTTATAAGCATTCAGAGGGTAAAAGAAATCATTAAGACCGTCATTGTTCGGCGTGAAAGCCGATGGTACAGCTATATAACAATTTCTTACAACATTGATAAGTTGAGAAGCAGTGTCTGTGCATCCTCGTATATCCGACACCGTTAGTGTTACCCGAACCTGCACATTTTCGTTCGGCAGGGGATAGAATTGCGGAGGTGGAATTTCATCATTGGAGATGGTTCCGTTGCCAAAATTCCAAAGCCACCCTGTAACATTTCCTGAACTGGTGTCGCGAAACAAGGCGGGTTCTCCGGGGCAGGCAAAGGCCGAGCCTTCAAAACCTGCATTTATCCTGGGTTCAATTGTGACTATTTCAGAATAACTATCGGTACAAAAGCCATTGCTAACGGAAAGGGTTGTAAGTTTTTCTCCCGGTGTGCTGTAATAAACTTCGGGGTTCCGCAGTTCGCTAAAGCGATCCACATCAAATACCCAGTTCCATTCAGTTACCTCGTTCGCTCCACTGTGAGTGTATTGCACGGAATCTAATTCACATCCAATTTTTACATTGTAAGCGAAAGTGGCAGACACGGTGTCTTTCAGCGTGAAAGGTAAAATGGAATTCACCGGCACCTCCTGGCCACATTCATCTATCAGGGTGTTCCCATCTGTCGGGGAACGCACCAGCCGAATATTGAAATCTCCTCTCAGTTTCATCGGTGAAGAAAGCGAAACAAAGATGCGATCGGTCAAGCCATCGTTGCAATTTCCGGTTGCCGAACTAACGGTAGCAGGATAGGTGCCATTCACCAAAAAATCTGAACCGTCAGCAGCGATAGAGTTACACCTTATTTTTTTTGAGAAAACGAGTTCGAGTTGTTCGGGCGCACATTGTGGCGTGACCAGGCTGTCCATCGGAGTGATTGTTACGGGAAGAACGGTGACCGGGATAGCCTCATTAGCAGGGATCTCCCGGTCGCACAGATCTTTCAAAGTATTTCCGTCTGTTCCATTTTTAATGGTGATGGTATAATTCCCGGGTGGGAGAGGAGTGTTCAATGTTAGACGAACCTTGTCGAAATCGAAAGATGATGCGCATCCGTCTCCGCTCGCGCTGATTATACTTGCAAGCGGGTAATCGATCGAAAATTCTGAACCGTTTGCTGACAGAGAATTACAACGCATTTTTTTATTAAGCACTACTTCGATGATCGTTCCATCGCAAAAGGCTGTTGCGCTGTCTAAATGCGGATCTTCAGGGTCGGTGATAACCGCGGTGCCGCCTCCGAAGGAAAGATTGTACCCGCTTTGCGAGATAGTAAAATGACTTACCAGCAAAAGATATTCATGGCCTGCTATTAATTGCGGCATTGCAGAAAAAAGAGCAACCCTCGGGCCTGAGCAAAGTACGAGAGAACTTCCTGCGGCGGAGGCGCCGGTTAGTCCGGGTTCACCAGACCAGTTGCACGCTACAAATGTGGCGGGGTTTGTATACACTTCCCGGGGATTTCTCCCGGTTACATCAAACAATTGCCAATCGTAATCATCGGTTAATGTTAACGGTTCGATCAAAAAGCCGAGGGTGCCTGAACTGAAGCAGGTGAACCTGTACCAAAAAGGATTAAGATCAGTAAGTGTAGCTTCTGTGCAACGACTTATCACGGGCCGGTCGCCGCAAAGCGGCACGGAAGACTGTTGAAACACAGATATCCCACAAACCGGGAACGCGGTCTCAGGGTTCTGCCCCAAAGCTGTGCAGGGTGTTTGAGCACTTGACTGCTTCAAAACAAGTAAGAAGAAAATGAACAGCGGGTAAAACTTTTGCATTCAGTAGTAAAGGTATAGGATAGACTACGCTGGGGGAAAGTTCGTTGCAACTACACTCATATTTTTAACAAATTGTGCTGATGGCGGGTTAGTGCAGTTTGTTTTTGATCTCCTGCAATTTTAGAAGCGCTTCCACAGGGGTGAGGCGGTTTATATCAGCCGCGTTAAGCATGTCGCGGATCTCTTCAAAGGTTTGCGTATGCGCATCAAATATGCTTAATTGTAATTTCGGGCCCTGCATGTTTTTCAGCGTCCCCGAAATTTTTCCTGCAGAATCAACGCCCGGGGCACTCCTGCCTTCTTCCAGCTGTTTTAAAATTTCGTTTGCGCGATTTATAAGTGCGGCAGGCATACCCGCCATTCTTGCCACATGAATGCCGAAACTATGGGTGCTGCCACCAGGTGCCAGCTTGCGCAGGAAAATGATCTTATTGCCTTGTTCTTTATTAGTAACATGAAAATTCCTGATGCCGCTGCTTCTTTCCTCAAGCTCGTTTAATTCGTGATAATGCGTTGCGAAGAGCACCTTCGGTTTATAAGGCGAGTTGTTCAAAAATTCGGCGATGCTCCAGGCAATTGAGATTCCGTCGTAGGTAGAAGTGCCACGGCCGATCTCATCCAATATTATCAGGCTGCGGGCTGTAAGGTTATTAATGATAGAAGCTGTTTCGTTCATTTCCACCATGAAAGTGCTTTCGCCGCCGCTCAGGTTGTCAGAAGCGCCAACCCGGGTAAATATTTTATCTGTTAACGGAATGAGAGCGGAAGATGCAGGCACAAAGCTTCCCATGTGTGCCATTAAAGTTATAAGCGCCGTCTGCCTGAGAATGGCGCTTTTACCGCTCATGTTTGGACCGGTTAAAATGATGATCTGTTGATTTGAGGAATCAAGCTCGATATCATTACTTATATATGCCTCTCCGTTTGGGAGATTTCTTTCAATAACAGGGTGACGGCTTGAAGAGAGTTTGAGCTCATCTCCTTCATGAATTTTGGGGCGCTTATAATTAAAATGAAGTGCATTGTTGGCGAAGCAGCAAAGGCAATCAAGTATCGCCATTACCTGGCCGTTCAATTGCATTGGAGCGATGAAATCTTGTAACTCATTCAAAAGCTCCTGGAAAATATGCTGTTCTATTTGCAAAATCCGGTCTTCAGCTCCGAGAATTTTTTCTTCATATACCTTGAGCTCAGGTGTTATATATCTTTCTGCATTGGTAAGGGTCTGTTTCCTGATCCATGTTTCCGGCACCTTGTTCTTATGGAGGTTGGTCACCTCAAGGTAATAGCCGAAAACGTTGTTGTAACTTATTTTCAGCGAGGTTATTCCTGTTGCTTCAGATTCCTTCTGTTGCAATTCGAGAAGATAATTTTTTCCGCCGCTCGCAATTCCTCTCAGTTCATCAAGCTCTGCATTTATTCCTGAAGAGATGAGCCCTCCCTTGCTTACTGCAGCAGGAGGATTTTCATTTATTTGGGTGATGATTTTTTCCAGTATATAACGGCAAGGGTTAAGCGAATCTGCAAGTCTTATCAGGTAAGGGTTTGATGATGCAGTGCAAAGAGTTTTTATCGTTTCCGTTTGTTGCAGCCCTTTTGCAACCTGCAATACTTCCCTGGGGTTTATCTTTTTAAGCGGAACCTTTGCCGCCAGACGTTCAACATCTCCGGCCTGTTTGATGTGAAGTACGAGCTCGTTGCGGAGGTTAGTTTCCTTAACAACGTATTCAACAGCCTCAAGTCTTTCTTCTATTCGCAAAAGGTCATTTAATGGCATGAGCATCCATCTCTTCATCATTCGCGCTCCCATCGGAGACACAGTGTTGTTAAGTGTTTTAAACAGGGTTTGACCGTCATTGTTCCCGATAAGTTCAAGATTTCTGATCGTAAACCGATCCATCCACAAATGATCTTCCCGGTTTATTCTTTGAAGAGAGGTGATATGCTGCAGATGAGGATGCTCAGTGTCTTTGAGGTAATGAAGCACGGCACCGGCGGCGATGATGCCATGGTTCAATCCTTCTATGCCGAAACCTTTCAAACTATGAGTTCCAAAATGTTTTAAAAGACTTTCGGTTGCATAAGTTTCAGCAAATATCCATTCATCTAAAGTGTAAGTGAAAAATGAGGATCCGTAATTTTCTTTGAACTGTTTTTGCCGGTTCCGTTGAAAGATGACCTCAGCAGGCTGCAGCCCCTGAAGTAATTTGTCGGTATAATCTTTATCACCTTCTGCAATAAAAAATTCACCTGTTGAAATATCCAGAAAAGCTATGCCGTTTTTCTCATCTGAAAAATGTATTGCTGCAAGAAAGTTATTGCTTGAATGTTCAAGGAGTTTATCGCTTGTAGCCACTCCCGGCGTCACCAGTTCGGTTACGCCTCTTTTTACAATCCCTTTCACCGTTTTAGGATCTTCGAGCTGATCGCAAATCGCAACACGATAGCCGGCTTTCACGAGTTTGTGAAGATAGGTGTCCAGCGAATGGTGCGGAAAGCCTGCCAGCTCCAGGGAAGACGCATTATTGCTGTTTCTTTTTGTAAGCGTTATGCCAAGCACCCGCGAGGCAATGATCGCATCTTCGCCAAAAGTTTCGTAAAAATCGCCCACGCGAAACAGCAGGATAGCATCAGGGTATTTAGCCTTGATCTGTTTATGCTGAGCCATCAATGGTGTTTCTCCAGCTGCCTTTGCCATTTGGCAAAAATAGGAGAAAGCAGTAAGCTGCTCAACCTTTGCACCTTAATGAAAAGGGGGAGTAGTAGTTGCGGAGCGATCTTTACCCGTGTTGAAGTCTTTCATCCCCGCCAATTGCTGGTTAGCCGACCATTTGCCAAATTCGTTTCTCACCTCAAAATCGCGATCGCTCTGGGTGCGTGCAAGGGCAATTTCCATTTCCTCCTGCAGCCTTGCCACCTCATCATAAGTTCCGGTTGGCAGGATTAATTTTGAGATCACCGGCATCAGTTCAATAAGCATGAAGATGATCACTATGAGATAATACCTCCACTTGAGCGCGGCGTTTGCATCCATCAGGTTGTTCATAGCCTCTATCCTGGTAAGAAATCCGTTTCCAAGGCTTTTTTCAAACTGTTTTCCTGCGATTTCTTTTCGTTTATTTATGTCCGTTAGTATACTATCCGTATAATTTATTTCCCGTGATGTATTACGCGAAAGTTCATCCAGTTCACCAGCCAACTTTTCATATTCAACTTTCTTTGCCAAAGCCACCTGCTGAATACCCACGCGTCCTGTTCCGCCGCTTCCGTCAGCTTCAGCGAGGTAATTATTTCTCGATACCCTTACCTCATCAGCTTTTTTCGCAAGAGAGGTTTCCAGATCCTGTTTCCTTTTATTCAGGTCTGCAGACTGAATCATATACAGTGAATCGGTTCTTGCCTTGTTTGTTATAATTTTCTTTTGATTGTTCAATGCTACCTGGGTTTGCACATCCTGGTTGAAAATGAAAAGTACCGCCGGTTGCGCCATGAAAGTGCCGATTGTGAGCGCGAGCAGTCCACGAAATATTAGGGGAGATATTTTTTTCTTATTCGCGCGGCTTATTCCTTTGATCAGTGCCCGGTCTATAACCAATATTACAAAGCCCATAAAAACTCCGCAAAGAAGGTACAGCCAAAACTGTTTCACCACGGTACTGAAAAAATACGTCCAGGAAAAAGTGGCAAAAAGCCAGGTTGAAAAAACGGTTAGCCCGACAATTCGTTGACGGTTCCTGTCAACTACTGCATTTGCAAGCAGTTCCGGTTCTGCCGTTGCAAGCCACCATAGAAATAAAGAAGATCTGCCGGGATCAGATTTCCCTGTTACCGCATTTGGCATAGTTCTGTCCATAACTTTTGGTATAAAAGTTTCGCGGTAAAGTTGTAGTAAGGCAATTTACATTGAAGGGAGGGATGTTGGAGCGCCGCCGGTCACATTAACACATTCTTATAACCTTTCAATTAAACCTTAGCCTCCAAAAAAAGTCTATCTCCTATCTTTGCGCCCTCGGGCACATTATAAAAAAAAATGAAATGAAAAAAATACTCGCTTCAATTTGCTTGATTTTTACTGTCGGTTATCTCAGCGCCCAGGTGCCGGCAGGTATGGGTAAAAGTGATCCTAAGGCAAAAGTTGTTTTGGATGGTGTTAGTAAGAAGTTTAAGACCTATAAGAATGTTCAGGCTAAATTCACTTTGAAAGTTGAAAATGGTTCGGGAAAGTCGATGGGAACAAAGGAAGGAACAGTTTATATGAAAGGCACGCGTTACCGAATTTCCCTTCCGGGCCAGGAAATTTTTTCTGATGGAAGTAACGTTTGGACCTATGATCAGGATGCTAATGAGGTGACTATCAGTAAACTGGACCCAGGTGCCAATTCAATAACTCCTCAAAAGCTATTTACCAATTTTTACGACAAAGACTTTCTGTACAAACTGAACGGCAACACCAAAGTTGGAACAAGAACACTGCAGGAAATTGAATTGACTCCGGTTGATAAAACCCGTCCTTTTTTCAAGGTGCTTGTTCACGTTGGTAATTCAACAATTTACTCTACAAAGGTTTTTGAGAAAACAGGCAACAGGTACACATATAGCGTAAGCAATCTTAATACTACGGGTGTGATCCCTGATGCAACTTTTGTATTTGACGCGAAGAAATATCCCGGGGTGGAAGTAGTTGATCTTCGGTGATAAAGTTATTCTTCGCGGTTAATTGGAATTTTCAGCCTTGTTAAAACGGTGCCCTACAGCTTAGAACTGGTGTTACGATCCTGCCAAACGCACAGTTCCCGTCGACTATATGGATAAAACGCGTTCCGGCA
>JAEZDA010000031.1 GCA_023433345.1 Bacteroidota bacterium | reverse complement strand
CTCGGCTATGTGTATAAGCGACAGCCCACGACTCTTCCCCACCCTGTTCATCATGGTTGCATAGTAAGGATAGAATTCGCGCGAAATGCTTTTACTATCTTCTCCAACAAAAACATGATTATTGATTCCAAACCTGGCATCAGCCTTATTGTTTTTCTTCCAGGTTTCTTTATACAGATTTATAAAAGGAACAAAATGCTGAGGTTGTCCACCGATGATCGCAAGCATGAGAGGCAGGCCCAGTTTAGCAGCACGCACGGCAGACGCCGGAGTTCCCCCTGCTGCAAGCCATATGGGAAGTTTGCTTTGTAACGGTCTCGGGTACACGACGAGATCTTCAATGGAGGCGCGGTGCTTTCCAGACCAGTTTACTTCTTCCTTTTCATTTATGGCAAGCAAGAGATCCAATTTTTCGTTGAAGAGAGATTCATAATCATCAAGGCTGTAGCCAAATAAAGGGAAGGACTCAATGAAGGAACCACGCCCGGCCATGATCTCTGCACGACCGCCGGATAAAAGATCTATCGTGGAAAAGCTTTGGTATACCCGAACCGGATCATCGGAACTAAGCACCGTTACCGCACTTGTAAGCCTGATATTCTTGGTTATCGCCGCTGCAGCTCCCAAGGTAACAGCTGGAGCAGATACAGCATAATCGGCGCGATGGTGCTCACCGATGCCAAATACATCAAGGCCGAGATCATCGGCGAGCTTTATTTCCTCCAAAAGATCCTGTAAACGGGCATGAGCATTTACACCGCGACCACCGGTTGCCTCGGGCTCCATGTCAGCGAAACTCATCATTCCGAATTCTACCATAGCCAAATGATTTGATATGAATCTACATCATTTGAGCGAGTTCAGATCAACTCCAAAGTTTGGAAGGGTAAACTTTATTGCTGATCAACTCATCAAGGCTGGCCTTAACGGTCGGAGCATCTTCTTTATAGGTTACTCCAAACCATTGAGCACTTGTTGGAATTACCAGCACCGTGCCTCCACCATCTTTTATAAAATGATCCGCAACGATCGGGATGAAAAATTCAGCCTTGGGATTACTACTGTTTGATTCGAGAAAATCTGCAAACTGCTTTTTGATGACAGGGAAAATAGAAGGATGGAAACACCAAAAGTTCATTGAAACTTTTGAACCTGGTGCCACTTCAGATTTCACTCCCTCCTCCTCAAAAAACACCTTGTTTCCTTCCGCATATATCTTTGTTCGCTCGGTAATGGAAATAAGTTCCTGTTTTTCATTTACCTCGCACACTCCGCGGCTTACCGTTCCGTAGTCGCTTAAGGTTCTGTTGAGTTGATAGCCGATAATCGCGGCAGTTTTCTCATTGCATTGCGTACTTAAAAATTTTTCTGCCTGAACGAAGGCATCACTGCCATAAAAATCGTCAGCATTTATTACGGCAAAAGGCTCGTTGATCGCATCCTGTGCGCACAAAACGGCATGGGCTGTTCCCCACGGCTTCGTCCGTCCTTCAGGAACAAGCTCACAATGAACAAAACTCTCCAGTTCCTGATAAACATAATCCACCTCAATTTTTCCTTCAAGCTTTTCATTAAATACTTTCCGGAAATCTTCTGCAAAATCTTTTCTTATAATAAACACAACCTTTCCGAAACCAGCACGTATCGCATCATAGATCGAATAATCCATAATCGTTTCACCGCCGGGGCCAAATCCTTCTGTCTGCTTCATACTTCCGTATCTGCTTGCCATACCAGCCGCCAGAATTACCAGTGTTGGTTTCATATCCTTTATATTTATAAGAGAATTAAAAATTTTTGGGACTGCAAAAATAAGGAAGTCCATTTAATGATGCTTTTTGATCACATACCTGTCGACTGCGACCAGATAAACAATGAATACATCTCCGCGGCAGAATTGCAGGTTTATATCGCCCGGTTCGACAAAGTGCATCCAGTTATTTCGGGCAATAAAATTTATAAGCTGCGCTATTTTCTACAACAGGCTATGAAAGAAAAACGACCTGTTGTCACCTTTGGCGGGCCCTTTTCAAATCACCTGTCTGCTACAGCGCATGCGTGCAGGCTTCTGAACCTATCCTGTACGGGGATTGTAAATGGAGAACATCATCCTTATACCGCTACACTCGCGCAATGCGAACATGATGGAATGCACATTCAATATGTATCTCCCACGGCATATCGTGAAATGAAAACAGAAACAGCACTTCGAACATTTCCCGGTGCAGTGGTAATTCCGGAGGGCGGGTATCATCCGCTGGGTGCAAAGGGCGCAGCCTTCATGGTAAAAGCACTGCCGGAACTAACGGCAACGCATATCTGCATTTCTGTAGGTACTGCTACTACTCTTGCCGGTGTGCTTTCCGGTTGGGAGAAAACGGTAATTGCGGTTCCTGCGATCAGAAACATGACTGATATACCGGAGCGGCTGTCCTACCTGAAAACCACTTATAAAGAAGAACAGTTAACAGTTTGGGGAGATTATCATTTTGGAGGATTCGCAAAGTCAGATCCGGGATTGATACAATTCATGGAGGGCTTCCGTAGAGATCACAGCATTGAATTAGACCGGGTTTATACAGCGAAGATGATGTTCGGCGTATTTGACAAGATCAAAAAGGGATTCTTTGCACCGGGCAGCATCATAATATGTATACATACAGGCGGGCTTCAGGGCAATAAATAGCAACGAATGCAGGCCTATTCTGCCGGATGCACCGAATCTTTTTAAGTGCTCAGTTGGTATCTTTGCTGCGAATGACACTATGAAAAAACTACTTCTGCTTCTTCTTATTTTTTCAAACACTGCAGCTTTTTCACAGGACACCCTGCCTGATTTTAAGGTTGTGAATACAGGAAAAAGCGTCATCGTCAGTTGGAAGAACAAGTACAAGATGCCTATCGCCACACTGAATATTCAACGGTCTTTCGACAGTTTGAAAAATTATACGACAATAGGATCTGTTCTTAATGCCAGTGGTTCGGAAAACGGTTTCACAGATAATGATCCCCCGTACAATAAAATGTATTACAGGTTATTCATTGGCTTTGAAGGTGGCAGCTATATTATAACCTCCCCAAAGCGACCGGTAAAGGTTGTTCCGGAAAGTGTGTCCAGCGAAGATTCTGCAACGCTCACCCTGAAGCGCTTCCAGTGGCAGGCCGACCCCATGATAGACTCTCTCGCCGTAAAACCAGGCAATGTGATCATTCCCGGAAAAAAAGAGGTGACTTATCCTAGCAAAAGAATATTTACAAATAACAGCCAGATGGTAGTGATCCACCTGCCGGATGCGATCATAAAAAATTACCGGGCTTTGTTCTTTGATGACAAAGGAAAAAAAATCATTGAACTCACAAAACTGAAAGAAGAGTTTTTAATTTTAGAAAAGGTATATTTTATGAGATCCGGATGGTTCAATTTTGAACTTTACGAAAATGGCGAGCTTATAGAAAAGAATAAAATACAAATTCTGAAAGACAAGAAGATCTCAACCGGCGATCAGCGCGGTCGGGGAGGAAATAAATAACTTAATCGAGAACCACTTCAAATACGCTTTCAAAATTCTTCTTTAGATTGGTTTTTACTTCAGTGACATTGGCAACCTCACCCAATTCTTTTTCAATTGAAGTGACCTGCTTGTTTACTATGCCGCAAGGGATGATGTGATTAAAATAACTCAGGTCAGTGTTTACATTCAATGCGAAGCCATGCATTGTTATCCATCTACTGCATCTCACCCCGATCGCACAGATCTTTCTTTCTTTGCCCTTCACCTCAGGATCGATCCACACACCTGTTTCCCCGGCACTCCGCTTTCCATCTATACCGTATTCTGCCAGCGTTAAAATGATCACTTCCTCCATATTTCGAAGGTAGAGCCCGATATCGGTCTTGAATTTTTCGAGATCAAGAATCGGGTAACCGACAATTTGTTGCAAACCGTGGAATGTAATATCGCCGCCCCGGTTGGTGTGTTTGAAACTAATTCCTTTTTGCCTCAGCTCTTCTTCGGTTAAAAGCACATTGGAAATATCTCCTGACTTGCCGAGCGTGTATACAGGCGGATGCTCGCATAGAAGGAAGTAATGGCTTGTATTTAATTTCCGGGGATCGTAGTTGGCATCTTCCTTTCTTGCAATCGACTTTAGTAACACATTCTTTTGCAGCAATTCTTCCTGGTATTTCCATGCCTCATCGTAATCGATCAAACCAAGGTCTTCAAATTTCACCCGCTCCATAATCATCAATGTTTTAATTTGCAAACTTAATCCCCTTTTTATTAAACCATGGCTGAAAAAGATGTTGAAGATGAATTGCCCGAATCGGATTCGCTTTACGAAAAACTTGCATTAACTATCGATCGCGGCCAGGAACCTTTGAGGATAGACAAATTCCTCATGCAACGGATAGAAGGCGCTACACGTAACAAGATCCAGCAATCCATAGAAAGTGAACTTGTGATTGTAAATGAAAAGCCTGTTAAGAATAATTACAAGGTAAAACCCGGGGACAGGATCGCAATTTTCGCCACCACAACACCTGAATCGTCTGACATTGTTCCGCAAAATATTCCGCTTGAAATTTTATTTGAAGATGATGACATAATGATCATAAACAAACCGGTAGGGATGGTGGTTCATCCCGGCAGCGGAAATCCTGATGGCACACTCATTAATGCGGTGGCCTGGCATTTAAGGCAGTCCATTCCTGACCTTGATGAAACTCAATTGCCCCGGTACGGGCTTGTACATCGGATAGACAAAAACACCAGTGGATTACTTGTGATGGCGAAATCTCAAAAAGCGATGAGTGACCTGGCGAAGCAATTTTTCAATCACACGGTTCATCGCCGTTATACAGCTTTGGTATGGGGAGATTTTGATAATGATACCGGAACTGTAGTTGCACACGTGGGGCGTCACCAACGCTTCCGAAAATTATTTACCACTTATCCGGAAGGCGATCATGGTAAGGATGCCATCACGCATTACCGTGTTATGGAACGTTTCAATTATGTTACTCTTGTAGAGTGCCGGTTAGAAACCGGTCGTACCCACCAGATCCGTGTGCATATGCAGTCCATCGGCCATCCGTTGTTTAACGATGATTTTTACGGTGGTGACAGAATAGTAAAAGGAACGGTTTATACAAAATATAAACAGTTCGTAGAAAACTGTTTTGCAATGTGCCCCAGGCAGGCTTTACATGCAGGGGAGCTTGGCTTTATTCACCCGGCAACGAGGAAACAAGTGATATTTAAAGCACCACTTCCTGATGACATGAGCGGGGTGATTGAAAAATGGCGCAACTACAGCAGAACAAAGTCGGGCGCCGAGTGATCTATGTTTTTTCTTTCTTTTCTTCCAGTTCTTCCTCCATAATCACCGCCTCGATCCTGTCTTTCTTCATACCTGTTCGTACCCATCCGAACAGGCTCATATAGATATTTGCTACCCATACCAATGAAAAGCCGCCTATCAAATATCCCAGCCAACCAGAATAGATCAATTGGTATTTTGTGAGCGCAAGAAAAATGATAGTTATATAATGGCTGAAACAATATTCGCAGGTAAAAAGATAAAAGAACTTTCTTTGCAGGAGAGTTCTGCAGGTTTTTGATTTTTTCACGCAAAATTCCCTTGGCTCCCTGAATACTTCTTCATGAGTGACCGTCCAGGAAATGCAGGCGATCGGAATTGCCAAAATAAAAAGTTGAACAATCGGTGATAACATATACATTTCTTAACGCTCCCGGATGATACTGCCAACCAGGAATATTAAATAATCTTTAAACAAAACTAATAACATGAGGATTGATCATTTCGCTTCGCGATTCAGGATGGCCGGAATCGCCGCTCTCGTTTTTTCAATGATTGCATGCAATAACAATACCGCTATTGATGACAAGCCGGTGGCTGTGGACACTGCGGTAGTTTCATCTTCAACCGACAGCTTCACAGTTAAGGCTGAAGCCTTTGCTGATCTCCAGGTTTTGCGATATCAGGTTCCCGGTTTTAATGAGCTAAGCCTGCAACAAAAGCAATTAGCCTACTATTTATATGAAGCTGCCCACAGCGGGCGTGACATTATTTACGATCAGAAAAGTAAATACGGCTTACTGATTCGTAAAACAATCGAAACCATGTATGGCACATACAACGGGGAAAAAAATTCAGACGACTGGAACAGGTTCAGGGAATATTGCGGCCGGGTTTGGTTCAGCAATGGCAATCATCATCATTATGGCAATGAGAAATTCATTCCGGCATGTTCCTTTGAATATTTTTCCAATGTTGTAAGAGGATCAGATACGGCCCAACTTCCGAAAAATGAAGGAGAAACGGTGGATGCCTTTTTAGGCCGTATAAAACCGGTCTTTTATGATATGTCTTTCGAACCAAAACTTGTTAACCTGGCTGCGAATATTGATAACGTAAAAGGTTCTTCTGTAAATTTCTATGAAGGCGTAACTCAAAAGGAAGTGGAATCCTTTTATTCAAAATTCCCTAAGGAAGGAAACACGCCTTCCTGGGGCCTGAACAGCAAATTAATGAAGCAGGATGGAAAGCTAGTGGAGAAAGTATGGAAACTTGGCGGGATGTATTCCCCTGCGATCGGGAAGATCATAGGTTGGTTGGAAAAAGCTTCAGGTGTGGCCGAAAATGCTGAACAACAGAAAGCGATCGATCTGCTTATACAATACTATCGCACCGGCGATCTCAAAACTTTTGATGATTACAGCGTGGCATGGGTTCAGGATGTGAACAGCAGGCTTGACGTTGTAAATGGTTTCATTGAAGTTTACATGGACCCGATCGGTAAAAAAGGCAGTTTTGAAAGCGTTGTTTCTATAAAAGATCTCGAAGCAACAAAGAGGATCGAAGCAATAGCCAAAGAAGCTCAATGGTTTGAAGACAATTCTCCCTTGATGCCGGAGCATAAAAAGAAAGAAGTAAAAGGAATAACTGCCAAGGCTATCACGGTTTTTGCAGAAAGCGGCGATGCTTCACCGGCAACTCCTATTGGTATCAACCTGCCTAATGCAGACTGGATAAGGAAGAACCACGGTTCCAAATCTGTTTCGCTTTCCAACATCATTCACGCATATAACACTGCAGATGCTAACAGCGGTGTTTTGGACGAGTTTGCCGTAAACGATACGGTGAAGGCAAGAATTAAAAAATATGGAAACATTGCGAGCGACCTTCACACAGACATGCATGAATGTATCGGCCATGCGAGTGGTCAGATCAATGCAGGAGTTGCCACAACAGACATTACTTTGAAAACCTATGCATCAACACTTGAAGAGGCGCGGGCAGACCTCGTGGCATTGTACTATATCACCGACCAAAAACTTGTGGATATCGGGGTTTCGCCATCTGTCGAAGCTGGAAAAGCCGAATATGATTCCTACCTGATGAACGGCATAATGACCCAGCTTACGCGTATAAAGCCGGGGCATGACCTGGAAGAATCGCATATGCGTAACCGTCAGCTTGTGGCAAAATGGGCATATGAGATGGGAAAGAAAGATAATGTAGTTTCCTTCGTGAAAAAAGAGGGAAAAACCTTTGTACAGGTTAATGACTACGTTAAGCTCCGGGAATTATTCGGTCAATTGTTACGCGAAATACAGAGGATAAAATCTGAAGGCGATTTCAATGGCGGAAAAAACCTTGTTGAAACTTACGGAGTCATCGTAGATAAAACCCTTCACAAAGAGGTATTGGATCGTTATGCAAAACTCAATGTTAAACCTTACAAGGGTTTCATTCAGCCAAAGCTTGTTCCTGTGATGGATGGAGAAAAAATAACTGATGTAAAAGTTGAATATCCTTCAAGCTTTTTTGAGCAGATGATGGAATACGGGAAAAAATATGCCTTCCTCCCATTGAATAACTGATCACTTCTCAGTTGAAGTCGAAGAGCGTGGCGGTAAAAACCCCACGCTCTCTTTTTTTTCCTATCACCTTCCAATCTCCTACATAACGGATTAGCGTGGGCACTGTGAGTTCACCAAATAATTCCATTTTCACCTCCATGCTTACCTTAAAATCATAAACACCTGCATCGTAACTCAGGGAATAGTTGCGGCCAACAATATCAAAAGTTCGATCATTGAACCACGTAGTCATTTCATCGATCAAAACCTTACCGGAACTTGCCGGTTTAGCTTTCTGATGAAACACATAACATTGTATTCCGTTAAATTCCTCATAAGATATATTCATAATATAGTCATCGGCCATCCTGTTGCTGAATATTGCCGTCTTATTACTGATGAAAGGCAGACCGCCGATACGTGAACCAGGATCAAAGATTAGCATTTTCAACTGCTCCTTTCTCTTTTCCATTCCTGCTTTATTTTTCAGGGAAAAGGTTCTGTCTCCTACAATATTTGTTTCGTTACAAACCTTTCCATAGGTGAAAAACGAGGAGGCATACATCTGTGCGGTATAGTAATTAAATCCTCTGCCGGCAGTGAACATATCACCCGTTACCTTTTCCGAGATGATTTCCATGGTTCGGCAACTGTCCTTCCTCACCTGTCTCGTCTTGCTGTTAAGAGAAGCTTTCAGACCTCCTTTCCTGTCCAGCATCCGGATATCATTTATGGCAGTGAAACCAAGTATGCGAAGGTTCCTGAAAGCTTTGTAAAAACTCGTATCATCCTTCACTTTCTGAATAAAAGCGGGAACATCAAGCTTTCTTCCGACAACAATCCCGGAAAGTGTAATAATATTTCTGCCTACCTCCACAGTATCATTCTGGGCAAAGGATGCAGAAGAAAAGAGAATAAGGATGGTCAGGAACCACAATTTCATGCGGCAAATTTACTGCCTGCTATTAAACACGGCTCATTTTGGAAAAGACATCCTGTAATCGGTTCTCACCTTTCCTTTGGTAATGTCTTCCAGTTTGCGCCGCATCAGAGTTCTTTTCAGTGGTTTGATGTAATCAATAAATAATTTCCCTTCTATGTGATCGTATTCATGTAAAATCACCCGCGCAGTTATTCCATTGAAGGTGCGGATGTGCTCAACAAAATTCTCATCGTAAAAAGAAAGCTTCACAGATTCCTTACGCATGATGTCTTCCCTTACTTTAGGAATGCTCAGGCAGCCCTCATTATAGCTCCACTCCTCTCCCTCCAGCTCCAGTATTCTTGCATTTATAAAAGCCCCTTTAAACCCCGGCGCATCGGGATATTCATCCTTCTCGTCTTCCTCCTGATTTTCAAAAATTTGCATGCTATCCACAACGAAAAGGCGTATCGCGCGATTTACCTGGGGTGCGGCGAGGCCAACACCATTGCTGTTATACATAGTCTCCCACATGTCTGCGATAAACTTTTGGAGGTCGGGATAATTTTCGGGAATGTCTTCACAAACTTTTCTCAGAACTGGCGAGCCATATGCAACTATGGGAAGTATCATGCTGCAAATATACAACCTCAGCTATTTAGCGACTGAAGGTATTCCTGCAACATCATGGTGGCGGCAATCTCATCTACAAGCTTTTTATCCCGCCTTTCCTTTTTTTTAAGACCCATTTGCAACATGGCCTGTTTCGCCATACGCGACGTAAAACGTTCATCAAGCGTATCAACAGGTATGGAAGGAAAGCTTTTTCTTATCTCCGCGATCTTGGCTTCAACAAGAGGAGTTGCATGAGTTGATGAGCCATCCAGGTTCAAGGGCATGCCCACGAGTATCAATTCCACGGGTTCTGCGGCAATGTATTTTTTAAGGAAGGGAATAAGATCTTTGGCCTCGATGGTGTCCAGCCCGGTTGCAATGATTTTCAAAGCGTCTGTAACGGCAACGCCTGTACGCTTTCCTCCAATATCCAAACAAAGTATTCTTGCCACCTTAAAGCTTTTTTATAATGATCTTCTCTGCATGGTCTTTTATAACACTGCTGATAAATTCTCTGCATGCAATGTACTTTGAAGGAGGGATTCGATTATTAATAAGTGTAAAGCCTGCAGTAGTGATGATACGACGCCTCTCTTCATCCCAGGTGTAGGTTGAATAAAAGCTGCCCATATCATTAGAAATGTTCAGGTTCGATGGCAGAGTTTCAACATCAAAACCGGGAGCAAGTTCAAACACTGTAGTATCGATCTTTACAAAGGGGAATGCAAAATAATAGTCAAGCCTCCGGGCAGTATTTTCCGGAAGAGATTGTTCTGCTAATGATAAAATTCTCGGGCTGATAAAGAACTTTGAGCTACTGCTAAAATCGTGTAGCTTTCGAAGCGACAAATCCAGTTGAAAGCCGGAGCCGCTTTCCTTATCTGAAGAAAAAGTAAAGTGATCGGGATGTTTGATCTCGAGGCTCTTCACCAAAAAATCCAGCCTTGAACTTTCATCGCTCTTGCTAAGGTAGTCCGTGTACTTTTTAAACTCCCCGCTGGTTCTAATTTGCGTATGCGTTTTCGCAGCTCCGTCCGGCTTCATGGCAACCACGGTATATGATTCCATACGATTATCTGCAAACTTGCTGCGCGGTGTTGCAACCATTACGCCCCCCGCTTCGGTGAGCAACATTGCATTCCTGTTTTCTGTAAAAGAACCAAGGCTGTTAAACGGTGCAGTGGAGCTTGTACATTCCAACCAAATCGAATCGGGTTCCTGCGGAATGCAAAGTATCATATGATTAAACCGGTTACTGGGAAAGTTCGGATCAATAGGCTGACCATTGCCTGCAGCATTTACCAGCGCCAGATGACTATTTATTCCAACGGCATTCAAAGCAGATTTCATATAATTACTTAAGGCTTTACAATCGCCAAATTTCCTCTTGTCTGTAATCGCCGCGCCGAATGGTTGCCAACCCCCAATACCTAACTGGATGCTTACATATCGGAAATTCTGTTGCAGGTACTCGTAAATAATTCGGGCCTTTTCGCGGTTGGTTGAAGCTGAAGCTACAAGGTCGCGAAAGAACTGCTGCTTTACATCATTTAAATCATCTTTACCCTTGCAAAGTTCATTCATCCACAAACCAAAATTTTTCCAGGATGAAAAATCTCCATTAAACCCGCTCATTTCAAACACATTTGGAGCAGTTTGAATAGCCGGAAAGCGGTCCCTGTAATTTGAAGCCCGAACCTCATCTTTCACAGCCGGCAATCCCGCGAATTGCCAGGAAAAACTTGATGTATTCTTATCATGAGAAATTGAAGGCACTGATTCAATATGAATCGCCTTATGCCTGAACCCAACAGAGGTGGGAACCCTTACTAAAAATTCGGAATGCTGAACAGATTCCTCCGGGCCTTGCACGTGGTATGTTGGATAATTTAAAGTTCCTTTATATTTCACCCAATATTTAAATTCCGCTGTAAGCGGATACGCTGTGGCGGGAATTTGCAGGGAATATACCTTTCCGTCTTCAACCAGTTCATCAGATGAATACCTGGCCTGCATATCCTTTTTATTGAACTTCCCGATACTTTTTCCTTCACCATCGTACAGGGAAATTTCTGCTGCTTCAAATGAAGTGAATCTATCAGAGTACTTCGTGAATATAAGTTCATGTGCGCCCGACGGATTTAAAATTGTAATTACGCGATGAACTTTCATTTCAGCTCGATCGATCGCCTGCACGATGAATTCTTCTTTCTCATAGCGCTTAACCAAATTTGCGTTTCTCACCAGTTCTTCAGGAATTCCGCTTATAGAATAATCTTTAGGCTGCGCGTGGAGACCGTTGAAAAAAAGCGAAAAAATTGTGCACAGACATATTATACGCGTCATGATTTACTTTTTTTGTATTACAATTTGTTCGTCCAATATTCCGAACATTCTTTGGTAAAACTCCTTAATATCAGGATAGAAAGAAGCCGGATACGAGGGCTTCTTTACATTAAAAGTGATCCTTGTTTGCAAGCCCCCGGCTGGCGTTATCTGAGATAACCTTTGAAACATTATGCTGCTGTCTGGCGAAAGCAAAAGCAAATCCTTAGGCTTTTCAACCAGTGTGTATCCATCAGACAAATGGTAGTTCCCGTGTATGGTAAAAGACTGGTTTATACCAAAGTCGATATCAGTGATCCTTTCATTGGTAAGAAAAGGATTCTTGTCGAGACCACTGAACAAATTCAGCGTGAAATATTTGTAGTTACCTGAAGAATTAAGTGGCATATCAAAGTGAACGGCTTGTTCGAGGGCCAGACTATCTGCCGTATCATTTTTCAATGAAAAACTATCAACAACAAGGCCTGAATAGTCCAGAGTAAAATAATCCTTAAAATTCTTCGGATTTTCTGTTAGAGTGCGCGTTCTCGGAATTCTTGCGTAATCGTAACTGTAAATTTTCGCATCGCCCTTCATCCTCCCATCTTCATGTATCACGCCATTTACAGCAACAGCATTCGTGTTACTCTTTGAGTTGAATAATGAAATAAAACCCCCGGACATTACATCCACCACAAAAGCTCTTGTATTCATAGCATCACCGGGTATCAGGTGAGCCGGACAATATTTTTCAGCGGCGTTAAGCACATAATGCGCTTTGCCGATCTTAACGTAAGCCATTACTTTATTAAACTGGTAAAGGAAGGGCGACTCCTCATTCACCAGGCCATTATCTCTTGTACTTACCAGTATTGGCAAAGCAGACACTCCCTCCTTTCTTAGCAAGTTGATCAATAATAAATTGATATCACCGCTAGATCCCGATCTTCGGTCCCAAACCGTTCTGGCCCCGTCAAATCCGTATATCCCATCTGCTCCATTCCATGTGATGTTCTTTCGCAGGTGATCGTAAATGATGATCATTTTACGGTAAGGGTCAGGTGTAGAACTAAGTAAACTCTTCATTTCATCTTTCAAAGGAATATCCTTCTTCAGTTGGAGACCAAAATCCTCGTCGGCCAGGAGCTCGTTAGTAAGTATTAACCAATTAGACATTACGTCTTTCTCTTCTCCTGAACCGTAATTTATTTTCGAAAGTTGAAATTCCACCCTTTGCAAATAATCGCGGTAAGATGACATATGCGGTTCATTTTTTACCGAAGGGATGTTTTTCATTTTGAAAAACCGGCGCTCTGCAGCAAACTTCAAGGTTCCATCTGATGTAGATGCAGAATGATCTTCTACCCTGCGAATGTCTTCAACAGGAAGGTTGGTATAAAGGGCAGTTAAAAAAGTAAAATAATTCGGAATGAGAAGTCTGTAGGCACTTAGCCTTGTGGGAATAATGTCCTGGAAATACCAGTCTTTCAGGTTGCTTACTGATTCAAGATAAATATTGTACTTATATTCAATGATACTTCCCTCTCTTACTTCAGGCATTGTAAAAACGAGTTCTGACATGCGGCTGTCGATCTTCTTTTTGAATACAGAATTTTTTTCCAGACTGGATTCAACGATCTTCCCTGATGGATCAATATTGTATGTTTTCGCTGACAGGTCTGTGATTTGCTCCGCTTCATTTTTACTGTAGTAGCGAAGCTTAACATCGGCGAAATTGAAACCATCTTTCCTGAAGATCTTTATCCTCGTTCTCCGGGTCATCTTCACGCGAAATTTTCCACCGCCTGAACCTCCTGAACTTGCATAGGCAGGAAATGAATTGCTTGCTCCAAATTCAAAAACAACGTCCCCGTAATCGATCAACTTCAATGCAGAGGCATTGGGTTCAAAATCACACTTTTCCATTTTGAGATCGTCAATATCAATTTTTCCGTATGCGGGAATTTCTTTCTGGGAATATCCGGGCAGGCATAGCGCGGCTAAGAGCAGAGTTATAAGGTACTTCATAAAAAGGGTTTAGGGTAGTCCCAATATATGAAAACAATGCGTGATTACAAATAAATATCAGCAATTACAAAAACTGCGAAAACTACAGATGCGATGCCATTTGCGGTCATAAAGGCGAGGTTCACCCTTTTCAGGTCGTTGGGTTTAACGAGACTGTGCTGGTAAACTAACATACCCGCATACACGAAGCCGCCGATCCAAAATAGAATACCAGTTTGGCCCAAATAACCAAAAGCAGCAATGCAAAGGGCTGAAGCAAGGTGAAGAATTTTCGAAACCCACAAAGCTTTTTCCTTGCCAAGAGCAGCAGGGATGGATTTAAGATTATGGTTGCGATCAAATTCTTCGTCTTGCAAGGCATAAATAATATCAAACCCACTCACCCAAAAAATTACTGCAAAAGACAGCAGAAGAGGCAGAATGTGAAAAGAACCCGTTATGGCGAGCCAGGCCCCCAGTGGTGCAAGGCTCAGCCCCAGGCCAAGTATCAGGTGACATAACGGAGTGAAGCGCTTGGTATAGCTGTAAAACAAAATAACAAAAAGTGCAACCGGAGAAAGATAAAAGCAAACGCGGTTGATAAAGAAAGTGCATGATATAAATAGAACACACATTAGTATGGTAAACAGAAGTGCATTACGGTGTGTTATTATGCCGGCAGGTATTTCCCGAATGGCTGTTCTGGGGTTAAGCGCATCAAAGTGCCTGTCAAGATACCTGTTAAAGGCCATCGCCGCACTCCTTGCCGTTATCATACAGCCAAGAACCAGAAAGAATTTTTGTACCATCACCCTGCTGTCAATTCCGCCTGTGCTTTCAACAGCAAGAAAAAAACCTATCAGCGCAAAAGGAAGCGCAAAGATTGTGTGAGAGAATTTTATGAGAGAAAGATAATTTTTTACTTTTTCCAAGGGAGAATTTTTACATCATGCAGTATCGCGTGAGGATGTTGACAACCTCGAGCGAATGATCTCCCACAGCACAACACCTGCTGCGGTGGCAATGTTCAGGGAATGCTTCATGCCCAACTGCGGAATTTCAATACACCCGTCACAGATATTTATCGTTTCCTGATCCACACCATTAACCTCGTTTCCAAACACCACGGCAACAGGAGAGGAAGGATCAAATTCTATCTTTTCAAGCGACAAACTTCTTTCCACTTGTTCTACCGCAAATACTTTAAAGTTTTGTTGCTTAAGCTCGTTTATCGCTTCGGCAGCATTTGCGAAATGTTTCCATGCCACAGTATCTTCCGCACCGAGCGCGGTTTTACGGATCTCTTTATGAGGAGGATGAGCGGTGTATCCCGTAAGATAAATAGCTTCCAGCAAGAATGCATCTGCCGTACGAAACACGCTGCCTACATTATATGCGCTTCTAACATTTTCGAGCACGGCAATAACGGGTGTTTTTTCTGAGCGCCTGAATTCTTCAACACTTTTGCGGTTCAGGGAAGACA
This sequence comes from Bacteroidota bacterium, assembly GCA_023433345.1. Classification (GTDB taxonomy): domain Bacteria; phylum Bacteroidota; class Bacteroidia; order Chitinophagales; family Chitinophagaceae; genus Ferruginibacter. Next base: position 12,032 of record JAEZDA010000031.1, on the reverse strand, counting down.
TTGATAACTTCTGCATGTCAGGCTGTTTCCTTCTCCATTTTAATACTTCCGGATCTCATCTCAGAAAATTGTTTTGCTGCGGCTACAAAATGAACGAACAAAGGATGAGGATTCTCAACAGTGCTTTTCAACTCCGGGTGATATTGAACGCCGATAAAGAACGGATGATCGTTTAGTTCTACAATTTCAACAAGGCCAGTAACAGGATTTTTACCACTAGGGATCATGCCGGCATCACGGAAATTGTCGAGGTATTTGTTGTTGAACTCCCAGCGATGGCGATGGCGTTCACTTATTAAGGTTGCTCCATAAATTTTGTGAGCAAGGGTGCCGGGAACTATCTCGCAATCGTACGCACCAAGCCTCATGGTTCCACCTTTCTTTTTCACCTTCTTCTGCTCCTCCATCAAGGCGATCACCGGGTATTGAGTGGATGCATCTACCTCCGTGGTATGTGCATCCCAACTTAAAACGTTTCTTGCATACTCGATTACAGACATCTGCATTCCGAGGCAAATCCCAAAGAAAGGCACCTTGTTTTCCCTTGCATATTTCACTGCGATGATCTTTCCTTCCACACCACGGGAGCCAAAGCCCGGCGCCACAAGTAGCCCGTCCAATTCCTTAAGTTTGTCTGCAACATTTTCATCAGAGATATATTCGCTATGAATATTTACGATCTGCACCTTGCACTGATTGATCGCACCCGCATGAATGAATGCTTCAAGAATTGATTTATACGCATCTTGTAATTCAAGGTACTTACCGATTAGCCCGATCGTTACCTTGCTCTTGGGGAAACTTAATTTGTCGAGAAATCCTTTCCATTTTGTAAGGTCAGGTGCAGCATAGCCGTTGATATGTAATTTCTTTAATACAGCAATATCAAGCCCTTCCTGCAACATCTTCAGCGGTACTTCATAAATAGTTCCGGCATCCATCGCCTCTATCACCGAATCAGGCTTCACATTACAGAAAAGAGCGATCTTTCGTTTGAGATCTTCCGATAAAGGTTGTTCAGTTCTGCAAACGATGATATCAGGGCTAACGCCTTCCTGGCTTAGGAGCCTTACACTATGCTGCGTTGGCTTGGTCTTTAATTCTTTTGCGGCCTTCAGGTAGGGAATTAATGTAAGATGAACTACCAGGCAATCTTCCTCATTCATCTCCCATTGTAATTGACGCACAGCTTCTACAAAAGGAAGGCTTTCGATATCGCCAACTGTTCCTCCAAGTTCTGTAATTACAATATCATATTGGCCACCTTCTCCCAGCAACAACATTCTTCGTTTAATCTCATCCGTTATATGAGGAACCACCTGAACTGTCTTTCCGAGGTATTCGCCTTCGCGTTCCTTATTAATTACAGTTTGGTAAATACGACCAGTGGTAACATTATTTGCCTGAGATGTGGGGATATTCAAAAACCTTTCATAATGCCCGAGATCAAGATCTGTTTCTGCACCATCATCCGTAACATAACATTCTCCATGCTCATACGGATTAAGAGTGCCGGGATCAACATTAATGTAAGGATCGAATTTTTGAATGGTCACTTTAAGCCCGCGACTTTGTAAAAGCTTTGCCAGCGAGGCTGCAATGATCCCCTTTCCTAATGATGAAGTAACTCCCCCCGTAACAAAAATGTATTTAGCCATTATTCACTTATTATCATTAATAATGGAAACTTCGCAGCAATGCACAATACCTGTTTTTACAAACAGCTGTTGAACACACAAAGAAAAATGAAGATTCCGGCGCGACCGGCGGAGTACAAGAAGATGTACCTCTGAAGGTCATGCAAAGATAAAGAAGATTTTGGAGCGATCGAAAAATCTGACACGAATATTTTTGCACCGCCGTTAAAATACAATCAAAGCAGGGGAAATTTAATATGCCTTACCGGGAACAAGATAGTTTCTCACATAATCTGTTATACCAGCTTCGAGGGTGTACATCTCGCCGGTATAACCTGCTTCCCTTAGCTTATTCATGTCTGCTTCGGTAAAATATTGATATGTATCACGTAGATCAGCCGGCATATCGATATAACTGATCTTCTTTTCAAGATCCATTCCCGCGAAAGTTGCTGCCACCAGGTCGTTGAAAGTGCGGGCACGACCAGTTCCCAGGTTATAGAGCCCGCTTGAAACCTTTTCGAAATTCATCATCAGCCAATAGCAAACCTTTTCAACATCTTTTACATAGATAAAATCTCGTAACTGTTCGCCGTCTTTGAAGCCCGCCTTGTGTGAACGGAACAATTTCACATGTCCGTTCTCCAGTATTTGCCTGTGCGCGTGAAAGATCACACTGGCCATTCGACCCTTATGATATTCGTTAGGCCCGTACACATTAAAAAACTTCAGCCCGGCCCAGAAGGGAGGAGTTTCGGCTTGCATAAAAACCCATTTGTCAAATTCATTTTTCGACTTTCCATAGGGGTTAAGTGGTTGCAAACTTTCCACAAGGCTGTGATCGTCTTTGTATCCAAGACTACCATCACCATATGTGGCGGCCGATGAAGCATAGACCAGGGGAATTTTTTCTGACACGCAGTATTGCCACACCCGGATGCTGTAATCAACATTTAGCTTTTGATGAACGCTATAATCAAATTCGGTTGTGTCTGTGCGTGCGCCCAAATGAAAGAAGAACTGCACCTTCGGCTTTTGAGTTTGCAACCAGTCGAAGAAAACATCCCGTTCAATTCTTGCAATGAACTTCTTCCCGGCAAGATTGGGAATTTTGTCTTCCCGGCTGAAATCGTCAACAAGCACAAGGTTTTCAAGACCGTTTTTATTAAGAAAACCGGTCAGGCAGCTTCCGATAAATCCGGCAGCACCTGTAACTATAATTACAGGATCATTCATTGTATCAGATGGTTGACAAAGCATTTTCTGCAGTTGAATTATTTAGGAAAGAAGGGATTGCATTTTCGTAAAGGTCTTTCCAACCGGCAACATCACCCCATTGCTCATTGTTCACTTTAATTTCTCCTTTGGTAACAAAACCAATGTGTAAGAACGGGATATTTGACAGCGAGTTTTCAAACCTTTCTTTTTGTTCAGGAGAAACACTTACAATTGCGCGGCCCTGAGCCTCTCCAAACCAGAAAGAATCGTTACGTTTATTACTAACGGTTGCGCTTACACTAAAACCCAGATTTTGCGGGAAGGAAGATTCAAGCAGCGCAACTGCAAGGCCTCCCTCACTAAGATCATGAGCAGAAACAATCAGTTTTTCGGAGATTATTTCCTTCAAAACCTCATGGAGACGGAACTCTTCTTCAAGGTTAAAATACGGCACCTTGCTGAACTCAATTTTTCTTATTTTATGCAGGTATTCTGATGAAGCGAAATCATCAACTACTTTTCCAAGGAGATAGATCAAGTCGCCTTCATTCTTGAAATCGAGCGACATTTTATTCTTTATATCATCAAGCAATCCCACCATTCCTATAGTAGGTGTGGGATAAACAGGTCCTTCAGGAGATTGGTTATAAAAACTCACGTTGCCCCCTGTAACCGGCGTATCAAATTTCCTGCAGGCCTCTCCCATCCCTTTAATTGCTTCCGTAAATTGGAAGTACACTTCAGGATCATATGGGTTTCCAAAATTCAGGCAGTTCGTTACACCCAATGGTTCACCTCCACTGCAAACAATGTTTCGCGCAGCTTCGGCTACCGCTATCATTGTGCCCACGTAAGGGTCGGCAAAAACGTAACGGCTGTTGCAATCTGTTGTTAGTGCAAGCCCTTTCCCTGTCGGCTTTGCAATTACCACCGCAGCGTCAGAAGGAGAGTTGGTATTGGTTGTACCCGTGCCAACCATGCTATCGTACTGTTCAAAGATCCAACGTTTACTTGCAATGTTCGGAAGACTAACCAGCTTTTCGGCAACTGATCTTATATCCTGCACATCTTCAATAAGACTTTTATCGAACGATTTTATTTTTTCAAAATATGATGGAACCTTAGTGTCACGGGAATACACAGGAGCACCACCACCCAACACCAACTCCACCGCCGGGAGTTGCGCTTCGGGGTTTCCGTTCATGAAGAAATGCAATATCCCATCACCTGTTACTTCTCCGATCTCACTGCAGGGCAGATCCCACTTTTCAAAAACATCCTGCACCAACTTCTCCTTTCCCTTTTCCACCACCATCAACATACGCTCCTGGCTTTCGCTAAGCAGCAATTCCCATCCTTTAATATTTGCCTGCCGTGAAGGAACTTTATCAAGATCTATTCGCATACCGTGCTCTCCTTTGGCACTCATCTCTGCAGTGGAGCAAATAATTCCTGCTGCGCCCATATCCTGCATTCCAACCACGGCGCCGGTTTTTATAACTTCAAGACAAGCCTCCAACAATTTCTTTTCCTGAAAAGGGTCCCCAACCTGCACGGCGGGCAGCTCCTCAATACTTTCACTCGTTATTTCCGCGCTCGCAAAAGATGCACCGCCTATGCCATCCTTCCCGGTTGCGCTTCCAACGAAGAAAACAGGATTTCCTTTTCCATATGAAGTTGCAGAAACCGTTTCTCCCTGCTTAACTATACCAACGCTCATTGCATTCACCAATGGATTGGTATGGTAGCAATCTTCGAAATAAACTTCGCCTCCAACCGTAGGGACGCCAAAACAATTTCCGTAATGGCCAATTCCGTGTACAACACCAGAAAGGAGCCTTCGCGTTTTCGCATCGGATATATTTCCGAATCGTAAAGAGTTTAAAGATGCAATAGGCCTTGCGCCCATGGTAAAGATATCGCGGTTGATACCTCCCACTCCGGTGGCGGCACCCTGAAATGGCTCGATTGCAGAGGGATGATTATGCGATTCTATTTTGAACACAACACCGTATCCATCTCCAATATCCATTAAACCGGCGTTTTCCTCGCCCGCTTTCACTAGCATCTTTTTTCCTTCGCGTGGAAGCGTTTTTAGCCATTTGATAGAATTCTTATAACTGCAATGCTCGCTCCACATTCCACTGAAAGCACATAATTCAGTGAAGTTCGGAGTGCGGCCGAGCTTTTTACAAATGAGATCGAACTCTTCTGAAGTGAGCCGAAGTTTCTCTGCTGTGGAAGCTGTAATTTCCATAAAACTTGTAGAGGTTTGGAAGGAAAGTGCAAATGTACTAACTCCCCTGCATCGTGGATACGGTAAATTATTTTATACCTTTCAAGCACCTAACAGATCATGCTGCACATCGTTTTATTTGTATTATACTTTCTCATTCTTTGTTTCATTATAAACCGTCTTCGGTTTACCGCCCACGCAGGCATTGAAAGAAAATGGTTGAACGGTCTTTTTATTTTAAAAGTTGCGGCAGGCGCTGCCGTGGGTTGGATATCTGCAAACTATTATGGAGAGGGCAACGATTACTGGACGCTGAACAAATACGGTATCGAAGAAACACATCTCTTAAAGCTTGATCCGCGGGAATTCTTTTTCTCCCTTTTTAGAACGCATTACGATAACTATGATGGCTTTTTTACAAGTGTGGGCTCATTCTGGAATGATCTGAAGAATAACATCATCATTAAGTTCCTTGCTGTTTGCAACCTCGCCTCGGGTGGAAATTATTATATAAACAGCCTGTTTTTCAGCTTCATTTCCTTCTTCGGGCACATCGCTTTGTTCCGGATCTTTTTCTCACTTAAGCCGCAACGAAAGTGGATAATCGTTGCCGGAGCTTTCCTGATACCCTCGACACTTTATTTCTCATCAGGAATTCATAAGGATTCAATCATTTTCACAGCCCTTGCCGTTTTTTCCTGGCTGCTTTTTAAACTAACGGAAAAGCGTAATCGAAATAGAAGGATCATTTGTCTTTTCATTTGCGCCACCGTGATATTGTTTATCCGAAGCCATGTTTTCATTGCGATAGTGCCAGCCGCCATCGCATATATACTAGCCCTTAAAAAGCACGTAGGCCGGGCCTTTACAAAAGTTTACGTGGTAGCATTTATGCTTCTCATTATATTCTCATTTATCCCCTCGCTTAACCCGGTAGCTATAATGGCCGGGAAGCAGGCAGACTTCTTTGCACTTCCACAGGCCAGCTCTCAACTTCCCACAGATACCTTGCACTCCACAACAATATCGCTCATAAAGAATACCCCGCAGGCTTTTGTTCATGGCTTTGTTGAACCGATGCCGTGGAAATATCCTGGCGATCCGTTGATGTTGCTGGGCCTTGAAGCTTTTTTGATACTTGCCCTCATTTTATATTGGCTTTTCAAAAATGATACAACCGGCGCCCACCCCATCACCTGGTTTTGTATCGCCGTGGCAATTCCACTTATAATGTTTGCGGGCTATATCGTTCCTAATGCCGGTTCAATTGTGCGGTATCGGGCAATCTACCTGCCCTGGTTGCTCATTCCCCTTTTGATCAGCCTAAGGAAACCTCATATTAGAAATTAAAATATGTTACATTCTGATCTGAAAAGAGTCGCTATTCTTAAGGGATATGTAAAATAAATTAGTTTTTTCGGCCATGAAACCTTTTTTTTGTGCGATAATCACAAAAAATATGAGTAATTTAAGGTTTGAGGCACTTTCTCAATTAAGTTTTAACGGGGAAAATCCGGAGGTGGAAGCTGCTGATAAAGTCACCGCCATTTTCAACGAAAACGTATTCACCCTTTCCACTGCCAGGCAATTTTTGAGTGATGAGGCGTATAAAAGCCTCGTGGCCTCCATTAAATCAGGTAAAAAAATTGACCGGGTAATGGGGAACCAGATCGCGATCGGGATGCGCGCCTGGGCTGAAACGAAACAGGTTACTCATTACACGCATTGGTTTCAACCGCTTACGGGCCTGTCTGCAGAAAAGCATGATTCATTTTTTACTTTAAAGAGTGATGGATCTCCCATTGAAGAATTTGAAGGAGCAGCATTGATTCAACAGGAGCCGGATGCATCATCATTCCCCAGCGGAGGGCTTAGGGCAACATTTGAAGCACGCGGATACACCGCATGGGATCCATCTTCTCCCGCCTTCATCATGGAAACAGCAGAAGGAAAAACTCTTTGCATACCTACGATCTTCGTTTCATATACCGGTGAATCACTGGATACGAAAACGCCATTGCTGAAAGCCCTGGTGGCATTAGATAAAGCCGCTGTGGATGTTTGCCAGTATTTCGATAAGAACATTTCAAGAGTAAACGCCACATTAGGCTGGGAACAGGAATATTTTGTGGTTGATACAGGGCTCGCAAATGCAAGACCCGACCTTCAACTGACCGGCAGAACAGTATTCGGGCATGCACCTGCAAAAGGCCAGCAGTTGGATGATCATTACTTTGGTGCGATCCCGGAACGGGTTTATGCATTCATGCGTGATTATGAAAAAGAATGCTACCGCCTTGGAATTCCTTTGCGAACAAGGCACAATGAAGTGGCCCCGGCTCAGTTTGAATGTGCGCCGATCTTTGAAGAGATCAACCTAGCGGTAGACCACAACACCTTGCTGATGGATGTAATGGCGCGAGTTGCACGCAGGCACAACCTAACGGTACTATTCCACGAAAAGCCATTTGCAGGAATAAACGGAAGCGGAAAACATAACAACTGGAGCATGGCCACTGATACCGGAGTAAACCTTCTTGCGCCGGGAAAAACACCGAAGACCAACCTAATGTTCCTTACGTTTTTCGTAAACACTATCAAAGCCGTTCATGATTACTCTGACCTTATCAGGGCCTCCATCGCAACGGCCGGAAATGAACATCGCCTCGGCGCAAATGAAGCTCCGCCTGCTATTGTTTCCATCTTCATTGGTAAATATCTCACAGACGCATTAAATGAAGTTGAAAAAAGAGTGAGCGGAGATTTTGATGAAACCGATGAGGCCATCCTGAAACTTGATATCCATAAAAGTATTCCGGAGTTGATGCTGGATAATACAGACAGAAACCGCACCTCACCCTTTGCATTCACGGGAAACAAATTTGAATTCCGCGCGGTGGGATCGTCAGCAAACTGTGCGATACCGATGACTGTATTGAATACGATAATGGCAGAAACCCTTCGCAATTTTAAAACGGAAGTGGATGAGTTAATTGAGAAAGGGGAAAAGAAAGAAGTGGCCATTATGCAGATCATTCAACGCTACATTGTTGAAAGCAAGTCAGTTTTATTTGAAGGTGATGGTTATAGCGAGAATTGGGAAAAAGAGGCGAAAAAACGGGGGTTGCAAAATATTAAGTCGGCCCCTCTCGCCCTGGATGCCTATGTTACCAAGAAAGCAAAGAAACTTTTCGAAGGAAACCAGATCTTCAGCCACGCGGAGTTGGAGGCGAGGCATGAGATCATGCTCGAATCTTATGTAAAAAAAATACAGATAGAGGCGCGCGTGATGGGAGATCTTGTAACAACGGTGATAGTGCCTGCTGCAATTAAATACCAGAACGTGCTTTTGGAAAATATCAATGGTTTGAAATCGGCAGGGCTTCCGGCAGCTTCATGGAAGTCGCAGAAGGAGATCGTTGCAAAGATCTCCGAGCATGTGAATGTAATCAGCGAAAAAGTTACAGCCATGATCGAGGCGCGCAAAAAAGCTAACAATATAGAAGACGTTAGAAAACAGGCTATTGAATATTCAGAAGAAGTGAAGAACAAGCATTTTGATACGATCAGGTATCATGTGGACAAACTGGAATTGATTGTTGATGATCAATTTTGGATGTTACCTAAATACAGGGAGATATTGTTTATGAGATAAATTGATTTGATACGTGAAATGTGCTTAACCCGGGTCACGTATCAACAATACAGTTCCGGAGATTGTTTTGATGTTTCCGAATTCATCTCTTCCCTTTAACACCCACACATAGGTTCCGGTGTTTTGCTTTTGGCCTCGGAAGGTTCCGTCCCAACCGCGGCTTCCATCAAAACTCTGAAAGACCATCTGCCCGAAACGATTGAAGACCCGCAAAAAATGCAACTTCGTCACCTTACCGGGCAGTGGACGGAAAATATCATTGAGTCCATCTCCATTGGGCGTGAAAGCAGAAGGCATCACGAACCCGGGCTTTTCGAAAACTGAAACCTTCACGGTATCATAGGAAATGCAGCCATTGCTTCCTTTAACCTGAAGAATAAAAACCTGGCCGGTTTGCAAAACTGCCGTAGGATTAGGTAGGAAAGGATCATTAAGGAGATTCGTGGGAGACCAGGAATAAAACCCACCACCGGTTCCGTAAAGCTGAAATGGTATGTTCACAACAACTGTTGTATCGGTTCCTGCATCAGCTAGTGGAGCGGGCAGCATGATCAGCTCAACCAAAACCGTATCGGCGCAATCGCCGTTGGCAGCGATAAGCCGGTAAGTTCCCGGATCAGTTACATGCGACGGTGTCACAACAGCGGCACCGCCCCTGTCCCATAAAGCACTAAAGCCATTTAGATCAAACATCGCAGAAAGATCAACGAAAGATCCGTCGCAGAATTCCACCGTTCTGTCATTTCCGAGTTCCGGAGGGTCTGCTATGGTAACGGTGAGGCCTACACGAACACTATTGCACGCGCCATTATTCTCCGACACATAAAAAGTCGTCACGCCTGAATTGGCAGATTGAGGTACTGGCGGATCCGCTGATCCTGAACCACCACTGGAAGTTTGATACCACATTAATGAATTTCCGGGATGCGACGGTGATGCCTGCAATGGAGAAGTGATTTCTCCTAAGCAATATGTAATATCTGTTACAGAAGGACCTTGTGGCGACCGGACAGTATCCAGTTGCAAAATGATCAGGGAATCGCAGCCGGCCGAGCCTGGTATAAGGGCCTGGTAGACTCCTGGCGAATTAAGTAGCTGACCATTCCACTGCAAGGGGAGTTCATTACTGCATAACAACATTGCAGATCGTAAAGTATCATTCGATACCATATTAACCACAATAGTGTCTGAAGCGCTGCATCCGTCCACACTTACGGTTACGTAGTAAACATTAATTCCTGTATCTCTTATCTCAAAGCTGCCTCCACTGCTACCATCCTGCCATTCATAAAATGCACCCGGAACCAAAGGCGCCGATAAAATATGTGGTGCTGCAGCAGCGCAAACGGAAGTGTCATTTCCTAAGTTCACTGAAAAGCGTGGATTGATTGTTACCGCAAGTGTGGCAGTGTCTCTTGCGCATCCTGGCGTATTATTAACCACAATTAAACTTACATTGTAAGTGGCGCTTTGGGAAAGTGCGGGATAAGCAAATGAAGGTGAAAATAGAGAACTTGAACTCGAGCCAAAACCAAAATCCCAGTAATAAGAAATTCCCATTCCCGCCGAGGATTGATTTACGAACCTGACCGAATCATCAGTATTACAATTGTATTGAGCTGTAAAGAGCGCAGTAACCGCACAAGGAGGTGCAGGAGTACAAAATCCGGCATGCCTGGTTGCGGAAACACGAAGGGTAAGATCACCTTCTACATTAAGACCATTGAAAAATACCGGTACAAACACCTGCACATAATAACTTCCCGGCGCCATGCATTGATAAGTATTTATTGTTCCCGCATCATTTACACAAACCTGCTCTTGCATAAAATTGCAATCCCCGTTTAGCAAGCGATACTTTATCGTTGATCCAGGCACATTGGTAGTATGCTGAATCCAGGTATTCAAATCCAGTGTATCCGTTCCCGTTATGTCTATTCTGAACCAGGAAGATTTATAATTTGCAGTAGTTCCTCCGGCAGGGCAGGAAAGTATTGAATCTTGTTCTCCGAAGCCGGTGCCAATGGTGTGACAATCCTGTGTAAGGGATCGTTGAAAGGAACCTGCGCCCGACACCTCCAATACTGCAGCTGTATTGCAATGATCACCTTCGTCTTCCATAATTACCAGCTCTGGTTTTACTTCGCCGCTGTCTGGATTGCAACCGGTAACTAACAAAAAGTATGTGCCGGAATCGATACAGGCCTTGTTCCACAACCCCGTGGCGTTAGTATAATTTGATGTGAAATGATAAAGGTTATATAATCCTGCGCTTGTGGAATCGCCGGGATTCATTTCTTTAAGTAATTGTACGGCATCCTTTCCTGCAATTGCCTGCTCGTTGCGCAGCCTGAAAAGAAGTTTTGCACTCTGCCCGGTAGTGAATTTGTACCACAGTGTTTTAGGTGAGCAGGTGGAAGTCGGTTCCAGCACAACCGGATCAGCCATGCTTCCCGTAGCGCATGTGATGCTTCCAGTAGGCGCCAAATAATTACCAGTACCAATATTTCCCAAATCGGCCGCCGTTGAATAATGATCGTAAAGAGCTGTGGGGGAATTCATGGGGTTTATCCTTATGCTCACATCAATCTGGCTCATTGGTTTCATCACTTCTTCAGGATCTTTCAGAATATCAACAACAACATAATAACGGTTAGGGTTAGGCGAATTACAAGGCTCCCTGTTAAATTCCAAAGGAACAACGGAATCACAGGCAACTTCGTATTTATTCATGGCAACAAATTCAAGGCCCTGCAACGCGGTTGAATCTACCAAACCTGATGACCTTACCATATCAAAAGAAATAGTTCCATCGACATCACTCCTATATACTGAAACGCTGTAAGGGAACTTCTTTGGCGGCATGGATCTGTTTACAACGTTTACGAAAACAGTGCCGGGGGTATCGGCAACGAAAGTGTACCAAAGATTTCGGCGTACCCAATGCCCGTTGTTTTGAAGCTGCTGATTGTTCAAAGAAAAAAGTGCATTGTTCGGCCTCGGATCATACACCAATGGGTTTACTTTAACATCACATGCTGCTTCATCAGGGTCTGTTGACATAGCGCCTGTAGTACAAAAAAAGAAATCATTTGACGGCACTAAAAGAGGGTTTACGGGATTGATATCGCCCGGCTTGCCGAAAAAGTCGGAGTTATCTGGCGGAACGACTCCGAAATCATAAGCATTAAAAGCATGATCAAAACGTGAATACCCAACCGAATCAATGTAAATTTCGGCTCCTATACTACCACAGTCGTCTACAATATCTTCATCTCCTCCGTAA
>JAEZDA010000059.1 GCA_023433345.1 Bacteroidota bacterium | reverse complement strand
GGCGCCCCTGTATATGCATGCATACATACGGAACTTTCAGTTTTGCAACGGTTTTCAGCATATCCTGGTCCATTTCTCCGCCGCTGATATCATTTACAATAGAAGCCCCGGCACTAACAGCCTCTTCGGCTACGCGGCTCTGATAGGTATCAACTGATATCGGGAGTTCCGGAAAATTGCTTCGCAGCAGTTTGATCACGGGAATAATTCGGGAAAGCTCTTCATCGGCCGATAACCGCTCACTGCCAGGCCTTGTACTCTGGCCGCCTATATCAATAATATCCATACCATTTTTTATCATCATATCAACCATAGAGATGATTTCAGGTGTTTCCGCCTGCCACGTAGATGTAAAAAATGAATCAGGTGTTATGTTCAGGATGCCCATGATCAGAATATCCTCACTTGTCAACAGTTTACCATCTATATTGAGTGAAATCATAACGTGGTTAATTGTATTTTTGAAGATATACAAAGTTGCCATTTTTTAGGCCACAGAAACAGGCTTGCTTATGAGTACAGAACTGAGGTTTGACGATGTTGTAAATGTTTGCAGACAGACGTTTTTAAAAAAGACAAAGGATTACGGCACATCGTGGCGCGTTTACCGAACCATCTCCGTTGCGGATCAAATTTATATTAAGGCTAAACGCATTCGCACCATACAGGAGAAGCAGGCCCAAAGGGTGGGAGATGATATCAAATCAGAATTCGAAGGAATACTGAACTACTCGGTTATAGGCCTTATCCAGCTTCAATTAAATTCAGAGGAAGTGGAAATGCTGGGCGTGGAAAGCGTACAACATTTATATGATGCACAGATAAGCAAGGCTAAGATGTTGATGGCGGACAAAAATCACGACTACGATGAGGCATGGCGGGAGATGAGCCAGGAAAGTTTTACAGACCTGATTCTGGCAAAGATCCTCAGAATAAAACAGATTATAAGCAACGATGGCCTTACGATTGCCAGCGAAGGAATAGATGCAAATTTTTTTGACATACTTAATTACTCAGTTTTCGCCCTCATAATGATTGGCGAAGGAAAACACTAATTATTATGAAGATCGTTGTGAACGTTGCCAGGATTTTGACCGGCGTTTTATTTATTTTCAGCGGGCTTGTGAAAGCAATTGATCCGCGCGGGCTTGCTTACAAAATGCAGGAATTCTTCGAAGCCTTCGCGAATGAAGGATGGTTGCCGGCAGTTATGAACAGCCTGAATGATTATGCGCTTGGTTTTTCTATTATAATGATCACGCTGGAGATCATTCTGGGCGTCGCCTTGTTGCTTGGGTTCAAACGAACTATAACTACAATACTGTTATTGCTGTTGATGATTCTCTTCACCTTCCTTACCAGCTATGTTTTATTTAGTGGGAAGATCCGCGCCTGCGGATGCTTTGGCGATTGCATACCAATAACACCAATGCAAACCTTTGCGAAAGATATAATTCTACTGTTACTTATTTTGATACTGCTATTTGGGAGAAGATTTATTCAACCATTGGCTAAGCCTTTCATCTCAGGAACAATTATATTCCTGGTGACTGCCGCAGTGTTGTTTCTCCAATGGTATGTGCTCCGGAATTTGCCGGTGGCAGATTGCCTGCCCTTCAGAAAAGGAAATGACATCATGAAACTTCGCGAAATGCCTGCTGATGCTGTGCAGGATAAATTCGATTATGTATTCATATATAAAAGAGGCGACGAACAAAAAGAATTTACTGCAGACGCATTGCCAGACAGTACATGGGAATTTGTAGACAGAACTCAGAAGCTCGTGAAAAAAGGCCGGAACAACATTCCCCTGATCAATGATTTTAACCTGGCAGACAGCACGGGAGCGGATGTTACATCAGAAATATTAGGCGGAGACAAGGTCTATTATATACTATTCCTTCAGCAAATAAATAAAGATTCAAAAAAATGGCTGGAGAATTTTAAGCGTATCCGGAAGAATTCAGATGTCCCCATCTATGTAGCCACTTCGCAGCGAAATAATATCATGAGGTTTCTATCAGCCAATCAAATATCGGTTGATGGTGTCTTCTCGCTCGACGCTACCGCAATAAAAACGGCTGCGAGAAGTATTCCGACGCTTTACAAAATGAAAGGACCGGTTGTGAAAGAGAAGTGGGGATGGGCAAGCTTTGATAAGGTAGAACCCTGATCATTTTTTAACACACCTTCAATGAAACGGTTGCTGCACTCCTTCCTCGTTTTGTTAGGAATCGTTCTCCTGGTTTTTTTCATGTTCCGGGGTCTTGGAGATGCTGACCGGATGATCGTTGGGCAAAGTGGAGATCTTCAAACGATCAGGAACATCAGGCAGGAGTTGAACCTCGACAAACCAATGTGGCTCCAGTTCGTGCTTTACATGAATGATCTTTCGCCTGTGGGTATTCACTCCGCAGAAGAGATCAAAATGAAAGACCTGCGCGGCTTTTTTATTGGCAGTGATAAAAAAGTAGCGCTTAAGGTTCCATACCTGGGCAAAAGTTATCAAACCCGCCGGCCGGTTTCCGAGATGCTTTTACAGGTGTTGCCGGCAACAATTCTTCTTGCAGCAAGTGCCATGTTATTCGCGATAATATTCGGAGTGCTTCTTGGCGTGTTGGCTGCAGTAAAAAAAGGTAGCTGGGTCGATACTTCAACAATTCTTGTTTCCGTTGCAGGTATTTCAGCCCCATCGTTCTTCATAGCAATCATTATTGCCTACGTGTTTGGGATCCTGCTTCAATCATATACCGGACTGAATTTCTCAGGCAGCCTTTACGAGATAAATGAAGTTACCGGTGAAGCTCACCTCAGGCTTCAGAATCTGATCCTTCCCGCTTTCACTCTTGGCATAAGGCCCCTTGCAATAATTTCACAACTTACGCGCAGTGCAATGCTTAATGAACTTCAGAAAGATTATGTTCGTACCGCATATGCTAAAGGCCTGGGAAAAGCTTCAGTCATTTTTAAACACGTATTGCCAAATGCGCTTAATCCCATCATTACTGTTATTACCGGATGGTTTGCAGAGTTGCTCGCGGGCGCCTTCTTTATCGAATATATATTTGGATGGAACGGGCTTGGAAAAGTTACCGTGAATGCCCTTGAAAAGCTGGATTATCCTGTTGTTATGGGTGCCGTGCTTCTTTCAGCCTGTCTCTTTATGGTGATAAGTTTCCTCTCCGATTTCCTTTATCGGTGGGTCGATCCACGGGTGCGATAAGAATTAAATTTTTATTATGAATCTGCATCCAGAACAACCACCAATGCATAAACCACCCCGGGCAGCCAAAATAAAAGAGTCAGCACCAGGCTGATCCAAAATTTATTGTTGATTTCCTGCTGATGTAAATAAACTGCCAATGGAGGTAATAGAATGGCAAGAACGATAAGGAGCGTTTTATCCGGCCGTTCTGCGCCGGCTTTTTTTTGCCTTTTCAGCTCTTTCAACTGTTTCTTCACTTCCTTGATCCGCAATTTTTTCTCCGCTCGGGGAAGCTTGCGAAATTCCTTAACTGCATTATGAAAACTTTCAACGGGATTTTTATCCGCCGGCGGAATGGAAATTGTTGGCACTGTTGCGGGGCGCGCTGAAACAGAAATCACCAGGAGCAAAGCAATAAGGTTGAGGAAAAATCCTTTCATATATTTTTTCGTTTTGAATTGAAATTAACTCCCCAAAACGCAAATTATATTCCGGTTTAGCCGAGATCCGTTTCAACTTTTCAACATATCCACATTCATCTTCCTGCAATTTGTCTTCAAAAATTTTCTTTGGCATAGTTTTTTTAGAAAGGGTTAGAAACAAATAAACTTTATGATGAAAGCAAGTGCATTAATTCTCGCCTCTGCATTATTTTTTACGGCGTGCAGCAACAACAAAACAGATGAAACAACAACGGTTGCGGACGATGCGTCAACTACAGCAGCTGCTGACACCTCGGCTATGGTAGTGGCAACCCCCGCTCCCGGAAGCGCGGTAGAGGTTACAACAGACGAGGTTCCGGAAAATGTTAGAACATCCTTTACTACAAAATATCCGAAAGTGGAAAAAGTTACCTGGAGCAAATATCAGCCAGGCCCTGAAGATGAAGGATGGAACATGGATCAAACTTACTACTATGTAAGGTACAACAACAATGGTGTAGATTATTGGGATTGGTACAGTCAGTCTGGCGAATGGGCAAAAACCTCTACCAAAATCGCACATAAGGACCTGCCTGCTGCTGTAAACAAGTATATCACTGATAATTACAGCGGTTATACGGTTGTAGAGGTAGATAAAGAAAACGACAAGAACATGGAAATGTATGAAGTTGAACTTAACAAGGGAGACGAAAAAGTAAAATTGAAACTTCTCCCGAACGGTGAGGTATTCAAGAAGAAATAATTCCCGGATCTTCATCGTTAACGGAAATAGTCTCACCGCCTGGCGAGACTATTTTCATTTCCGGGGTTTTGCGTTCCCCGATCTGTTGACGCCACATCGCATAATAAAGTCCTTTTCTCTCCAGCAACTGCGCATGGGTTCCTGATTCTGTTATTTTTCCTTTTTCAAGTACGTGAATAATATTCGCATGCATTATAGTGCTTAACCGGTGCGCAATAGTAAGAATGATCTGTTGCTTTTCTTCTGCTATATTGCCTATCGTTTGAGTGATCTCTTCTTCGGTGAGGGAATCGAGCGATGCTGTTGCTTCATCAAAAATCAAAATACGCGGATTGCGTAACATGGCGCGGGCAATTGACAGTCTTTGCTTTTCACCTCCCGATAGTTTCGTTCCGCCCTCACCAAGTACAAGGTCAAGCCCTTTGTTGCCTTTTTGCAAAAGCGTATAAGCAGATGCACTTTTAAGGGCCGAAAGCATTTCTTCATCT
This sequence comes from Bacteroidota bacterium, assembly GCA_023433345.1. Lineage (GTDB taxonomy): Bacteria > Bacteroidota > Bacteroidia > Chitinophagales > Chitinophagaceae > Ferruginibacter. The sequence goes on along the minus strand of JAEZDA010000059.1, from coordinate 348 downwards.
GTTGCACCGGGCTTTATGAACTGGAGGTTTTCCCTGATAGTGCCCGAGAAGAGTTGCGTTTCCTGGGTAACAAACCCTATCTGCCTGCGGATGCGATTGTAGCGTATATCCCTTACCGATACATCATCAAAGTAAATATTCCCGGATGTGGGCGTGTATAACCCTACAAGCAGCTTTATCAATGTTGATTTGCCCGACCCCGATGGGCCAACAAATGCAATTGAATCGCCAAGTTTGGCTTTAAACGAAATGCCATCAATGGAATTGGAATTGGCAGACCGGTGCTTAAAGATCACTTTATCGATTTCGAGCGACTCCACTTCTCCGAGCTCCACAGGATCTTCAGGC
>JAEZDA010000073.1 GCA_023433345.1 Bacteroidota bacterium | reverse complement strand
GGTACAAGGTGCAGGGTGCAGGGTAAAGAATAATTACCAACAACTCCCGACTTCTATTCTCGCTACCGTCTCAGATGTCCTTTGAATGAACCTGCCTGTAATTTCGCAAAACCCCAAAACCGGAACTATTAACAAGGAACTAATTAAGAATTTTCCGTAATTTTGCCCCCTTTATGCGGAATCTCTTTTTATTACTGGCAGTTTCCCTTTTTCTTACCTCCTGCAGCAATTTTGCAAAGGTGCAAAAAAGCAAGGATCCGGAGTACAAATTGAAAAAGGCTGATGAGTATTTCAGCAAGAAAAAATATCGTTACGCGCAACAGTTATACGAGGAACTGTTCACTGTTTATAAGGGTAATACAAAATTTGAGGACCTGTATTATAAATATGCTTACAGCTTTTATCACATGGGTCTTTATCGTGATGCAGAGAATTTATTCAAAGGTTATCTTGAAGTGTTCCCTACAAGTGAGCGTGCTGAGGAAGTGGACTATATGAGGGCCTACAGCTTTTACAAGCAATCTCCCAAAATAGATCTGGATCAGAGCAATACCCAGAAGGCGATGATGATGATGCAAACCTTTATTAATACGCACCCGGGTTCACCGCGAAATAAAGAAGCATCGGAAATAATTGATAAGTCGCGCCAAAAGCTTGAACAAAAAGAGGCACGTGGCGCTAAGCTGTATTATGATCTTGGGCATTTCCGCGCTGCGGGAATTGCATATGACAACCTGATGAATAATTTTCCGGAGTCTATGAAGGCCGAGGAATATAAATTACAGGTGATAAAATCTTACTTCAGGTTTGCTCAGCTAAGTATCGAGAGCCGCAAACTTGAACGTTATGAAAAGGTGGTGCAGGAATGTGATGATTTCGCCGATCGTTTCCCTGATGGAGGTTTAGCGAAAGAAGCAGAATCATATAAAAATTTAAGTTTAAATCAAATCAAAGAATTAAAAAATGAGCAAAATCCGTCGTCAGCTAAGCTCTAATACAAGCAGTGTTGTTGAGCCTAAAAAACTTTCTGAAATAAAGGAAAAGACCGGCAACCTTTACGAATCAATTGCGATCATTGCAAAAAGGGCGAACCAGATCAACATTACAATAAAGGAAGAATTGCACAACAAACTTGAAGAGTTCGCAAGCCACACTGACAGTCTTGAGGAAATTCATGAAAACAAGGAGCAGATCGAGATCTCACGTGCTTATGAGCGCATGCCTAATCCTGCTTTACTTGCAACAACAGAATTTTTGGAAGAAAAAGTTTACTTCCGTCAGAACGATGAGGATCTTTTCAGCTAACAACATTTCAATTTCTTTTACATAAGAAACTATAATTTTACCGACGGCGCTTGCCGTCGTTTTTTTTATGCTGAAGAACAGGAAAATTTTAATAGGTGTATCAGGAAGTATCGCGGCCTATAAAACAGCCTCTCTGGTGCGTTTGCTGGTAAAAGCAGGCGCAACAGTGAAAGTGATAATGACGCCGTCTTCGAAGGAATTCGTTTCTCCCCTTACCTTGGCCACCCTTTCAAAAAATCCTGTACTTCACGACCTGGCGGAGAACGATTCCTGGGCTAACCACGTAATGCTTGGGAGATGGGCAGACGTAATGCTGATCGCTCCGTTAAGTTGTAACACCCTGGCCAAAATGGCCAACGGCCTATGCGATAACTTATTGATGGCCGTTTATCTTTCCGCAACCTGTCCGGTGATTGTTGCGCCTGCAATGGACGAAGACATGTGGCTTCACCAATCTACGAAAGAGAATATTCGAAAAATTATTTCTTACGGAAATGAAGTTATTCCGGTGAGCAGGGGAGAACTGGCCAGCGGTTTAAATGGAGAAGGAAGAATGGCAGAACCTGAAGAGATTCTGGAATTACTTCAAAGTAAATTCTCCATGAACGATCAACTCGCAGGTAAGAAGGTGCTGATCACGGCGGGACCAACTTATGAACCGATTGATCCGGTAAGATTTATAGGAAATTTCAGTACCGGTAAAATGGGAGTCGCATTAGCAGAAGTTTTTCGTGAACGTAACGCTGAAGTGACGCTGGTAATGGGGCCGGGTTCTGCAGAAGCTCCCGCCGGCGTGAATGTGGTTCATGTGAAAACTGCAGAGGAAATGCACGAGGTTTGTCTGAAATATTTCCCTGATGCTGATATAGCAATTCTTTCAGCTGCTGTTGCAGATTATCGCCCTGTTGAAGCCGCCACAGAAAAGATCAAAAAAAATTCAGACTCACTGGTTCTCGAACTTACCAAAACGCCGGATATCTTAAAAGCTCTCGGAGCTTCCAAAAAAGATGGACAGTTGCTTGTTGGTTTTGCACTTGAAACATTTAATGAAGAGGAGAATGCATTGAAAAAGCTGCAGGCAAAAAATGCAGACTACATTGTACTGAATTCTCTCAGGGATGAAGGCGCAGGCTTCGGAACAGACACTAACAAAATCACTATTTTTGACAGGAAGGGCAGGCGTTTTCCATTTGAAATAAAAAGTAAACGGGCTGTTGCAGCAGATATAATAAACACGATTCTTTCCAATGACTAAATTCAGAATTATCATATTGCTGGTATTCATGCAGGTTCAGGGTTTCTCGCAGGAATTGAATGCAAGGGTTTCAGTTGTTGCCAACCGCGTCGGCAATAATGTGAACAGAAATACATTCACCACCCTGCAAACTGCACTCAATAATTTCATGAACAACAGGAAATGGTCTTCAGACGGCTTCGATCCTGCAGAAAAAATTGATTGCAACTTTCTGCTTAATGTTGAGCCTACGCAGGAGCAAAACGTATATTCGGCACAACTCACCATCCAGGCTGCACGGCCTGTTTTCAATTCAAGCTACCAAAGCCCTCTCATAAACTTTAAGGATGAAAGCGTAGTATTTAAGTATGTTGAATTTCAACAACTGGAATTTAATGATAACCGTGTTTCAGGGTCTGATCCTCTTGTTTCTAATCTCACAGCGGTCTTTGCTTATTATGCTAACCTTGTGCTCGGTTTCGATTATAATTCTTTTTCACTGAAAGGTGGCGTTCCTTATTTCCAAAAGGCGCAGAACATTGTAAACAATGCCCCTGATGGTCGCGGAATCACAGGATGGAAACCATTTGATGATGTGAGAAACCGTTATTGGCTGGTGGAAAACATGATCAACACAAGGTATAATGTAATGCATGATGTGTATTACAATTATTATCGCCTCGGCATGGATAAATTGTACGAAGATGAAAAAGTAGCCCGCGCCGAATTATTGAATGTGCTAACACTGCTGGAAAGTTTTAATAACGATAACCCGAATACGATGATCAACCAGTTCTTTTTCCAGGGAAAATCTGCTGAATGGATCAATGTATTTAAGAAGGCAATGCCTCAGGATAAAGTGCGCGCGAGAGAATTGCTTGCCAAACTCGATCTTACTAACGCAACAAAATACAGGGACGAATTGAAATGACCTATCGCCTGATATTTTTCCTTTTACTTATAATATCCGCCTGTTCACGAAAAAATGATGGCGGAAAAATTTTACCTCCGGAAAAAATGGAATCCGTGTTGTGGGATGTAGTGGAAGCCGATGTTTTTGTTTTTACCAAAAGCCAGGGAGATTCTTCGTTTAACCCTCCCCGTGAGAACGCCTTACTGCAGGAATCGATTTTTAAAAGCCACGGCGTAACGCGTGAAGAATATTACCGCAGCCTGGATCACTATATGGCAAATTCTGAAATATTTATACCGATACTTGATTCCGTAATGGCCCAACATCAGGCGGTTTCTCCCAAGAAAAGAAGAGGGGAGACCTGGTACAGGGATTCTTTGCGTCTCGAGGTTCAATAGAATAATTATGAAAAAAGTTTATGAAAATGCCACTCATGCGCTGAGTGATATCAAAAGCGGAAGTGTTATCATGCTGGGCGGCTTCGGCCTTTGTGGAATTCCCGAAAACTGTATTGCGGCCCTGGTGGAAATGCGGGTGAATGATCTAACCTGTATCTCCAACAATGCGGGCGTGGATGATTTTGGCATTGGTTTGATGTTGAAAGGAAGACAATTAAAAAAGATGATAGCATCTTATGTGGGAGAGAACGCTGAGTTCGAAAGGCAGTTGTTGTCTGGCGAACTTGAAGTAGAACTTATCCCCCAAGGTACGCTTGCAACCAGATGCATGGCAAGCGGTTATGGAATGCCGGCCGTTTTCACCCCTGCCGGTGTTGGAACCGAAGTTGCGGAAGGTAAAGAGGTAAGAAATTTTAATGGAAAGGATTACCTGCTCGAAATGGCCTTCGATGCAGATTTTGCATTGGTTAAGGCATGGAAGGGAGACACTATGGGTAACCTTATTTATAAAGAGACCGCCCGAAATTTTAATCCACTTATGGCAATGGCCGGAAAGATAACAATCGCTGAAGTGGAAGAGCTGGTTCCAGCCGGTTCATTGGACCCCAACGAAATTCATACGCCAGGCATATATGTGCATCGTATCTTCCAGGGAAGTAATTATGAAAAAAGGATCGAACAAAGAACAGTAAGAACAAGATCCTGACGACCAGCAAAAAACAACATTATAAATATTTGAATCATGGCATTAGATAAAAACCAGATTGCCCAGCGCATTGCGAAGGAATTGCAGGATGGATACTATGTTAACCTTGGAATCGGGATTCCCACCCTGGTTGCAAATTACATTCCCGATGGCATCAGCGTTGTGCTGCAGAGCGAGAACGGGCTCTTAGGTATGGGGCCCTTTCCCTTTGAAGGCGAAGAAGACCCTGACCTGATCAACGCGGGTAAACAAACCATTACAACCCTGCCCGGCTCTGCTTTTTTCGACAGCGCCATGAGCTTCGGAATGATCCGGTCGGGAAAGGTTGACCTTACCGTACTGGGAGCAATGGAGGTGAGTGAACATGGAGATATAGCTAATTGGAAGATCCCCGGTAAAATGGTGAAAGGAATGGGAGGTGCGATGGATCTCGTGGCAAGCGCAAAGAACATTGTTGTGGCCATGATGCACACTAACCCCAAAGGCGAAAGCAAACTGCTTCCATCATGCACACTACCGTAGACGGGTAAACGCTGCGTGAAAAAAATTGTAAGCGACCTGGCGGTCATTGAAGTGACAGAAAACGGATTTAAACTTCTCGAGAGAGCCCCGGGCGTATCCGTGGAAGAAATAAAATCGAAAACCGCAGGAAGGCTGATCGTAGAAGGTGACATTCCGGAGGTACAAGTAATTTGATGAAATAGAAATGTGCTGATTTGCTAATAGCCTCTGGAGGTGTTTTCACCTTCGAATGGATTACGAAATGCTTCACTTGCCTCGAAGTTATTTCACCCTAAGAAAAGAGTATAAAAAGATTTAGTGTAAAACATTCTTCATAAATAAAAAGAGCCACTCATCGAGCGGCTCTTTTGCGTAGAAGGAATTTCGTTTAGGCTTTCGGTGCTGCAGCCAGTATTTCATCATTTACACCATTCGCATATTTTTCAAAATTCTTGCGGAACTGGCTGGCCAGATCTTTTGCTTTTTCATCATATGCAGTTTTATCAGCCCAAGTTTCGCGCGGGTTTAATACCTCCGATGGAACCCCCGGGCATTCCGTTGGCATTTGCATTCCAAACACCGGGTGTTCTTCAAACTCTACATTATCAAGCTTACCTTCCAGCGCTGCAGTTATCATTGCCCTTGTGTAGGGAAGCTTCATTCTCTGACCAACACCATATGGCCCTCCGCTCCATCCGGTATTTATCATCCATACATTTACATTATGCTTCCTCATTTTTTCACCAAGCATTTCAGCATACCTGCCAGGGTGTAATGGAAGGAAGGGTGCGCCGAAACATGCGGAGAATGTTGATGTCGGTTCCTTAACTCCCGCCTCTGTTCCCGCTACCTTGGCCGTATAACCGCTGATGAACTGGTACATAGCCTGACCAGGGGAAAGTTTGCTGATCGGGGGAAGAATGCCGTAAGCATCCGCCGTAAGGAAGAAAATATTTTTTGGAGTTTTGCCTATCGACGGCTCCAGAGCATTACTGATGAAAGTTAATGGATAAGAAACACGCGTGTTTTCGGTGATCTCTTTACTCGCAAAGTCTATCTTATTTGTACCGGGTAAAAATGTGGTGTTTTCAACCAAAGCCCCGGGGCGGATTGCATGATAAATTTCCGGCTCCTTTTCCTCGCTGAGGTCAATTGTCTTTGCATAACAGCCGCCTTCAAAATTAAAAACGGAATCATCGGTCCATCCATGCTCGTCATCTCCTATAAGCATACGATTAGGGTCGGCACTTAAAGTAGTTTTACCAGTACCGCTAAGGCCGAAGAATATAGCAGTGTCACCGTCTTTTCCCATGTTAGCCGAGCAGTGCATGCTCAGTACATTTTTATCATGCGGCAAAATATAATTCAGAATGGTGAAGATCCCTTTTTTCATTTCTCCCGTATACCCGCTTCCCCCGATCATTATGATACGCTTCTTGAAACTTACCATGGCAAAGTTGTGCTGCCTTGTACCGTCGGTGTTAGGATCTGCAACGAAGGTCGGCGCCTGCAGAATATGCCAGTCTGCCTGGAAATTATCCAGTTCAGATTCCGTCGGGCGAAGAAACATATTATAAGCAAAAAGATTATTGGCAGGGAGTTCATTCACCACCCGGATATTCAACCTGTATTTTGGATCTGCGCAAGCGTAACAATCACGAACCCAAATTTCACGCGAACTCAGGTGCGCAACCAGTTTGTCATACATCTGGTCGAAATACTTTTCTTCGATAGGAAGATTGAAATCGTTCCAGTTTACAGTATCACCGGTGATATCATCTTTAACAATGAATTTATCTTTCGGGCTTCTGCCAGTGAATTCGCCGGTTTTAATTACAAGTGCCCCGGTATCATTCAATTCACCCTCACCGCGGCTTACGGTATGTTGGGTAAGCTCTGACGGACTTTCCTGGTAATGAACTTTATTCGTTGATTTTATTCCCAGTTTCTCTAAAGCAGCTGTCGGTGGAACTAACATGGTTGTTGCAGACATTTCGGGTTGATTTAATGTTTTTGTGAGGTTGCAAAGTTAATAAATGATAAATAAAACGACAGTTGTTCCCGTGGCAATTATTAAAATTGAAATGCCGGCCGACGGTTTCTGAAAGCCTGTTTCATATACGTATAAGTACTCAAAACCTGTATATTGCAGATTATTGAAGCACTGAATTGTATATCATGAAGCATCTTCCGCTTAATAGAGATATTTTTCGCCAGAACCGGGAAAGGTTTGCCGGGAGAATGGAAAAAAATTCCATCGCGATCTTCAACAGTAATGATGAATTACCAACTAACGGTGATGCGCTCCATCCTTTCAAACAAAATTCCGATTTATACTGGTTGACAGGTATCCAGCAGGAAGACACCATGTTGGTGTTGATGCCGGGTCATGCTGATCCGCGCTACCGCGAAGTGCTCGTACTTGTTCGGCCTAACGAGTTGAAGGAAAAATGGGATGGCTTCCGGCTTCGCGCGAAGGAGGCCACGGACATATCCGGTATAGAAACAATTGTATGGCTCGATGCTTTGGATGGATTGCTGCAGCCATGGATACATCTGCATGATGTAATTTACCTCAACAGCAATGAAAACAACCGGAAGAGTAATCTCGTTCCGGTACGCGATTATCGCTATGCAAAAGAAATGAAAGACAGATATCCTTTGCATCAATACCGTCGTTCCGCACCGATACTCCGCGACCTGCGCGCCGTGAAATCTGCCCTCGAAGTTGAAGTGATGCAACAGGCCATGAACATCACGGAGAATACGTTCCGTCGCCTGCTGAAGATTATTAAGCCCGGCATCATGGAGTATGAAATTGAAGCGGAAATTTATCATTCCTTCTTAAGCCAACGATCTGCAGGCCCTGCATATGGCTCCATTATAGCAAGTGGTGACAATGCCCGCATACTCCATTACGTATCTAACAATGCTGAATGTAAGGATGGCGACCTGTTGCTGATGGATTTCGGTGCGGAATACGGCGGTTATAATGCTGATCTCACACGTACGGTGCCTGTAAACGGGAAGTTCACAAGGAGGCAGAAGACGGTTTACAATGCCTGCCTGGATCTGCATCGCTATTGCGCCTCCATTCTGAAACCAGGGATAAGTATCAAAGAATACACTGAAAAAGTGGGAGATCAGGCAACGGTGATCTTTCAAAAGATAGGGTTGCTGAAAAAATCAGATATAAGAAATGAAGACCCGGATAATCGCGCCTATCGCAAATATCTGTATCATGGCATTTCACATCATTTAGGGATCGATGTACACGATCTTGGCACCATGACCGAGCCTATAAAAGCAGGTATGGTTTTCACCATCGAACCCGGAATTTATATTGAAGATGAAGCGATGGGTATCAGGATCGAAAATAATTACTGGATCACGAAATCAGGCAATAAAGACCTGATGAAAAATATACCGATCACCACCGATGAAATTGAAGCATTAATGAAAGCCTGAGTGTTATCCAGGTTTTAATTAAACAGTTATTCTTGAAACTAATACCAAATCTATTTACTCTGCTCAACCTGCTGTTCGGTTGCCTTGCCATCATCAGTATTTTGCAAAACGGCATTGTTCTTCATTATGATGATGAAGGATCGCAACTCATTGCCGTTTCCGAAAATCTCCGGCTTGCATCGGTTTATATTGCTATCGCCGCAGTAATCGACTTCCTGGACGGATTTGTTGCAAGGGTGCTCGGTGCAACTTCTGAATTGGGCAAGCAACTGGATTCTCTTGCAGACGTAGTGAGCTTTGGTGTGGCACCATCGATGATCCTTTACCAGTTTTTACGAATGAGCTGGGTGGCGGAAGAGGATGGTATCAATGTTTCAATGCTCTGGCTTGTGCCGGCACTCTTGCTTGCAATGGCTGCGGCTTACCGGCTTGGTAAATTTAACATCGATGAAAACCAGAAGTTCGGTTTTCGCGGAATGCCCACTCCCGCTGTGGGATTAATGGTGGCCTCCCTTCCTATGATTTATTGGGGTGAATCTTTCCCCGGCATCCGCGCCCTGCTGTTAAATAAATGGGTTCTTTACGGAATGATTTTTCTGCTGAGCTGGTTGATGGTAAGCAATCTTCCCATGCTTGCGATGAAGTTTAAAAATTTCAGCATGAAGAGTAACCTGCCGAGATACATATTGTTTATTACCGGTATCGTTTCCATTCTTTTGCTGGGCTGGCTTGCAGTACCTGTAATATTTCTCGCTTACATTATTCTATCTTTGGGGTTCAAAAATTACTCATGACTTATTCAGTTCAGGTGAAAGTTATGCCCTTGAAAGATCTGCTGGATCCGCAGGGAAAAGCAGTGATGGGTGGTTTGAAAAACCTTGGCCTAAGTGCTGTGGACGATGTTCGAGTTGGCAAAAGCATAGATATGCGCATCAATGCCTCAACTAAAGAGGAAGCCGTATCCCTCGCCGGTGAAGCGGCAAAGAAACTGCTCGCCAACCCCGTGATGGAAACTTTTGAAGTTTCGGTGATCGAATGATAATAATTTCACTCCTAATTATTCAGAATGCTCTACCTGGTGCCTTCACCAATCGGGAATTTAGGCGACATTACCTACAGGGCAGTGGAGGTTCTGCGGTCTGTCGATCTGATTCTCGCTGAAGACACTCGTACATCATCAGTTCTGCTGAATCATTATAATATCTCCAAACCATTATCGCCCTATCATCAACATAACGAACATAAAGTTTCGGCCCACCTGGCCGACCAAATGGAAGCCGGTAAAACCGTTGCATTGCTTACTGATGCAGGAACTCCCGGAATAAGTGATCCTGCATATCATTTGATAAAAGAATGCATTTCCCGCGATATAAAAGTTGAGTGCCTGCCAGGCGCCACAGCATTTGTGCCCGCACTGGTGAACAGTGGTTTGCCAATGGACAGTTTTTGTTTTGAAGGATTTCTTCCCCTGAAAAAAGGCCGTCATACTTTTTTACTTCGAATGGCAGAAGAAACGCGCACGATGATCTTTTATGAAAGCCCGATGCGCCTTGTAAAAACACTTTCTCAATTCATTGAATATTTCGGCGCTGAAAGACATTGTTGTGTGAGCCGTGAGCTAACCAAGAAGTTTGAAGAAAACAAGCGCGGTACACTTAGTGAAGTGCACGATCATTTCAACAACAAGTCTGTAAAGGGAGAAATCGTAATTGTAGTTGCGGGGTCGGGAAAAAAACTTGATAGTCGGTAGTCTGTAGTCTGTAGTTCGTAGGCGGTAGTCCGATCAACTTTTCCATTTCATTAAGAACATTTCCGCTAATTTCCCGGCACAATAAAAGCTATGAAATATTTATCATTTGTAATTTTTGCATTACTTACCATTTCACTAACGGCGCAGGATAAACGCTGGCAGCAGCGTGCAGATTATGTGATGAACATAAACATGGATGTTGAAACGAACCGGTTTACAGGCACGCAGAAGATCACTTATACAAATAATTCCCCCGATACGCTAAAGCGCCTTTTCTATCATCTTTATTTTAACGCCTTTCAACCAGGAAGCAGCATGGATGTGCGTTCGCAGGAGTTGGGAAAAAATAAGGTGAATGGCCGGGCAGATTGGGATTCGCGTGTGAAGGACCGCATTTCAAAACTTCAACCGAATGAGATAGGGTATCAGAAGATCTCCTCAATTAAAATGAATAGCAGGGAACAAAAGTTCAGCTACCATGAAACCATTCTTGAGGTTGATCTTGCATCACCGGTTTTGCCAGGGAAAACTGTGGTTTTAGACATGGTATTTGAGGCCCAGGTTCCTTTGCAAATACGAAGGAGCGGGAGGGATAATCCAAATAATGGCGTGCGTTTAAGTATGAGCCAGTGGTATCCCAAATTGTGCGAGTATGATGAAATGGGCTGGCATCCCGATCCATATATTGCCCGTGAATTCTATGGAGTGTGGGGCAATTATGATGTTACCATAAACATTGATAAAAATTACAAACTTGCGGGAACAGGTGTACTGCAAAACGCAGCGGAGATAGGATGGGGATATGACAGGCCCGGTTCAGCACTAAAATCAACGTCTGCGGCTAAGCGCAGTTGGAGATTTTCCGGGAAAGACATACACGATTTCATGTGGGCAGCTGACCCCGATTACAAGCATTTAGTGAGAAACATACCGAACGGCCCTGTTATACATGTAGTGTACAATGATAAGCCGGGAGATTCTGCTAACGACCAGGCATGGGAGAAAGTTGCTGATGCCGCCGTTACAGTTTTTCCTTTTGTGGAAGAAAGGTTTGGGAAGTATCCATATCCACAGTATTCATTTATACAGGGTGGTGATGGCGGAATGGAATATGCGATGGGCACATTGTTGAACGGGCCCTCACTCGGCACTGCCTTTCATGAACTGATGCACAGTTGGTACCAGATGGTTCTCGGGTTCAATGAAAGCCTGTACGCATGGATGGATGAAGGTTTCACAAATTTCGCCGAAGAACTTGTTGGTAAATTTTACTATAAACGTTCCGGCCTTCAGGATTACAGGGACCGTTCTGCCGCAAACCCCGGAAATGTTTACCTGAGGGAGATGACGGAAATACTTCCGGAAGATCATGCCGGCAGCTATGAAAATTATTACGGACTGGTAACTTCCGAACTTGAAGAGCCTTTAACCACGCATGCCGATCATTTCAATACTAACTTTGCCTATTCGATAGCTGCATATTCCAAGGGGGCGGTTTTTCTTGAGCAGCTTGGCTATATAATCGGGGCAAATAAAAGAGATGCAGTTTTAAAGTCTTTTTACAACAAGTATAAATTTACGCACCCAACTGCAGACGATTTCATCAGGCATGCTCAGCTTGAAACCGGCATACAATTGAATTGGTACAAACAATACTGGGTAAATTCAACCAAAACGATCGACTATGCAATTGACAGTGTGTGGAGTGACGGAAAGGAAAGTAAAATTCAATTGAGGAGAGTAGGGAAGATGCCGATGCCCGTTGATGTGAAGATCAGTTTTAAAGACGGTTCATCTGAATGGCACTACATTCCTCTCAACCTGATGTTTGGCGCCAAAGAAAATGAGCACTCCGGCGCAGGCAGGAAGGTGTGGGATGCATGGAAATGGACGCATCCTGTATACACTATTTCTTCTGGTAAGGGGATGGAAGAGATCGAGTTGATAGAGATCGATCCGTCAAAACGAATGGCGGATGTTTGGAGAAAGAATAATAAATGGAAGGTTCAATAGAACCAGTCTCCTTTTAAAAAGCGCGAAATGCGTGAGGGATAGCGGCGGTACCCCCGCGGGCGCTTCGGCCGGGGTAAGCCAATAGCCCGGCCCCCGGCCCCGCAGGTGCGGGGATCGGGGGACACGCCCAAAATAAAATGAAATTTCGTTTGTGCGAATCCGTTATGCCTTTTGATACAGCAGAAATTTTTCTTTAAAGTATTCCTCTTCGAAGAATCCGTTTATTTCCCACACATGAGGTTTGCAGCCACTTTCGAAGATCTCTTTTGTAAGGTCGCCGCCTTTTAAGCAGATCAGTCCGTTTGGCTCCGTTTTTCCCTTTCTGATAAGAGGCTTGCTCCAGCGCCAAAGTTCGCCTAAGGGTGCAACGGCCCTGGAGATAACCACATCAAACTTTTTGTTTTTGATATCTTCTACGCGTGTATGCCTTACCGTTATATTCTTAATTTTCAGTTCATCTGCCACTGCTTCGATCACCTTAAGTTTCTTATTGATACTGTCTGCCAGAAGAAAGTTCGCTTCGGGAAACATAATGGCCAGGGGCAGTCCCGGAAATCCGCCGCCGGTGCCAAGGTCAAGCACTTCAAAGCCCGGTGCTAATTCAAATTGTGCAGCAATGGTAAGGGAGTGCAGTACATGATGCAGGTAGAAGTGATCCATGTCTTTCCTGCTGATCACATTTATTTTTTGATTCCATTCTTCATAAAGGGGTTTTAGTCCTTCAAGTTGCTCAAGCTGCGTGGAAGAGAAATCGGAAAAATATTTGAGGATGGTTTGCATTATTTCCAGGTTTCCTGTGGTTTTTTTACCAGGCTTTTTGCAAAGATGAGGTAATAAAAAAACATCCAGATATCCAGCAGTATGAAAAGAGGGAACAGGTCTTTTTCACCAAGCCGGTTCATTGTTTTCCAGAAAACTATCGTTTGCAAAATAAGTCGCGCCGCGAAAATTATAAGAGCAAGTTTCCAGCTAAAGAATAAAAGCGCAGCGAGGAAGGCAGGAAAAAAAAGGAACTGGGTGAAAGAGTAGGTGCCGAGTAAGAATTTATGCAAGGGGCGATAAAATTTTCCTGTAGTGTAATGCCTTTCCTTTTGTTTTTTCCAACGATGCCATGTTTGTGCGGGCCTGCTGTATGTGAAGCTATCCGGATGCACCTGGATGGCAGTGTTTTTTTTCGTGGCTACTTTGTTTATAAAAAGATCATCATCGCCACCCGGGATATTATTATGAGATGAAAAACCTTTCTGCCGGAAGAACACTGCCTTTTTATAACTAAGGTTTCTTCCGACGCCCATGTAGGGGATGCCGGCAAGTGCGTAACTGAGGTACTGCAGCGCTGTATGAAAGGTTTCCCATCGTATAAGTTTATTGAGAATTCCTTTTTGTTTTTTATAAGGGCTATAGCCGAGAACGATCTCAGTGTTTTGTGAATATGCTGATTGCATTTTTTCGATCCAATGTTCGCTGGCGGGAACGCAGTCTGCGTCTGTTAGAAGAACTATTTCGTGCTTTGCCGACTTTATGCCGATGCTCAGTGGGAATTTCTTTCCCGGGATCATTTTAGCTTCCTGAGTGAGTTCAACCACCTGGAGTTGGCGAAAATTTTTCTTCAGTTCTTCGAGTAGATATTTTGTTTCGTCGAAGGAGTTGTCGTTCACCACGATCACTTCGTGTGTGGTTGGATATTGTTGAACGAGGCTGCCCGGCAGGTTTCGGGCGATGTTTTCAGCCTCATCTCTTGCGCAAATGATCACGCTTACGGGATGAGTTTGAGAAATGTTTTTTGTTTCAGGATTATGAAAGGCAAGGCGGAGGAAGAAAAATAAGTAGTAAAGGATTTGGGTGAGGGCTACCAGGCAAAAGAGGATAAAAATGATCAGTGGCCAGTGCATCAGCAGCTTGGTGAAATACATGGGTGCAAATGTAGGTTTGAAAGTTGAATGATGGGGGAGTTGGAGGGGGGGATATTTCGTGTAATGAAAATGTTTAAGCCTTTTATCTCCTTGCTCTTCTCTACCCTCACACGTTTATCCGTTTTCTTCGCACCTTGGTAATAAAATAGGGCTTTGAGCAAATCATAGCTTCAATTATCCGATGCCAAATCATATTTTCCTGATGGCATAGGTTCAGCTTAAAAAAGAATTCATCAACATAGCCTCGCAGATATCTATCTGAACAATGGTGGTGAGTTCCGGTGAGCCAATGTTTAAAATTGTATATAATAATACTTTTTTTCTCTCCCACATATCTACCCGCGATCAGTTCGCAAAGTTCAACAGAACCATCTGCCACTATCGGCTCACAAGTAATGATCTCCTTCTTTTTCCGGGGACATTGCTTTTTTTCAATTTTTACACTTACTCTTTGCAGGCTATTTAAATTTTCATCCCGATGGGTTAAAACAATGCTGTCAATTTTGCTGATTTTGGTATTCACGATTATCCACTTCTCATCTGAAATGGTTGTTCCCATTGCTTCCTGAACTTTTCGCTTAAAAAGCCACGCGGTTTTTTGGTTTAAGGAGAACATTTTTCCCAACGTAACCGTTGAAATGCCATTTTTTAAAATACCGATGTGAAAAGCAATAGAGAAGGCTTTAAGAAGTGGCATTTGAATTTTATGAAACAAGGTATTCGCCGTTACTGATTCATCAAACCTGCATTTTGAACAACGCGCATAAAACCAGGTTCTGCCTTTCCAAAATTTGTTGTTGCCGCACCGCGCACAGACATACTTTTCTTCCCATTTTATGGTAAACAGATATTGGCGGCAGCTATCCTCGGTTTTAAAAGTTTTGTTGAAATCTTCAAGAGTCATTCCTTTGAACATAGCGATCTTTTTAGTTCACTAAGATCTAAAGCAGACCAATCTCTGTCAATTCCCCAAACTGGTGTATTAAGGGGAAGAGACTGGATAAACGAGGTGTTGACAGATGCCAGATGAGGAAGATTACGAGGGATCCCGGCATTCTAGCCACACTACGCAGTTTCAATTACTTTACTTTTGCCCTTTAAAAAATCGCTATGCCCGCCCTCTCTTTCAACCTATTCCCAACTGACACCTCCTCAAATGCCCGCGCCGGCACTATCACTACCGACCACGGCTCCATCAACACACCCATCTTCATGCCCGTCGGTACAGTCGGAAGCGTAAAAGCAGTTACACAACAGCAACTTCAAACTGAAATAGAAGCCGAAATAATTCTTGGTAACACCTACCACCTTTACCTCCGCCCCGGCACCGAGGTTCTTGAAGCAGCAGGCGGACTTCATAAATTCAATTCCTGGAACCGGCCCATACTAACCGATAGCGGAGGTTACCAGGTATTTTCTCTGACCAATAACAGGAAACTCACTGAAGAAGGTGCAATATTTCAATCACACATAGATGGTAGCAAACATCTTTTTTCACCTGAGAAAGTGATGGACATCCAACAGGCAATTGGGGGCGACATTATTATGGCATTCGACGAGTGTCCGCCCGGCGGAAGCGACTATTCTTATGCAAAATCTTCAATGGAGCTCACCCATCGCTGGCTTAACAGGTGCTTCACGCGTTTTACGTCTACGCCAGACCGTTACGGCTATACGCAAAACCTGTTTCCCATTGTGCAGGGTGGCATCCATACTGATCTGCGTAAAGCATCTTGCGAATTCATTTCCTCAAAAAACGCCACCGGTAACGCAATTGGGGGTTTGAGCGTAGGTGAACCAATTGAGAAGATGTACGAAATATGCCAGTTGTGCTGCGATAACCTCCCCAATGATAAACCCCGTTACCTGATGGGCGTAGGCACGCCATGGATTATACTTGAATGTATAGCAATGGGAGTGGATATGTT
>JAEZDA010000067.1 GCA_023433345.1 Bacteroidota bacterium | reverse complement strand
GGGTACAAGGTGCAGGGTGCAGGGTGCAAGGTGCAGGGCTTAAGCGACATGGTAAGCGAACTCCGACTACCGACTACCGACTATGGACTACCGACTACCGACTACCGACTAAAGACTACTTATATCTACCTTTGCATCAATGAAAAAAACTGTGGCCCTTCATACACTCGGATGCAAGCTGAATTTCAGCGAGACAACGGCAATCGGGCGAATGCTGGAAAATGAAGGTTTTGAAAAGAAAGACTTTGAGGAGCAGGCCGATGTATATGTGATAAATACATGCTCCGTTACGGAAAACGCAGATAAGGAGTGCAGGCAAATAGTGAGGAGAATTCAGAGAAGGGCCCCTGAGGCGATGGTAGTTGTCACGGGATGCTACGCCCAGCTAAAACCCTCCGAAATTGCTGACATTCCGGGGGTGAACCTTGTGTTGGGCGCGAAGGAAAAATTTAATATCGGCCAACATTTGAAAGAGATCTCCAAAGGAGATTCGGCCCGCATTTGCAGTTGTGATATTGAAGACGTAAATATTTTCACACCATCTTATTCTGTAAATGAGCGAACACGGGTTTTCTTAAAAGTGCAGGATGGCTGCGACTACACCTGCAGTTTTTGCACCATTCCCATGGCAAGAGGCAGGAGCAGAAGCAACAGCATCAGCAATGTACTCTCAGATGTTCATTCAATTGCAGCCGGTGGGGCGAAGGAAATTGTACTTACGGGGATCAATCTTGGAGATTTTGGCAAGGGACAAACAGGCGGGCGTGAACGCAGCGAGAGTTTTCTTGACCTGGTAAAAGCCCTCGATGAACATGGAGCCGTTGACCGGTTTAGAATTTCATCAATAGAACCAAACCTGCTAAGTGATGAGATCATTGAATTTGTTGCCGGCAGTAAAAGGTTTATGCCGCACTTTCACATCCCCTTACAAAGCGGTAGCAACAAAACCCTTGCGGCTATGCGTCGCCGTTATAAACGTGAATTGTACGCTGAAAAAGTGGAGAAAATAAAATCTCTCATGCCGCATAGCTGTATCGGTGTAGATGTAATAGTTGGTTTTCCGGGGGAATCCGATGAGGATTTTAAAGAAACCACTTCTTTTCTTCAGCAACTCGACATCTCTTATCTGCACGTGTTCACTTATTCTGAAAGGGCAAATACCCATGCTTTATCAATCAAACCCGTTATTCCCGTGAAGTTAAGAAATGAAAGGAACAAGATCCTAAGAAACATCAGCTATTTAAAAATGCAGGAATTTACTAACGGGCATATTGGAAAGAAGCGAAAAGTGCTCTTTGAAAGTGTGAACCGGAATGGAATGATGGAGGGATATTCTGACAACTACATTAAGATCTCAGCGCCTTATAAAAAAGAATGGGAAAATGAGATCGTGGAGTGGATAATATAAGAATTCCGATCTCGCAGTTGAGCGACCTTATCCAAATTCTGTGTTCCACTGCTGATGAGAGAGCAATGATTTGAAAGTGTTCCTGTGTTTAAAATCCTTCAGCGCATCCAGGTGGCGCTCGTGATGCAGATCAGTTGCAACGTATGATGCAAGACCTTGTTTGAGGATGTATTGCCCAGCTTTTGCCACTTCCTTACCGTAATAGCCTGTGAGGGATAAGAGGTTTACCTGCAATTTGAAACCAAGTTCGGCCCACCGGTTGTAAAATTTATAATTTTCGTGAGCGTAGCCATAACGCTCAGGGTGAGCGAGGATCGGTGTATAACCGTCGGTAATGATTGCGAAAGACATCTTCTCCACGTAATCCGGCATGGTTGAATACGGGAATTCAGTGAGCACCAGGGTATCCCTAACCGTTAGTAAGGGCACTTTTTCCTGCAACAACTCAAAGAAATATCCGTCCAGCATATACTCTGCGGCAGCTTCTACTTCAAAATCAATCTCTCTTTCCTTAAGAGCGGTTTTCAGCAGATGCAAAGCAGTGGATATGGTTTCAGAATTATTCGGATACATATCTCCTATTATATGCGGCGTGGCTACGGATCTCTTAACGCCCAGATCCATTAATCCCTTAATTAATAAAATAGACGTTTCCACATCGGGTGAACCATCATCTATGCCAGGGAGAATGTGTGAATGAATGTCTGTAACAATTGGAAAATAATCCGTTTGTACCCTGTCGTTTCTTTTTTTAAAAAAGCTGAACATCTTTTATAGTAATGCTGGTAAGCGTTAATGCTTATGATTATCTTTTACCGTATTGATGAAGTTTGCTCAGTGGCTTGAGAATGGACACCAGGAAAGGAAAGGGTATGCGATTTTTTTTCATAGCAAGGTAATCGCGCCTGTTTGCCCGCAACCTTTTCAGAATGCTGTTATTGCTCTGCCCGCCCCGCCTCATCTTCACAAGAAGCTTGGGCAAATATTGTGCGGAAACCTTATAATGGAAAAGGTAACGGCTCATAAATTCGTAATCAGCCGCAGAAAAATAATGATTCTCGTAGCCTCCATATTTTTCAACCAGTTCACGCTTTATGTAAAACGTCGGGTGGGCGGGCATCCAGCCATATTTGAACAATTTTCTCCTGTAAGGTTTTCCCTTCCAAACGCGGTATATTTTGCCCAGATCCTGTGGATCAACATATTCGAGGTCGCCATACAATGTATCAGTGTTGCTCGCAGTAAAAGCCTGCACAATGGCGCTGATCACATCCTTTGAAGCAAGCACATCATCACTGTTCAGTATACCAATGATCTCTCCCTTGGCCACCGCCATTCCCTTGTTGATCGCATCGTACATCCCCCGGTCGGTTTCCGAGGTCCAATAGGCAAGATAAGGCTCATATTTTTTAATGATCTCCAGCGTACCGTCTTTCGATTTACCGTCAATAACAATGTGTTCAATATCGGGATAGTCCTGCTCAATAACAGACTGAATACATTCCTCCAGATATTTCTCAGAATTATAGGTAACCGTAATTATTGTAACCTTCATGACCAAACATCAACACTTATGAAAAATAAAAATACGGTTTTCAAAAATGTTGGCGTAAAAATTAATGTATGTGCCTCATCTTAACCTTCTCTGCGGGGTTACCGCGGTAAATTCCAAATGGTTCAAGGTTTTGTGTGGCAACCGAGCCTGCTGTTAACACTGAATGCTCACCTGCATCAACACCCGGGCATACAATTGACTTAGCGCCGATCCATGCGCCGCGGGCAATGGTGATCGGCTTTACAATTAGGTTGAATGTAGACTTAGTAAAATCATGATTGCCTGTAAGAATGAAGGCGCCTTGTGAAAGACAGCAATGTGCTCCTATTTCTACATGAGCAAGATTATCTATCCAAACATCTTCTCCTATCCATGAATGATCACCAATTGAAAGCAGCCACGGATACTTAATATTAACGTGCGGTTTTATCAATACTCCCTTTCCGATTTTTGCGCCAAACATTCTCAGCAGAGCTCGCTTCAGGGAATATACCGGCAGGCAGCCTGTGCGGAACACACAAAGGTTAATATAATACCAAAAGATACGCCTGAATGGTCCACCGGGCTTGTACCAGGAGTTAGTATAGGAAGAAAGGTCAACCTGCATATTTTTCGGAAATTTTCCTGTTGTCTTTTTCAAATATATACATCATCAAAAAGATCGCACCATATGCAACAATGTTGAACCATGTGTGATGATCGATTCCGAGCGGCATTTTCCAATCACGGTTATAAGCGAGCAGCAGCAATGCGATCCTGTTTATGTTGATGAACCACAGTATAATCCAGCCTATCAACACCCAGATCAACTTCCTCACAGCCCTTCCTTTGCTTGCAAGCACGAAGGCAAGCCAGAAACTCATCACACCATAGCCTACACAATCGAATGCGATGCGTACACCTGTTCCGCCCGTAATGCGAATAATAAAGTTCGGGAGCGTATAAGTTTCAATTCCTGCAATTTGCAGCAGGCCCCGCGTTCCGCCCACAAGGGTTCGGGTGATACCGCTAACATAGTCGAGGTGTTTATCAACAAAAGCACTGTACATACCTCCCTGTGCTGCGAGGCCTATTACCAGTAAAGTTCCGTAGTAAAAGATGCCGAATAAGGCGAGGAACTTCAATACAAATTTCACAAATGTTTTATCCTTAAGCAGGTTCATCTATTACGAAGGTTTCGGGTGGTTTAAACATTTGCAGATACAAATTAGCTGTTTCCGCATTGTTATATTTTTCATATGCATATTGTGATGCTGCTTTGCTCCACGTTTTCATTTCCTCCATTGAGAGGGCAGCAAAAAATTCAATGGCTTCATGTAACCTATCTTTCAAAGCCTCTGTGTTGAGTCCGGCTTTGGAATCGCGCAAACTTTTAAAAGGAGTATTGAAGGAAGTGATCACCGGCCGCCCGGCCAGCAAGGCTTCCGTGATGGCATGTCCAAAGTTTTCGCTTACGCTGGGCAGAATAAAAATATGCATTTCTTTCAATGCATCCGGCACTCGCTCCGGAGCAACTTCACCATGATAAAAAACGCGAACATTCTGCGGCATAGTAACGATGAGGTCCTTACATCGACTCCAATACTCTTCATCTTTCACCGGGCCATAAATGTGATACTCGATTTGAGATTTGCACTCCTTCAATGCCTCAAGAATCACCAGGTGATTTTTCATGGCGCTTATCAGAGCAACAGTTCCCATCACCAATTTCCCGGTCTTCTTTTCGGAAATTTCTAAATATTCAAGTGCTCTTGAAAAGTTAGGGATAACTTCAACCGGAAGCGGCTCACCAAAAAAATCTGCTATCGCCTCTTTTTCTAAAATGTCTGTGGCATGAAATCTGGCCCTGTGTTGCAATCCAAATGATTTCCAAAGGAAGAAGAAGAGCTTCTTTTTAAAAGCTTTTTGCCTGAGAGCGCCGGCACTCAGCATTCCGCGTGGAGACAGTATTTTATGCTTTACTTTTCCGAAGTACAGTGGAACAACGGTGAAGTGCCAGGAATACATTCCAACCATATAAAGAGTATCAGCCTTCACGGCTTCCAGCTCTGCCAATAAAACATTGCTCCTGTCTTTATCTTCCGAATAATACACCCGGGTTTTTTCATTAAATAGAATCCATTTTCCTTTTTCAACATCCAGCGCTTCTTTGTTCAGATCTACTGCTGATGTGAATACAAAAAATTCTACATTCCTGATCTCAGCATTTACAAGATTTAAAATTGATTGCACCGGCCCGCCGGCCCGAAAAGCAGGGTAGAACCAGGGAGTTGATATAAATACACGAACGGGTGCCATGAATTATTACATCTCAAAATGTCTTCGCCCACGTCGTTGGGCCGACAAATAATCAATTAACCAGGGAAAGAGAAATAATTTCAACAGATAGAACATCACCACGGTGGCGAATAACCTGCCAATTAAAAAAGTACTATCCATTTCAAGGGGAATAAACTCCATGAAGATTGCGGATACAACTGCGAAATTGAAGAGGATATTTTGAGATGATTTACGAAGGAAAAAATAATATATCGAACCATAAAGCACTCCAAGCAAAATTAATGGAATCATCATCCCCACCAATCCAAAATCGATATAGCCATCGGCGAAGTATCCCAAACTAAATGACGCGCCCTGTTTCTGACCAGCATAGGCAAGGCCTGTATATTTTCTTGTTTTTACGGTGGCTTCAAATTTTGGCTTATCCGGGTTCAGCACCCGGGGCGTTAAGGCAAACTCGAGTGACTCTCCCCAATTAGCTCCCTGTTGGTGTTTAATATTTGAAGGAACATTGTCCATCGTTTTTGCAAGGTGGAAAGTGTACTGGAGCCGGTCCAGCAAGGCCACGGCAGGATCACCCTGTTCGTTTTCGGTTCCTTGTTGAGCAAGATCGATCAGCTTATTAATGGCTTCCTCCTGTGATACCTGCTTCGTTTGCGTGCGAGAGCCCTGGTTCAGGAATTCCCTGTACTCGCCTTTAATAGACGTCCACATAAGCCCCAACAAAACCATCAAATAACCAAAGAAGAAGATGATGATGAGATGCCTTCCCCTCACTGCAGTTACGAAGGTGAGAAGCAAACACATTATGAAGAGAATAATGGTTTTAAAATCAGAGAAATAACTGAACAACCCGAATACAAACTCCATTCCGCAACAAATGATGAAATGCTTTTGCATTTCTTTTTTAATGATCACCTGGTAACCAAACAGCAACAACAACAACCACTTTATTTTCACGAGGCTGAAGATCAATTGGGTTAAACCGGCAAACAAAAACGCCATCGCCCCAAGCGCGTTCATTGCAAAAAAGGCGGTGAGGTAAGCTATAAAAGTTTTTCGGGTAGACAGGCGCTGCGCGTGATTTCGAAGTTCAACAAAGCTAAATGAGGGAATCTTGTTGTTGTAATAAATGATGGGCAACATCATTGCGATCAATCCCACATAACTTGCCAGAATAGCAACACCCTGATTAGGCGACCTGAAGTTTACATCCTTTCCCAAATAATTACTGAGCCATACTCCTGCAGAGATCTGAACAAAGTGATAAACGAACAAAATGGTGAAAACAGCCGGGCGGTATGGCTTCTGCAAATAAAACCCGAGGAAACAAAAACACAGGCTTCCTAAAAAGAGATATATACCATTGTTCAGAAAAAACTGAGCACACAGTAAAATAATTATGAATCCCATCGATGTAGAATCGAAGCGGATGTGATGGTACCGTATCGTAAGGGAATTATTCACCTTTTCCTAAAACCATATTTTCTATTGCCCTGCAAACCTGAAAAAAACTGTAGTATTTAATAATCTCCTGCCCTACTTTCCCGAACCGCAGTGCCAATGATGGATCATCGCAAAATTTCTGCATTTTTTCTTTTAACTGTTTTTCATTGCCACTCATAAAAACATAACCATTCTTTTCAACGTGTATGAGGTTATTCGCGCATCCGCACACATGGCTCACGATCACTGCTTTGCCCGCAGCCATTGCTTCATTTACCACAAGCCCCCAGGTATCACCGGGACCTTCGGATGGCAAAATAAACACATCGCACAGTTGGTAAATTGCAGGCATTACCGACTGATTTTGAAAATCCATAAAATGCACGCGAGGATGATCGGCTGCCATCAGCTTCAGCTTCTCTTCAAGAACACCATTACCAACTAAAATCAAATGAGATGAAGAGCTTTTCAAATGAAAAAAAGCATTCAGCAAGTTCATCGGCCCTTTCTTCTCTTCAAACTTACCGGCGTACAAGAAAACAAGGGCATCCGGTTCAATACCAAGTTCCATTTTTATTTTTAAGGCCTGGTCGATTTTTTCGGAGTCAGGAGCAAAGCGGTCATTATCTATCGCATGCGGCGCAAAAAACAATTGCTCCTCTTTCACACCATGATTTTTAAAATAGCTTTTGTTTGCTTCTCCAACATAAAGTGCAGCATCGATGTAGCGGTAGACCCACCGCAGAAAGATCAGTCGCGTGAGTTTCTTGATTATGCCGATGTTATCGAGCATGGTTGAATCGCCGCGGAAATAAACAGGAATTTTTCCTTTAAAGTGGCGCATGGCTTTCAGATGGCTGTGAAAAGACCATCCGAATACCAGCACTGCATCAGCTCCCCAGCTTTCTATGTCCTTTATCAGGCCTGGGTTCACGATGCCGTTAAAGTGGTGGGAGCCCGGATCGAGCGAGATATTTTCTACAAATACATGATCATATCCCTGCAGCAAAGGAATGTCCCATTTTATCGTTCGTTGAAATCCCGGATCAAACTTTTCCCTGATCGCGTCTGTGCCCCAGGTATAGAAAACCCTTATCTGGATCTTTTTGTTCTCTGCAAGCATCTTGAACATCGGAGCATTGTACTGAATAGGATGCGAGGATATAATGGCCAGTTTGGTCATGCGTTTTTTGCAGATCTATTTTTTCTTGTTTAGAAATTGAAGCGGATACCTTACCGTTAAAAGAAGGAAGTTATCGTATGCTGAAATGGCCCGCCTGTACCGTATTGCATGCTTCCATCTTCCGGAAACAAAAGCTTTCAGAAAAAGTGAATAATAAAACATCAATTTGTTTCTCCGCAAGGCGCGGCGACCACTTTTACGGAGATCAGGCGCAACAACCGAATCTAAATGGCTATAAATTCGAAGGTCTTCTTCCACATGCAAAACATACGATCCTTCGTTCCTACTAAGTTGTTTATCGTGATCCCTGATCTGCATCAAACTCTTACGAATGAACCCTGTAGTAAAATGTTCAGACAGTCGCACCCACATATCGAGATCCGCAGAAATTTTCATGCTTGTATCAAACTCTCCTACTGCGGTCAGTGCATTTTTTGATATGCAAACATTTGCGATATTACCCGGCAGTGATCCTACCCTGTAAGTAATTCGCGAATGGGTTGAAAAGTCGATCAGTTCGGGGGTGTTGTCGATTACTGAAACAGGTTTCATCTCACCTTTTGCATTTATCATATCCCGCATGCAATAGGTATAGCCGCATTCCGGATGTTTCAAATGAAAATCTACAAAGTGCCTTAAACAGTCATCATACATCACATCATCCTGCGCCCAAAGTTTCAACAATGGCGAGCTTGCCTGATCGCAAAGGAAATTGAGGTTCGGAAACAGGCCTTTATTCGCGGGATTCAGAAACAGTCTTACTCTCGGGTCGTTTAAGCTTTGAAGCCATTCGCGGCTACCATCAGTAGAGCAATCATCCACAATCAACAATTCAAATTTCGTGTGACGTTGTTTCAATACGCTTGACACCGATTGCTTCAGGTATTCACCGCCGTTATAGACTGGTAGTAGCACTGAAATTTCAGTATCCAGGGTTGGACTACTCATTTGAACCGATTGCTTTATTCAACAAAACCGCCAATTGCTTCGTTACATTGCGTGCTGAATATTCATTAAATAACGTGCGATTCACCTGATCGGGATGAAAATGCTCCATGAATGAATGCCATTGGCGGTAAAACTTTTCGAAACCGGAATATATATCCTTCACGCCTTCCTCTCCATTAAAGGAAAGCACCATGCCACCACCTGAGCGATTCATTACGTCTACCGCGGTGCTTTTTTCATGCAATATTGCCAGCAAAGGCTTTCCACTCAGCACGCCCTGGTAAGTTTTACTTGGAGTATAATGTGGCTCAGTACTTCCCAATATAAAGATCCCGCTTGCAATGTTCAGGTGAACCAATACATCGAGATACGGAATTCTTTTCGGGTATTCGAAAACGTTAGTATGCCACAATGAATACTTTTCAGCCAGGGGCTTAATATTAAAACTTTCAGGATCATCCGCCCTGCTGCCGGTTCCGATAAAATGAAGTTCAAGATCGCTAAAGGTTTCGCGATGTTCACTGATAGATCGAAAGACAGCCTCAAGTGGTGCATAGGCCTTTGGCAACATCGCTCCGGCATAAACAAGTTGTATTTTACCCGGTGAATGTTGAAACAGGTAAGGCTTCATATTCATTTCAGCCGCCTTAGCGTGATCACTTTCTTCTCCACCGTATGGCATTGCACCTCTAACCACGTTACGCAGGGATGGATTCCGCTGAAGCACAGGTTCATAATAGCCGGCAGCAACGCCTGTTATAAGTGATGCCTCTTTTACTGCAATGGGTTCAAGAAATTTAGCCAGCCTCGTGCTGAACCAATGCCTCGACAACAATTTGTTTGAACCCGGAAACCGATGCACCCACGGATCGATGTAATCAATTCCGTAAGGCACTCCTGTTTTCCTTTTTAGTTTGCGCCCCAGTAAGGCGCAATAAAAACTCGGAATGGGAATATATACAAAATGAAAGGTTTCACTTTGTAATAACTCTAATGCTCTTTTATATAAAAAAGTATAACCTCTGATCCCTATGTCGCCGATTATTCTCGGGCGGCCTATTTTCCGAGCCTTTACTTTTTCAATCCGCAAATCTTCGGGCAATAATTTAACAAGGTTATCATCGTGAGCCTCCTCATAATATCTCTCATGAACGGTGAGTATCACCGGCTCCCATCCAAACTCCGGCAGATGATTTGCAAACAGCCGTGGCCTGTGCACACCGGCCAAATTAGACGGTGGAAAATGCGGATATATGATCAGCACTTTTTTCATGCCTCGACGGCTTTGCTTGCCGTGAACAGTAACTGGTAACCAAAGAAACCTTTTGAAATGCCGGCAAGCGCATTAAATATTTTCTTCCTCGCCGAAGCGGGTAGAATTTTGGAAAAGACGCTATTAAGTGGAAGTTCGCCAGTTACTTCGGCCGTTTCAACTATAAATCCTGCATTAGCCAACATTTTCTGTGCACTCCTATAAGTGTACCACTTCACGTGAGTATAATCCCATATCCCCGCCTGCTGATAATTGAAATTGCCGGAAACCAGTTTCATTCGCGACTTATAATGCATCAGGTTCGGAAGGGCGACAATGAGCCTGCCGCCGGGCGTTAGAATTTTTCGGGAATCGCTTAGCAGTTTTTTCGGATAAACGATATGTTCAAGTACATGCGAGCAAACAATATAGTCATACCAATTGTGCAACACTTTTTCGGGAAGCCCCTTCTCGAGATTATGAATGAACACTTCACGGCAGTAAGTACCGGCCGAAGCATGTTCCTCTTCGGAAATAGTGATCCCGTCAACTGTGTGACCCAATCCTTTCAAAATTCCGGCGAGTGAACCTCCTCCACAACCAACATCCAATATTGTGGAATGAGGTTTTGTAATGTGTCGTAACACATCGGCATTGCCACTGTTTTGATAAACTTTGTCCTTGCTTTGCTCCATTTGAAATTTATGATCGGTGCGGTGTTACAATGCCGAATTGTGCACAAATTCTCTCGGTCAGTCTTTTTCTCAATATCAATCGCTTCAGAACCCCCTTTAGCGATCTAAGTGAAACTACCTGAGACACTGATGAAATGTTGGTATGGTGAACTACATAAACCACAGCGAAAAAAGGTATCGGCTGCAGTTCAATGCCCAATTTATCTTTGCATCTTATACGCGTCCACCCGTGGGCGACAAACCAGTTATAGAACTGCCAATGCAGTGAACTCATATCAGGCAGGGGAAGTTTGGAAGCGTGAATAATGTGAGTTGAACCGTTAAACAGGTGCATGTTGAATTGTCTGTACAGTTTTTTCGTTCCTTCCTTCCAAACATATCCTTTTGGAATGTACCATCCTGGTACTGTGCCATTCATGTTATTGTTTTCAATGTATGCTACAAGCTTATTTGAAACAAGGTCGTCTGCATCCATGCTCATAAGATAAGTGCAGCCATCTGCCTTTGCTTTTATGCATCCATACATGATCTTTCGTCCCTTGTCGAACCGGCGCTCTACCAACCGCTTCGCGTTCGGCAAAAATTCTCCCGGGTTTGCCGCATCTACCTGATCGTATTCTAAAAATGGAAACGGAAAATGTAGGTACTCCAGTTGAGAATGCTCAATGAGCTCTTCAGGCTCATCTGTGTACACCACATAAATTTTATATGCCCTTTGTGTTTGACCAAAAAGCGAAGACAACGAACGCTTAAGCATTCGGTTATCATTTGACCAATCATTACTTTCCTTGCGAGGTTTCAGCGGTAAAATAAATGCGAGCATGAAGATGCGAAAAGAACTAAAACAGTTTTTTGAAAAAAATGGTGCGATCAAGAACAGAAGCAGGACACATGGGAAAATGGCCGGTGTAACAATTTCTTTCCCATTTTGCTCCATCGTTCAATTCATCAAAAGGAAGAAGGTAAGCGGGCCTGTCTGCATTATCAACCAGAAGAAAACCTCCTTTTTTAATTTTGGGAAGCGCCTGGCGAATGCAGGAAATGCGGGCGCGCCCGTCTACCACCACCAGGTCAAATGATTGATCAGCATAAGTATCTATTGCCTGCGCATAACTTTTAAATTGCTTCCCTTCAAAACCATGATAGTAAGAAATGAATTCTCCGGGGTCGCTCCGTTTGCCCAAATCGAATTGTGGATAGTTATCGGGCTCCCTTAATTTATAGTCAATATTTTTTATCCCATTATCTAAAATGATTTTCGTTACCTCTCCAAACCAGAATGCATCATGCTCAACCGAAACGATCTCCTTCACACGTTGGGCGAAAAACAATGTTGACCCACCGCTGCCATACTCAAACACCTTCATATCTTTTTTAAGAAATGACTTTAAAAATTCAATGGCATCAAAAACAAGCCACGGAGACTGTTCCTGCATTGTAGATGCAACTGCTTTTCCTTTACGATAGCGCAGCCATTGGGGGAAATAACGAAGATCTTTCAGCAACCCTTCGTTAGGATACTTTGTTAAATAACGAAGGTCAGTATACACATAAACCGCCAGATCGCGAAGCACGCTATGCTTATTTTGTTTACTCATACTCTTTAACTACGATTTCACTTTCGTTGCGTTATTCATTCTTAAACAAGTAATCATGACGGCTCAGTTTCTCTACAAAACTGTAGCCTACAGATTCAAGATAGGCTGCCAGCCTTTCATAATTACGGCATTCGATCAGCAGATATTTAAAACGATACTCTTTATGATCAATGCCCATCAGAACTTCCATTTCAGCGCCTTCCACATCAAGCGAAAGAAAATCTATCACTTTAGGCATTTTTGCGTCCTGAAGTAATTGATTAAGGGTAACTGCCCTTGCTCCGAACACAAATACTTTTTCATTTTCTTTCAGGTACTTCTCTCCCTTTCGCGCATGAGCAACAGGGTCATCGATATCTGAGTTCAATCCGATAGGTGCAGACATATAATCAGAATAAGCAACCGGCACGAACTGGTCTTTGTAATTAAAAGAAACGCATGCAGCACACACTATTGAATTTCTTGCGGAACGGTTTGCAACGCATTCAAGATATTTATTGATAGCGGGTTCGATGAGCAGTCCAGTCCACTTACGACTTTTTTCAAAATAATACGTGTTGGATTGCACAAAGCCGTCATTGGCACCAAGTTCAACAAAAGTGCCGCCATCGTAATTGATAAACTTCTCCATCTTTTTATCCAACCCATCTTTTCCCTGATATTTGCCCAGATACAACTTTTTTAAAAGTTGAAAGGCCCTGGGTGGAAGCCAGTCGGCTGCTATCTTTTTCAAACTCATAATTTCCTTAAAATTGACATGACCTGTTCCTGACCAAAGGGCCTATGCTTTCACAATAAAGTGACATATCTCTAAAGTATTTTTATCAGGGGACATGCCGGTTTCAAACACTTTAATATTGGTATAAATCTCTTTCAGTATTTCGTGAACCCGTTTGCCAATCTCGAGAGAATGAATTTCTATCATCAACATTGGCTTTTTGGTACGAAGTAAATTTATTGCTCCCTGTAACACATATTCTTCAGCACCCTCTACATCGATCTTTATGAAATCAGGACTCTCTATTTTTCCCTTGGATAAAAGTGAATCAAGCGTTACGCACTGAACAGCGATCTCCTTAACAGCAAATTCGCTTTGTTGGAATGTACTGCTTTCCAATTTTCCCATAGTAGCTTCTTCCATGACCCTGAAAACCGCGTCTCCCTCATTATTGGATACGGCAGCCCTGATCAACTCAATAGGAAGCTGTGGATTCAGCTCTATCAATCTTTCAATTCTTGTGATATTATCCGGCATGGGTTCAAATACATACACCTTGCGCGATTTTCGCAATGCCATAATTCCGGCATAATATCCCTTGTAACCACCGATGTCATAACAAACCCACCCTGGTTGAACTGCAGCAGAAAGTGCATTTGAAAAATCCATCTCCCATGTTCCTACATACATCAGTTTATCATCAGGCATCCGAACGGGAAATTGCAGCCCTTTCGCAGGACCTGCCGTAATGGGCGCGTCGAACTCTGTATTGTCGAGATATTTCTTTACCAATACTCCCTGCACTTGTTTTAGTATTGGGATGTTCTTAATTCGCCTGCGCACCCAAAGCGGCAAAATCTCGATCAACTTCTGTAGAATCTTCTTCATTTCAAATATGTGTCCGCAAGTTCTGTTAACTTTTTCTCCTGCGCTTCCTGTGAAAAAATTTCATTGAATATTTGAATGCCTTTCAGTGGGTCAGGTGCAGGCATCCTGAGCCACTGCTCAACTTGTGCGGCATGCAACTCATTGCTATCTCCATCCTGAAGGATCTCAACCTGCGAGGGAAAATATTGTTGAACTTCAACCTGGCCCTCTGTTTTTGTTGCCAATACCTTTATACCGGCCTGAAGATATTGTAAAATTTTATTTGAAATGGTGAGCTCTTTATTGTCATTTATATTCTCTTCTATGGCGAGCCCAAGATCAAATTCTGAAAGAAAGCCGGTGAGCTTTTCGTGAGGCAGAAAATCATGAAAATGCAGGGAATGCCCTTGCATTGAAGGAAAAATTGAAATGACCTCCTGCCGGTATTCTTCAGATGATTCACCAAGCAGGTGAAGTTCAACAGGAGTTTTTAAGTGCCGCAATAACTCTACGAAACGCTCAATCCCCCTATTGGCGCCTACTGTACGGGAAAACCAGATGAAACGCGGCTTAGCTTTAACCAATTGTTGGGAACCTTGCTTCGTTACATTTTCCAAAGCTGAGAAACCGTTATAGATCACCGCCGGCTTGCGTGAATTGTAATTGCCGGCAAGCGCAGAAGCCATCGCATTTGATGTAGTGATGCAAAACAAACCTTTATTCAAAGCGAAATTTTCAAGCTTTCGCAAGAGAGTGACAGGCCTTTCAGGAACGAGGTAATCGCGCGAATACCAATCTTCAAAATCAAAGAAAACCTTCATCCCCTTCCTGCTCAATTCCCTGCCGGCAAAAAAAGCACATTCAAGATGAGCACTGTAAAAGTCAGCCTGCTCTTTGATTGCACAGGAAATCATTTTTTCAGGAGCATAACTCAGTGTCCATTTTAATCCGACCTTAAACCGCTTTTGCAATTCAGCAAAAATTCTCTTCCTGATACGATAGAAGTAATGCCGGCCTTTTGGAATCTTTGCCGGAATCAGGTTGAGATAACATTCATACCTGATTGTATGATCTTTTAAAATGGCGAGGTCACGCTCAAGCGACTGTTCAGATATCCACATGTTTAAGATCACCACTTCATAACCAAGTTTCTCCCATATAAAAGCCTCCTTCCACACCCGTGGATTATAAGAAATATGATGATCAGTTAAGATGCAGATCTTCTTAGGCATGGTTTGCTTCCGTCATATCATTTATTATTTCTTCGGCGGAATGAAGCAGTTGATCATAAGTGTGAGAAAGTGCAAACTCTATTCTTGCTTTCACCTTTTCCTTTTCTAATGAAATGCCGTGTACCATATCTTTCACCCGGGTAAACATCCTGATGATATCTTCCTGCCCTGCATTAACCGGGGCCATGTGCAATAATCCCAGATCTGCATAGGTGTGCATGTAATGTGTAACTGCCGGCACCCCGCAGGCAAGATATTCCATCACTTTGTGTGGATTTGTATGTTCATTCCATTGCTTGTGTCCATTAGTTTTCCAAATCATCCACAACATGTTCATTTCGAAAAGACCTTCAGCAAGTGCCTGCGTGTTTACCACGCCATGCACTTTTACGTTATTCTGACTGTTAAGAAAATCGAGAAATTCAGGATGATGATTCCCCAGGTTTATATAAGAATCTTCATTTTTTATTTTCCCCCAGAAATGAAATTCGCAATCAGCATTGCTTTCAATTATTTTTTTCATCACTTCCCTGTCAGAGGCCTCGCCAAGAAGGTTTCCTGAAAACCCGACCCTGATCTGCCTCCCGGATTCATTCTTAAACGAGCCATTGTCAATTGACTGAATTCGCTCTGCTGCTTTTTGAGCAAAAATCCCTGCCAACCCGTGGTGAAGAAAGAAAGCATTCCATCCTCGCCTCCGCATTTTCTCAGTTTCCTTTTTCATTGAAGAAAAAACTAAATGAGGCTTAACACTGTACCGATCCAGGAATGAATCGCCGAATTGATCAACTGGGTGATAAATAGTGATCGCTTTTTTAAAAGAGCCAAGATGCACTGCCCGCAAAGGATCAAAGCACCACACCACGTCGGGCACCGGGATACCGGCCTTTAGAATATTCCGAATTTCAATTCCGATCAATAAACGAAATAAAAATCCGGGCAGTTTCCCCCAACCTCTCGCTTTAAGCGGGTAATTAACTATTGTCAAATTCTCTTCAAGCTTGTTCAGACTGACCTTTTTTGAAGTTAGATTACCGGGCTCGAGAAAATAAACCTCGTTACCTCTTCGGGCAAGAGCTTCTGCATAGTGGTGTTTAGACAAACGCATGTTGCTCCATTGCTCCGGTGAATAGAGCCAAATCACTTTGTTCTGCAAACGGAAATTCTGCTGCTTATTCAAGGCTCCTTAACTTCTTTGCCGGGTTGCCCGCATAAACACCCGGTTCGCTGATATTTTCCGTGACAACCGAGCCTGCGCCGATCACCACATTGTTGCAAATTGTAACCGGAAGAATAGTTGCATTCGAACCGATAGATACCTTATCGCCTATGCTTGTGTTTTCCCATTTTGACTTGTCTCCCCGTGCCGGGCCTCCCTGCCTGAACCTGTCATTTATAAACATCACACCATGACCAACGAAACAATTCTCGCCGATGTTCACTCCTTCACAGATAAATGAATGCGATTGAATTTTTGTAGAGTTGCCAATGACAACACCTTTGGTGATTTCAGTAAAGGGTCCGATAAAACAGTTATCGCCGATTTTGCATCCATAAAGATTTACGGGAGCAACAACTTTTACATCTTTCCCGAATTGAACGTCAGATGCGATCCCTGATACAATTATTTCCGGCTTCATGATGATTTATGGTTTAATGCCTCATACATCCTTGCAATAACTTTTACCGTTTCGAAAGCAACCTCATGATCATTAGCGTGATTGTTGCGGGAGTGTATATTTTCTACAAAGTTCTTGTACACTTCAGGGTGATTGCTCATACTTCCTTTATAAGAACCATAATCGTTAGGCGGATTTCCAGCATCCAATACAACATTTTCCAAACCTTCCACCTCCATGAATTCAAGTTTGTTGAGGTAGGGTCCGCCAATCTTTATCGTCCCCTTTTCTCC
Source organism: Bacteroidota bacterium (assembly GCA_023433345.1). Classification (GTDB taxonomy): domain Bacteria; phylum Bacteroidota; class Bacteroidia; order Chitinophagales; family Chitinophagaceae; genus Ferruginibacter. Next base: position 9,421 of record JAEZDA010000067.1, on the reverse strand, counting down.
AAACACCGTTAATGAGCCTTCCATATTCCGGCGATAACTATTTACAGTAAAGTGCAAACCCCCGAGGGTTCCGCCGGGTAGGCGTACCGAAAACACTGCCGTGTCTTCGTAATCTGCAACGCCTTCATGCAGAAAATTGCCAGACATACCCGAAATATTTTCAGGAGAACCGAGCATCCAGATCATGATATCTATAAAATGACTGAACTGCGTATATAACATTCCTCCATCCGTTGCTTTTGCTGAATGCCAGCAATTTTCGTAGTAGGAAATATCGCGGTTCCAAAAACCATTAAGATGGAAACTGCTTATTTTGCCCAGGCTTCCGCAAGACAATAACTTGTTCAGAAAGACCACCGGCGGATTGAACCTGTTTTGTTTTACAATGTGCAGCTTTCGGCCTGTAGCGAGAGAAACACTCTTCATTGAAAGTGCATCCTCTACTGAAATAGCCATTGGCTTTTCGCAAAGAACATGCAGCCCGGCTCCCATACCAGCAATTGAGTGTACAGCGTGCAGATAGTTAGGCGTGCACACAACGAGTACATCCGCTTTTTCCTTTTTAAGCATCTGCTCGAAATCGGAATAATGCCTGCAATTGAATTCAGCGCCGAAGTGAGCGGCACGATCTTGCAAAATATCGCAAACTGCTGCAAGGCGATAATTTTTTATGATGATCTCCGCATGACGTCTGCCAATGCGGCCGCACCCTACAATACAAAAGCGTGTTTTGCTGTCAACCAATTTCAAAAGAATTTTGACCTGGAGCCGCCAGGGAGTCTTTAATTAAACTGAAGAAACTTTTCTTACTTTCCTTTTTAATCGCGGAGGCCACGTTATACTCTCCTGATTTGATCTTTCTAAAAAAATGCCTCGCAAAGTTCCTGTCATATACTCTCCGGATCGCGTCCATTTCTTCTTTAGAAAAGAAGTTTTTCACTTTGTCAAGAGATTCGTAGGCGAAGCGATATCGCGCAATAATGCCTTCCACATTCTTAGCCTCGCTTTTGGATTCCTGCTCATCGTGCGACCGCCAATGTGCATACCCGGCCTTCAGTTGCAGCAAGCCACTTTCTGCCGCAAGCACTATCCATAATTCAGTATCTCCAACGAAACGCTTTCCTGAAAAACCACCCACTTTTTCAAAGGTTGATCTTCTGATTATGGAAGAAAGTGGAGAGGAAAGGAATAAACGCTGAGAAAGAAAGTTGGTTCGTATGGCTTTCCTTGCATCAAAGTAAATTGGTTCAGAGCCCGAAAAATCTTTAAGCGAAAGACCCAATCCCGCTTGGGGAAATCTCTCCATCGCATCAACCATGTATTCCAGCGCCTCAGGATAAATAATATCGTCTGCATCAAGATATTTTAGGTATTTCCCACGGGCATAGGAGGCAGCCTTGTTTCGGTTGGGATAATCACCGAGGTTCTTTTCATTTTTATAAACCCGGATCCTTTCGTCTTGCCTGCGATATTTTTCTGCAATGGCAAGAGAATTATCAGACGATACATCATCAACTATGATCAGCTCAAAATCTTTCAAACTTGAAGAGAGTGCGCTTTCGACCGCTTCAGCAATAAATTTTTCGCGATTATAAACCGTCATCAATATGCTCACCAGCGGCTCTTTCTCGGGGCTCAATTTGCTCCTCATTCAATAGTTGTTTTTTGGTCATACGCCTTCATTTCTTCAAGCATTACCGGAAAAAGTTTGTCTGCCATTTTCCGATGGCCGCTTTCCTGCAGGTGTATGATGTCGCGATAGTCGTTTCTGGTGTTCACGTTCATGGGACTAACGAGGGAGATATTGTTTTTCGCACAGAATTGCCTGATCATTTCACCATTGGAATTATATTTCTTCTGACCCAGTTCGATGGAATCGGGATGAAGGTACATTACCAGCGGAATGTGCTTATTCTCGCAAAAAGATCTTAAGTTTTCAAAGCCTGAATTAAATTCGGTGCCGTTCTTTTTTATCGGCTTACTTCCGTTTGATTTGGATCGTGAGGCGAATTTTGGAATCACATAACGGTGAAATAATTCCCAAAGAGCAATGTGATATTGATGGGTTTCAAATCCACGCTCAACATTTACCACCGGTTGAAAATTAATATTATCAAAGGCGTCGTGCGAACTGGCCACTAACAACATCATCTTCGCGTTAAACTCGCCGTTTGCTTTGAGGTATTCATAACAATTATCCGGCCCCCAACTGCCGGCAGAAATATTTAATACCTGCACTTTGCGACCCGTGGCATGAGACAGCATCTTTGATAACAATGTTGTGACCACACTGTCCTGGTCGACCATTACGCTTCCATTGATCACCGAATCACCAAAACCCAAAATAACAAATGCTGACGTATCCGGTTCCTCCGATCTCATGGAGTAACTGTTGTATTTGATATGATTTCTAAACCTGAAACGGTTTTGATTTGGCTGAGCGATGTATTCATAGTTTTCGTTCTCCATCATCAAAACAGAATCGCAGAAGCCGAAATAGCTTCGCAAAAATATTTCAGCCAGAAGCAAGATCAGCAAACCAAATAGAATAAGTTTCTTAAGCCTTTTCATTAATTACCGGGCTGGGTGCAAGTGGTGCGGTTTTACAGGTTTTGTTGTAAGCCGCGTCCAGAGCATGTTCTCCTTTGCGGAGTTCTTCGTTGAAGAATGAAAGTGCAGTTCTGAACTGGCGCTTAAGCATGCTATTGTATTTGTACCATTTCCATTTTGCAAACCAACCGACTCTGTTGTTCCTGATCAAACGGTAAACCAGTTTAAGCTTTTCGGTTGTTCCAAAAACGGGATCGGGATATCGAAAACCAAATAGTTTATACTTTATATACATCACAGAGAAGTATCTCCGGAATGCATAGCCGGGAGTTTCGTGATGATAATGGTAAACTTTTGCATCGGGCAGATAGGTGATCTGGTAACCTTGGCGAAGGCAATCAAGGGCCCATGCCGCATCTTCCCCAAAAGAAATTTTCCGAAAAGGTATTTCCAATAGAACTTCTCTTTTGTATATCGCGGTTACATTATCCCATCCGCATATCCTCGCCCTGTCACGGGCTGGCAATTGATCGAACTCCTCAATATTTTCAAAACCATACACCACTGTTTCTCCGGAGTTAACCGGGCGATACCATGAAACCGGATTAAATTCTTCTTTCCAGGGAACTATCTGACTTCCGCACACACCTGCCACACTTTCGTTCACAAAGCCCTTCATGAGCTTTTCAATCCACAAATCATCTGCAGGCAATGCGTCTTGCACCGTCATTACCACATACTTGCCTTTTGCCTCTTTTACGCCGAGATTCCTTGTACCTCCGTGATCGAATTCCTGCTGTGGTATAACAACCAACTTCACGGGAAAGTTTTTGATTATCTCAACCGATCTGTCTTCAGAGCCTGAATCAATAAAAATGAATTCACACTTTGAACTCAGGGACTGTGCAAGCAGCGCCGGTATCATTTCAGGCAACCAATGCGCGCCGTTAAATACCGGAACAACAACTGATATCAATGGCTGCGTCAAGAGGTTGTTTTTGAAGAGTTGGGATATGATTGAACATTTTGTTTTTTAACCGCGAGAAAAGGTAATTGAAACGCATGCGGCTTGCAATGGAGGTGAGGCATGCAATTAACAGCAGGCTTCTATCAGTCTTTGACAGCAGTCCATATTGAAGCGCATCTTTCAGAATGATTCTGCATCGCATGCTATTTTTTGTAACTATTGCATCATTTAATACAAAGAACATGAGAGGCCTTAGCCATAGTTGCAGTAATTGTGTGTGACGGGCCGAAGCATGCAGATATTTTTCCCAAAAATATTTTCGCGAATTTATTTTTTCGGTGCTATGATAATTTACACGGCTGAGGCTGTCTGCACTATCACCCTTTATAAGATGATCAACAGGAGCTGTCCAAAGAACTTTATATTTCATTCCCTTCAGAATTGCGGAGGAATGAAAATCAACATCCTGCCATAACACCAGTTGCTCATCCCACAAAAGATTGCTGTTGCTAACAGAACCTGCCCTCCATAACACACCGGAGGTTTGCCATACACCGTCGAACATTAAAAACCTCTGAAGGTCAGGCAATGTACTCTCTACATTCCATTTCAGAAGCTGTTGCTCATTACCATTCCTATACACCGCCCCGGGAAAAACAATAAAGTCGAGTTGCGGAGATGAGTTCAGGGCAGCAACTCTTTCAGAAACACAGGCCGGTAAAAGGCAATCGTCTGAATCTAGGAACAGTATATACTCTCCTTTTGCGTTCTCAATACCTATGTTACGACAACAATTTGCTCCCTTGGGCTCCCTGTTGCGAGAAAAAAATCTTATGCGCCCGTCTTCATGAGCTAACCTTTTCACCACTTCCACAGTATCATCTGTACTGCCGTCATCTATAATCAGCCATTCGATATTTCTATACTGTTGGGTCAATACAGATCGCGCCGCGACCTTCAAAGAGTTTGCCCGGTTAAAGGTTGGCGTTATAACTGATACTAATTTCCCGTCCACCCGTTTTGTATTAGCAGTTCAGTAAACTGCGCACATACTCATACCTTTTTTCTTCTGAAAAAACCTCGTTCACAATTTCCCTGTTCTTCTGTTTCTCAGTTTCTGTTAAGGGTTTGATGATCTCTTCAAAACCCTCCTCGCCTATTGTGTTAGCATCGAACACTTTCATGTTTAATTTTTCAGCAAGCCTGTAAATGGTGGATTCCTTTTTCAGGTAAACCTTTTTTCCCATCTTCAAAAAGGCCAGGATGTTACCGGCTGCCTGCGACCTGTTATGAAACATGATAACAACGTCTACATCCCGAATGATCGAAAAATATTCTTCGATGGGCAGGTAGCTCCTGAGATCTGAAAACTTATCGCCCCATAGTTGCTTACACACCGCCGACACCTCATCGCCATATGACCTGTCACCGTAGCTCAATGGGCAAAAGATGCGGAATGCATTTTTATATACGGAGAGTTTTGCAACAGCATCGAGATGATTATTGGGGATGGTGGCGGAATTCCCTAACCAGATAACAGGAATTTCGTTGCTGTGTTCCGTTGCTTCCGGCACCTTGGTAAAACCGAAATCATAAAAAAAAGGAACAAACTTAGGGTCACAATTGTACTCAGCTTTCAGTCGATCGAGGTCTGCCTCGTTCCAATGACAAAAATAATCCAGCCGTTTTAAGAATTTTCTTCTGCGACTAACCTGGAAGTTTCTAGTTCTTCGTTGCGAGATTTCCCAATGCAACAGCCGTTTAATATTTTTTATCTTATCGATCATTTTGCCAGACCGTACTATCAATCTCTTTCTTATCCGTGTTTTCAAATACGCTCTTGTAACCGACTCGTAGTTGAAATCATAAAATGCTTTCGGTTGCTCCAAAAAATCTCCGCCCCAAAAGAAAAGGTACAGTATTGCGCGAGGATGAAGATTTTTTAAATGCTCCATTAATTGATCGGAATACCAGTGTATAAAAACCTTATCGCCCGGCCGGATATTCCTGATCAATTCATCAAGCTTCGTGGAACCGAGGGGAGCAGAAATGCCAAGGCCTGATGTAACATAGGTAGCGGGAGTTTCAAATGTGAAAATGTATTTGTTCTCTTTTTCCGACACTTCCTCCGCTATGGAAATAAAACCGTCGATGAATTTATCGTCGGTCATCAGGTGATAGTTGATACTCATGCCTTAGCCATCGATTTTTTCCGGAACAAAATCGAACTGAAACTGTGGCCTCACTATTCCCGGCCATTTTTTATGCCAGTTGGAGAACTCTCTTTTGTCAGCAATTGAAAAAGTCACCGCCTTCTCGAGGTTATACAAAATCTTTGATGAGTTATGAACCACCAGCACATTGATGTAATAGCTTCCATCATTAAGAAAATCACCGGGGATGTGCAACACTCCTTTATAAAGGCCTTTCGGTTGTTTCTTAACCGGGGAGATCGCATTAAAAACCATATCGTCTGATATCGTATATAGAATCAAACTCAGGTTGAGGGTTGTATCGTCGTGAAAATTGAAAAATTTGATCTCAATATCGAATGCGGTTTTTACTGACATCGCCTCATTAGGACTGTTCAGTTCGGGAAGTATTTTAACTGATTTGAAACGGATCATATTATTCCCCGGTGCAGAATCGTTATCCTCAAAAACTCTTTCGAGATCATAGCTTGTGTTTTCAAGGAGGTATTTGTTGATCACTTCATCCGGCGCACCTTCGCCACGTATCATTCCGTTTCCAAGAAAGATCGCCCGTGTACATAAGTTTCTAACGGCAGACATGTTATGACTGACAAAGAGAACAGTTCTGCCCTCCCTGGTGCTAACATCTTTCATTTTTCCCAAGGCCTTATTTTGAAAATCTGCATCACCCACAGCAAGAACTTCATCAACAATAAGTATCTCAGGCTCCAGATGAGCAGCAACACCAAAAGCGAGACGTACATACATACCACTGCTGTAGCGCTTCACAGGCGTGTCTATATAACGTTCAATGCCTGCAAAGTCCACGATCTCATCAAATTTTCTTTTGATCTCTTTTTTGGTCATGCCAAGAATAGCGCCGTTAAGAAATACATTCTCCCTTCCCGTGAGTTGAGGATGAAAACCCGTTCCAACTTCAAGAAGCGATGCCACTCTCCCTTTTATTTTAATGTTGCCGGTAGTGGGTGTTGTGGTACGGCTTAATATTTTGAGAAGCGTACTCTTGCCGGCACCGTTTCTGCCAATGATCCCTAACACTTCTCCATGGAGCACATTAAAATTAATGTCGCGCAATGCCCAAACATAATTGCTATTGCCCTTTGATGAGCGGTCGTTCTCTTCACCTATTTTAAGATAAGGATCTTCCTTGCCCCGGATCTTGTACCATGCCCTGTTGATGTCGTGCGCAAGTGAACCGGTGCCAACAACGCCAAGGCGGTACTGCTTGCTGATATTTTCAACTTTAATTACAATATTGCTCATTAAATACCAATCATTTTTCTTTTCTGTAAACCCAATTCAAAAAACTATCTAAACCGTATCCATAAAACTCTTTTCCACCCTGTTGAACAGGATGAGGCCAAAAAATAAGATCACGGTAATACAAACAGCACTATATAACAGCCCCTCGCCGCTGAAGTTTCCTACGCCAAAAAAAGCCACGCGAAAATTTTCAACTATCGGAGCGAGTGGATTATATGCAAGCCAGGCAGCATAAGGCTTGTCTTTCACAAAAGATAAGGGATATGCAACCGGTGTTGCATACATCAGCAGTTGCACACCAAAGGAAAGAAGAAAATGAAAATCGCGGTACTTGGTAGTTAGTGAAGAGATGATGATACCGAGCCCAAGACCGAGACAGGCCATCATTAAAACGAGAACCGGAATGAGCAACCATGAAAAGTTAATATAGAAATGTCCTTCTTGAAAACCGATGAAAAGTGCAATTGAGATAAGCAGAAAAAATTGAATACAGAACTTAACAAGATTACTGAGAACCGTGCTCAGAGGCAACACCAGTCGGGGAAAATATACCTTGCCGAATATCGATGCGTTCTGAACAAATGTTGCTGAAGTTGCCTGCAGGCAGGAATCAAAATAATTCCAGATGCAAATGCCACTCATGTAGAAAAGAATTGGCGAAATACCACCTGTTGGAATGCTGGCGATCTTCCCGAAAATTAAAAGGAAGACCATTGTGGTAAATATGGGTTGGATCAAGTGCCAAAGCGGCCCCAGCACCGTTTGCTTGTATTGCGCTTTAAAATCCCGCTGTACGAACAAAGCTACAAGGTCGCGGTAACGCCATATTTCTCCGAGGTTTAAACTAAGCAGCTTAACCTTTGGAGAAATTTCAAGGTCCCACACATCCTGTGTATCGTTTGAATTGTAATGATTCACTTTAAATAAATGGTTGAAGGAGGTAATTCAATTTTCTCTTATATGCGGTGAAACCAAACAAGGCCTCAAGCTTTTTCTGATCGGGCAAATGATGGGTGGTTTCGATTATTAATTTCTCAATGGCATGGGCGAGGTCCTTTTCATTATTCGGATCAACCAAAATGCCCAGTTCACCATTCTGCAATGCATCAACGGTTCCGTCGGCCTTACCGCCGATAACCGGCAGTCCGAATTTCATCGCCTCTATAAATACTATTCCAAAACCTTCTTCCCGGCTGGGCATTACATACATATCAGCTGCCTGGAAGTGTGCTGCAAATTCGCTGTCAGGGAGATAGCCGGTGATCGTCACCCTGTCTCCAACACCTGATTCACTGGCAAGTGACAACACTGCATCTTTTTCCTCATTATCATATCCGCCGCTGAGCAAATAACGTAGCCGGGGATATTTATCTTTCAATAAGGCAAGGGCACGTATCACCATATCATAACCCTTATACTTTTCGCGGGAAGATAATCTCGCGAGGGTAAAGATCACTTTATCACTTGGCATAAACCCGTACTTCTGCCTGATGCCTTCAATGGTTCCCGGAGCAGCACCGGCGCCGAGATAAGGATCCAAACAGTTGTTCAAAACTTTGCAGCGCCCCGCGTTCAAACCATGAACGGATATAATTCGATCGCGGGTGAAATTACTTACGCATAATATCTCATCACATAAACTGAGAGACTTTCTTTTTGATGGCGGAAGTGTGTTCCATACCTCAATTCCGTGAGCGAGCATGATCACCTTAACCGAGGGGTTTACCTTCTTTATCAACTTTGCAACTGTGAGCAGGTTGAAGTGACTAAGTACAACCACCCTGCTCTTCCTGCCTTCCGCAACTGCCCGGTAAACGAATGAAAATTTTCTTTCGCCCGAGCCATGAAATATTTCAGTGGGAAAATATTGGTTCTCCTCTGCATCACTGCTCTTGTCATACATGCTTAAGATAGATACGCTGCGGTCCTTTTCTTTCCCGAGTTCAAAGACGGCCTTGCCTATTATCCTGCACATTTTTTCAATGCCGCCGGTTGCGGAAAAAGTTCTTAGTGTGAGGAACAGGATGTCATTCATTATCTGGCGATCCTCTCTATTGCAAAGCTGGGCGACTCTGCAATGTTTGTGGTGAGATATTTTAGCTTCCAATTGCGGGAAGCGCAAAATTCGTGAACTGCTTCCATTACCCCGTACCGCACCTGGCCAACCCAGTTACCCATGATGTAATCGTGACCGGCAATAATTCCGGCGGGCTTTACTTTGTTTTCCAAAAGAGTCAATTCTTTTGATGTAAGTTCATAGGAATGATCTGTGTCGAGGTAAACCCAATCAAAATAATGATCAGGAAATTTCAAGAGAACCTCGGTTGAAAGACCTACGTTCAGTTCAACCTGCCCCGAGCCGATCTCCCCGGCAAACTTTTCCTTCACCTGTTGCTTCAGGCCATCATGGTAGCGGGCGCTATCACCC
>JAEZDA010000058.1 GCA_023433345.1 Bacteroidota bacterium | reverse complement strand
GATCAACCATTTTCTTAATTCCATCTTCAGGAAGATTTCCTTTCTTGAATTCAGCCAGCACTTCAGGTAATTTGTTTTCCATTTCAATAAGGAAATGATCTTCAAATTCCTTAACCCTTTTTACAGCAACGTCGCGCAGCAAACCTTGTGTACCGAGGTAGATAACTGCAACTTGTTTTTCAACAGTGAATGGTGAATACTGTGGCTGCTTAAGGATCTCCACGTTGCGCGCACCTTTATCGATCACGTTCTTTGTTGCAGCATCGAGATCGCCACCAAATTTTGAAAACGCTTCCAATTCGCGGTAAAGTGCCTGGTCGAGTTTCAGCGTTCCCGCAACTTTTTTCATTGATTTGATCTGTGCATTACCACCCACGCGGCTTACAGAGATACCTACGTTGATCGCCGGACGAATACCTGCGTTAAAAAGGTTACCTTCAAGGAAGATCTGTCCGTCAGTGATCGAAATTACGTTTGTAGGAATATATGCCGAAACGTCACCGGCCTGTGTTTCGATGATCGGAAGCGCGGTGAGAGAGCCACCACCTTTCACTAAATGCTTGATAGAATCAGGCAGGTCGTTCATCTGGCGCGCGATCTCATCACGAGAAACCACTTTCGCAGCTCTTTCCAAAAGGCGGCTGTGAAGGTAGAATACGTCTCCAGGGTAGGCTTCACGGCCCGGCGGGCGGCGGAGAAGAAGAGAAACTTCGCGATAGGCAACAGCTTGTTTGGACAAATCATCATAAATGATCAGCGCCGGGCGGCCGGTGTCGCGGAAGAATTCGCCAATGGCGGCTCCCGCAAACGGTGCGTAGAACTGAAGTGGTGCAGGATCTGAGGCAGATGCGGCAACGATTGTGGTGTAAGGCATTGCACCATTTTCTTCGAGGGTTTTCATGATACCCGCGATGGTGGAAGCTTTCTGGCCGATCGCCACATAAATACAATAAACAGGCTTACCCGCCTGGTAGAATTCTTTTTGGTTGATGATGGTATCAACGGCTATGGCGGTTTTACCCGTCTGGCGGTCGCCAATGATCAATTCACGCTGCCCGCGGCCGATGGGAATCATCGCGTCAATCGCTTTCACCCCAGTTTGAAGTGGTTCCTTAACCGGTTCACGGAATATTACCCCCGGTGCTTTCCTTTCCAGCGGCATTTCATAAAGATCTCCGGTAAGCGGACCTTTTCCGTCTATTGGTTCACCCAGTGTATTAATTACACGACCGCACATTCCGTCACCAACTTTTATTGAAGCGATCTGGCCGGTGCGGCTTACTTTATCACCTTCCTTAATTTCGCTGCTATCGCCCATCAAAACCACACCCACATTATCTTCTTCGAGGTTAAGAGCGATCGCTTTTACGCCATTTTCAAACTCTACAAGTTCACCTGAACGAACATTACCAAGGCCGTAAACGCGGGCAATACCGTCACCCACCTGCAGTACGGTTCCCACTTCATCAAGGCTTGCACCTGCATTAAAGTTGCTCAGCTGCTGGCGTAAAATTGCCGAAATTTCATCCGGTTTTATGTCTACCATAACGGTTTTGATTTGTTGTTTTTAATATTCCTTTTTTTCAGGGTGCAAAGGTAGGGACGTGCTGCTGAACGGCAAAAAAATAACGTAAAAGATTAGTGGCCCTGATCACTCCGCCATCAGGACGGTTTGCTAGGCAATTCTTTCCTGCCTGCATTATTTCAAATATGACATAAAAATGAAGCCAAGCGGCTTTCCGCCTTTAAAAAAACCGTAACTTACGCCCTCAAAATTAACTGCGGCCGGCGGAACAGGCCTGGAAAAATAAAGTCCATTTCTTTTAAACGTTTTTCACCCGGTGCAATACCGGGAAATTTTTAAGACTATTTATGAAAAGAATTTTTCTCTCCCTTATCTTATCGGCCCTGGTTGTTTTTGCAAATGCTCAGCAAAAAGATGAAGCATTGGCTATTTCCCTTGTTACTGCCAATAAAGATCTACTGGGTATGAAACCGGATGACATTGCTAACAGCATTGTGAGCAACAGTTATTATAATCAATATGCCGGAACTCAAATGGTTTACCTGCAGCAAAGCTATCTTGGCCTGCCGGTGCACAACCAAATACAGGTGATCGCGTTCAAAAACGGAAAGGTGGTGTCTGCAGCGGGAGAGAGGATCTCTGGAATGAATGCTATCGCAGGGCTTGAGGCCATTCCTGCTATTTCAGCAGAGCAGGCTGTGAAAAACGCTATGCATGCTAAAGGCGTTACCACAATTTTACCTTTTAAGCCTGAAGTTATTTCTACCACTAATCTCAATTTCGGGAAGATGGGTGTTAGCAAGGAAGATATTACCAGCAGGTTAATGTGGGCGAAGGAAAAGAATTCAGATAAAGTTAGCCTCGTATGGCAGGTGGCTTTATACCCCAATAGATCCAGTGATTATTTTCTGATTCGTATTAATGCTATCAACGGCAGCATTCAGGGTGAAGATAACCTTACGGTTTATTGCAACATCAGGCATGCTGAAGGTGTTCACACAGATGATCATTCCGGTCATGATGAAGAAGTTGTTCATGCTTCGGCTCCTTTAACTCCCTCATCTCCGGAATCACCTGCGCTTGTTGGTACAGCAAACTACAGGGTGATCGCTTTTCCTGCGGAAAGCAGGCTTCATCCGGGCGGTACTCCCTCACTGGTAACGAATCCCTGGCTGCTGGCGCCGGGAAATGCAACCACACTCGGTTGGCACAATGACGGTGGCTTCGATTATAATTATACGCGCGGAAACAATGTGTATGCACAGGAAGACCGCGACAGAAATGATAACACATTTGGCAATCCCGCAATTTCCACTACATCTCCTGACCCGCTAAACTTTAATTTTGTTCCTGATTTTACTGTAACTCCTATTCAGTCCACACCAATTCAAAACCAGCAATTCAACATCACTAATCTTTTCTATTGGAATAATATCGCCCATGATATTTCCTATTTGTATGGGTTTGATGAAGTGTCTGGCAACTTCCAGCATAATAATATGGGAAGGGGAGGGTTAGGTAACGATTATGTTATTGCTGATGCCCAGGATGCGGAGGGATCGAATAATGCCAATTTCGCTACTCCTCCGGATGGTCAGCGGCCCAGGATGCAGATGTTCCTTTGGGGAAGTGCTGCAGGCATTCAACGTGATGCCTCTGCAGACAACGGAATCATAGTGCATGAATATGGTCATGGTATCAGTAACCGTTTAACAGGTGGACCGGCTCAGGCCAGCTGTTTGAACAATGACGAACAAATGGGAGAAGGGTGGAGTGATTACCTGAGTTTAATGTACACGCAGGATTGGGCTTTGGCAGACCTTAATACCGGCTTCTCCAGCCCTCGCGGAATAGGAACTTATGCGGATGGCCAGCTTCCGAATGGCGTCGGAATCCGCACACGCCGGTACAGCACCAATTTTTCAGTGAACAATCTTGTTTTTAGCTCCACACTGTCTGGCGACAGGCACACAAGAGGTGAACTCTGGTGCGCAACATTGTGGGATATGACCTGGAATATCATTAACCAAACGGGTACTATCAATTCAACGATCTTCAACCCCGGTGGTACAGGAGGAAATGCGATTGCGCTTAAACTTGTTATGGAAGGAATGAGATTGCAACCCTGCCGTCCGGGTTTTATTGATGGAAGGGATGCGATTTTGCGTGCAGACCAAATCCTTTACGGGGGTCAGTATGCCTGCGCGATAAAAGAAGCATTCCGCCGCCGCGGCATGGGTGCAAATGCAACACAGGGTTCATCAGATAATTTAAACGATCAGCGTGCTGATTTTACAGGCAGCGCAACAGTTTTACTTACACAAAACGGAATGACCACGGTTCCTGAAGGTCAGAACATCGTGTACACAAATACTGTAACCACCTGTGAAATTCTCACTAATTATATTTTAAGAGATACACTTCCTGCAAATGTTACCTGGGTAAGTGGCGGAACTTACGATGCGGCTACAAGAATTGTGAGCTGGTCAGTAAATATTCCTGCCGGTGGTTCTCAAACATATTCCTTTACTGTTAGGGTAAATGATGGATCTTATTTCCCCACAGCAGTTTTATTTAATGAGAATGTGGATGGTCCAACCTTTCCTTCAACAATGACCAGCAGTTCAACTGTCCCTTCCGGGCAGTGGGTTACTTCAACTGTGGCCAGCAAAAGCGCGCCTAAATCATTTTTTGCCGCCAACCTTTCCCAGTTTGCCGATCAGCAACTGACCATGGTAAACCAGGTAAGTATTCCTGCAGGTTCATCGCCTCGTTTTTCTTTCTGGCATCGTTTTGAAACCGAGCCGGGTTGGGACGGAGGTGTGGTTGAAGTGAGTACGAATAACGGTACTACATGGACCGACCTCGGTACAAGATTCACATTAAACGGTTACAATTCCACACTGGGCACTACTCTAGGGTATGTTCTCTCTGGTAGGAGGGCATTCAGTGGCTCCACTTCGGCAACCTTTATCAACTCAATTGCAACCCTTAGCAGTTACGCCGGACAGAATATAAAATTGCGTTTCAGGTTCGGTTCAGACAATAGCGACGTGGGCTCAGGTTCTAACCCCGGATGGTTCGTAGATGACATCCAGGTCGTAAACCAGGCTTTGGTAGAGATGCGATCAGCGCTGCATAACCAGGCGAACACCCTCATCAGCTATTCCGACACCAGTACAATTATCACTGAGCAGGCAACCTGCACAAACGTGGCCATCACCACACAACCGGCAAACGTTTCTGCATGCTCCGGAGCTAATGCTGAATTTACTGTTTCGGCTACCGGCACATCGCCATCTTATCAATGGCAGGTAAGCACGAACGGCGGCGGCACCTGGAGTAATATCCCCGGCGCCACTTCTGTGACCCTTACATTAACGGGAGTTGCTGCCTCCGACAACAATAACCAATACCGGGTAATTCTAAATAATACGTGTCCTTCTAATATTACTTCATCTTCGGCTACGCTAACCGTTAGCACCGCAGCCACAATCACTTCGCAGCCTGCGAACGTGACTGCATGTACAGGTGGTGCGGCGAATTTTTCAGTGACAGCAACCGGAACAGGTTTAACCTATCAATGGCAGGTGAGTACCGATGGAGGAACGAACTACACTAACATCTCCGGTGCAACTTCGCCTTCGCTGAATATTAACCCACTAACGGTAACGCATAATGGCAATCGATACAGGGTGGTTATTACAAGTTGTGCAGGCCCGATCAATTCAAATGCGGCAACGCTTACAGTTAATGTAGCTGTTGCCATCACCGGGCAGCCGACAAATCAAAACGTATGTTCGGGAAACAATGCAACATTCACAGTCACCGCTTCGGGCAGTTCGCCAACATATCAATGGCAGGTGAGCACTAATGGAGGCACTACGTGGACGAACATCTCTGGTGCAACCGCTGCCACCCTGAACGTGAATAATGTAGCCGCAGCAGATAACAACAACCAGTACAGGGTATTGGTGAACAACAGTTGCCCTTCAAATGCAACCTCATCCGCCGCTACCTTGTTTGTAAGCGTTGCAGGGTCTATCACCTCGCAACCTGCAGTTCAAACGGTTTGTGCAGGTCAGAATGCTGCTTTTTCCGTTACAGCTACCGGAACAAACCTCACCTACCAGTGGCAGGTAAGCACTGACGGCGGCACAACATATAATAATATAACGGGAGCTAATTCTGCAACCCTTTCATTGCCATCTGTTCCATTCTCACTCAATGGAAATCGATACAGGGTAGTGGTGACGGGATGTTCAGGCCCTGCTAACTCAACTCCAGCATTACTAACAGTCAACGAGGCCGCAGCGATCACCACCCAGCCTGCAAATGTTACAGCATGCGCTGGAGACAATGCGTCGTTTACTGCTGTAGTTAGTGGCCCGGGAGTATCTTACCAATGGCAGGTAAGCACTAACGGAGGTTCTACATTCACCAACATTCCTTCAGAAACAAATGCATCACTTACGTTGAACGCAATCACGGCATTGATGAACAATAATCAGTACCGCGTTGTTGTAAGCAATAGTTGTGTAACGGGATTGAACTCAAATGCAGCCACTCTCATTATTTCTGCAAATGCAGCGATCACTGCGCAGCCGCAGCCGGCAACGGTTTGCTCGGGAGCTGACGCTTCATTTGCCATAACGGCCACAGGTGCCGTAGCTTACCAATGGCAGGTGAGTACAAATGGGGGCGGAACATGGAGCAATATCACAGGTGCAACCACTGCATCTTTAAACGTTCCCGCAGTTACCGCTGCAATGAACAGCAATCAATATCGTGTTCAGGTAAGCGGTTGTGGCGGCGGGGTAACTTCATCTGCTGCTTCTCTAACAGTAAATAATTCGGGCAGTATTACAACTCATCCGGCACCGCTTTCGTCTATCTGCGCCGGCAGCCCTGCAACTTTTAATGTGGTGGCCGCTGGTACATCGTTAACCTATCAATGGCAGGTAAGTACTAACGGTGGCGGATCATGGGCGAACATACCATCTGCAACTTCTGCAACCCTCACTTTAACCACAACTGCTGCAATGAATGGCAATCAATACAGGGTGGTGATAAACGGACTCTGCACAGTAGACCTCACCTCGACTGCCGCCTTACTCGACCTGGCGCCGGAGCCGGCTATTTCTGCACAGCCACAAAATGCAAGTGTTTGCGAAACAGGAAACGCATCATTCACAGTTACTTCAACTAACGGTACTTTACAATGGGAAGTAAGTACAGATGGCGGTTCCACTTTCACCCCGATAACCGGAGCTACATCAGCCACACTATCCGTTCCGAATGTTACCGCTTCAATGACGGGAACCCAGTACAGGGCTGTGGTTGCGGGAAGCTGCTCTTCCCTGACTTCAAATGCGGCTACACTAACCGTTACTAACACCCCAAATATTGGAATCAACGGCCCGGCAACGGCTGTATGTGCCGGCGAAACCATCACACTCTCAGGTACTGGAGCAAGTACGTACACCTGGACGAATGGTATAAACGATGGCGTTCCTTTTACAATTCAGCAAACGACCACCTATACTGTTACCGGCACGGCTGCAGGAAACTGCTCCGGAACGGCAACTATAACTGTAACGGTAAATCAACCACCGTCAGTGTCCGTTTCCGCAACGATCACCGAGCTGGAACCAGGCGACTCCGCCGTGCTCACAGTAACCGCGAACCCTGCAGGTACCGACATTCAATGGTTCAAAAACGGACAGGCCCTCGCCGGTGAAACGGCTGGCACCATAACGGTTGATGAAGATGAGATCGGAACTTATACTGCATCGGTAACCGGCACCAACGGTTGTATTGGGATGTCACTCCCGGTTACGATAGGGCTTGCAGATCTGAATCAAACCTTCATTTCGCCGAATCCGAATAACGGGAAATTCTTTGTAAGATATCCTAACCTGAACACCACCGCCACTACAAGGGCGATAATAGTGTATGATGCAAAAGGTTCGAGGATCTTCCATAAGGTGTATCCTGTAACGCCGGGAACAATGGTTGAGGTAATGGAGGTGAATCTCCGGAATGCGCCGGGCGGGGTTTACATGCTTGGACTAATTGAAAATGGCAAGCGGATCAAGTCTGGAAAGGTTCTGGTAAACTAAAAATATATAATCATGGAAAGCCACCTAACTGGTGGCTTTTTTTATTTGCGGAAAACCGTTCATCAGGAATATTGCCGGAGAAGTATATTTTGATACATTAAAGTGTCGTCATTTAGATTAAAGCCTTAATTTTAGGCACACAAAAATTTCATCAATAAATTTTGTTTATGCAATCCAACACTACACAAAAAAACATCAGGGCTTATTTCCGACAAGGCCTGATGCTGCTTTTGCTGATGGTCCTTGCAACAGGAGTCAGCTGGGCACAGCCTTACATTAATGGCAATCTAAGTACGGGTACTACGAACGCAGCTGGCACTATTACAGCTCCGGTAGGGTACACATTTAGTGAGCTTCAAGCAGGTCTTAACGCTATCGGAACTCCGGTAAGTGTCGAGAATGGGGTATCCCACGCCGATGATTTTACCGTCCCGGCTGGTCAAACGTGGAATATTACCACCATTGAATTTTATGCCTATTCTACGGGATACGTAGGCGCCACTTCTCCGTTTGATGAAGTGAGGCTCCAAATTTTTAACACCAATCCTTCTGTCGGAACTCCCACTCCAATATTTGGTGACCTGACTACAAACAGGCTTAGCAGCTCTGTTTCGGCACAGATGTACAGGATTACAAATACATCTACTGCAGCCAATGCTACTCAACGCGAGATTTGGAAGGTTATAGCAAATGTACCTACCTCGCTTACAACTGGTACTTATTGGATTGAATGGCAGATAGGCACTATTGCTTCAGTAACCAGTAATTTTTCTCCTGCAAGTACTGTGGTAGGTACAACTACGCAGGCCGGAAATAATTCGATGCAACACGTTGTGGCCACTAATACATGGTCTCCGTTTTTGGATCTGACTTTCCCGCAGGATATGCCATTTAGGATTAACTACACTTCAACAGCTTGCGGGGGAACACCTCCAACAATTACAGTTACTCCTACCACAGGCCTATGCTCGCCGGTTACTCTAACCGCTTCGGGCGCTACCGATTATACCTGGTCGCCTGCTGCCGGACTTA
This sequence comes from Bacteroidota bacterium, assembly GCA_023433345.1. Lineage (GTDB taxonomy): Bacteria > Bacteroidota > Bacteroidia > Chitinophagales > Chitinophagaceae > Ferruginibacter. The sequence goes on along the minus strand of JAEZDA010000058.1, from coordinate 17,242 downwards.
ACACTACCACAGGCGCTACCGTTACGGCTTCTCCTACGGTTGCAACAACCTACACTGTTACCGGTGTTACTGCGGGATGTGCAGGCACCGCTACTGTTACAGTAGATGCGGGTGCTACTTCTGCCGTTCTTACGGGAGTTACTCCAAGTACTGTATTATTGAATGAGAATTTTGATGGCGGGCTCCCTGCAACTTGGACATCAATAAACAACAGTGATGTTATTGGCGGAAACCCGGACTGGGAACCGGGAGCGGCAACTTTGTTCCCTCCATTCAACGGCGGAGCAACCTCCTTTGTATATGCAAACTATGCAAGCACAGATGGTACAGTAATCAGCAACTGGCTGCTTACAAGCCAGATCAATACGATCTCTAATGGTGATGTGCTTTCATTCTATACTAGAACAACCACTCCTGGTGCAACGGTATGGCCTGACAGGCTTGAAGTTCGTTTGAGTACCGCGGGTGCATCTACAAACGTTGGTACTACTCCAACCTCTGTTGGAGACTTCACCATCTTGTTACTGACAGTTAACCCAGATCTTACAACAACTGGTTATCCGAGCGACTGGACACGTTTCGAGGCGACTGTTACTGGCCTTGCTGCTCCGGCTTCCGGACGTATCGCCTTCCGTTATTTTGTAACTGACGCAGGTCCTAACGGTACCAACTCTGATCTTATCGCACTTGACCAGGTTCGTTTGGAAACATTGTCAAGTTGTACTGCTCCGGGAGCAACGCAAACAATTAATGTTGCCGTAAATGGTGGTACTGGTCCGTTTACTGTTGTATATAACGACGGTACTTCAAACCAAACAGTGAATAACTACACAAGTGGTGCAGACATTCAGGTTGCGCCTCTTACAAGTGCCACTTATACACTTGTTTCCGTGACATCTGCAAACGGATGCCAGGCAGCTGCTGTAAGCGGTTCTTTCTCTATAAACATCAGTGCTCCTCCGGTAATTGCCACTCAACCTCCCGCAGCTTTATCTCTTTGCGCCGGCCAGGGTGGAATTCTTACTGTAGGAATTCCTGGAACTAACACATACCAATGGCAGGTTAGCCTTGATGGTGGTGCTACCTTTAATAATGTTACTGATAACTCAAACTACAGCGGAAGCACAAATGATACATTAACTTTCGCTAACGTGCCAGGCGCATTCAACGACTACAGATACCAGGTTATCGTTACCAGCGCTTGCGGAACTTCAGTTACTTCTACACCAACTACTGTTACTGTTACTTCTCCTGCAACAATTACCACTCAACCTACAGACGTAGTAGCTTGTTCAGGTACTGATGCTGTATTTACAATTGCAACTGCAGGAACAGGTGTTACTCTTCAATGGGAAGTAAGCACTGACGGCGGTGCAACATGGGGGCCTCTTGCAGGTGAAACAGGTACTACCCTCACAGTTCCAGCGGTTAATATTGCGCAGAACGGTTACCTGTACAGGGCCATGGTTTCAAGTTGCGGAACTCCTCTTGCTTCCAGCGTAGGAACTCTTACCGTACAGGAATCAATTGTTATCACTACGCAGCCTGTGAGCATTGCTGCATGTGCAGGAAATAACGCAACTTTTGCTGTGATAGCAACAGGTACCGGCAACACTTACCAGTGGCAGGAAAGCACAGACGGTGGTGTTACCTTTACTAACATACCTGGCGCGAACGGCGCAACATACAGCACTCCTGCTGTTACAGCCGGTATGGACAACTATCAATACCAGGTTATCATTTCAAACCCATGCGGAGCTCCGGTTACTTCAGCTCCGGCAACATTAACTCTCACTAGTGCTGCCGCTATTACCGGTGAACCGACCGATGTGGCAGTTTGCACAGGTTCTGCAGCTTCCTTTACGGTTACTGCAACAGGTGCTACTTCATACCAATGGCAGGTAAGCACTGATGGTGGTACAACTTTCACCGATATTACCGGCGAAACTGCACCAACGCTTAACCTTCCAACCCCAACAACGGCAATTAACGGTAACATTTATCGTGTATTAGTAGGAAGCTGCGGAACTCCGCTTGTTTCTGCAAATGCAGCGATTACTGTTAACGATCCTGTAGTGATAAACACTCAGCCTGCAAGCACTTCTGCATGCGATGGCGGAGCGGCTACCTTTACAGTAGATGCTTCAGGAACTAACGTTACTTATCAATGGCAGATGAGCTCTGATGGTGGCGTTACTTTCACTGACATTGCCGGCGAAACAAATACCAGCCTGACTCTTCCTGCGGTAACTGCTGCTATGAACAGCAACCAGTACCAGGTTGTTATCAACAACCCATGTACAACAGGATTGATCTCTGCACCTGCAACACTTACTATTAGTGCAATTGCAACCATCACATCACAACCTGCAAACGTTACAATATGTGACGGTGCAAATACTTCCTTCACAGTTGTGGCTGGCGGTGCAACAGGCTACCAATGGCAGGTGAGCACAGATGGTGGTGCAACCTTTAACGACATCGCTGGTGAAACCAATGCAACATTAAACCTTACAGGTGTAGGTGCTACTTCCAATAACTACCAATACCGTGTAGCTATCACAAGTTGCGGTCCTACTCCTATCACTTCTAATGCTGCAACACTTACAGTTAATCCTGTAGGAGCTATCACTACACAGCCTGTAGCTACTTCGGCTTGTAACGGTGGAACTGCAAACTTCTCTGTGGTTGCAACAGGAAACAACCTCACTTACCAGTGGGAGATCAGCAATGATGGCGGCACAACCTGGACTCCGATTGCAGGCGCAACTACAGCTTCTGCATCAGTTACAGCAACTGCAGCAAGCCAGGTTCGCGTTGTGATCAATGGAGATTGTATAACTGCTCCGGGCCTTACATCAACTGCTGCAGCCTTAACCATTACGCCTGCCGCTGTAATTACAGCACAACCTACTGCAGTATCGGGCTGCGAAGGTTCTGACGCCACATTTAATGTTACGGCTTCAGATGCAACAGGATACCAATGGCAGGTGAGTACAGATGGTGGTACAACCTTTACTGATGTAGCAGGAGCGACCAGCGCTACGCTTACATTGCCAGCTGTTGCCGGTACATCAAACGATTATCAATATCGCGTGGTGGCGAGCAATGCTTGCGGAGATGTTACTTCTTCTGCTGCAACGTTAACTGTTAATGCTTCACCAACCGTAACTGTAGCTGCAGATGTTACTTCAGTACAAGTGGGCGAAACTGCTACACTAACTGCAACTGCAACACCTGCTACCGCTACTTACCAATGGTTTGTTGACGGTGTGGCGATCCCTGGTGCTACCAGCGCTACTTATGCAGCAACTACCAATACACCGGGCGTATACGACTACACTGTAGAAGTTACCGGCGATGGTGGATGTACTGTAACTTCTGACGGAGTAGAGATCACTGTAACAACAACTAATGTTGCATTCATTGCTCCTAATGCAAACCGCGGTACATTTAAAGTTAGCTACAGCAATATCGGCACCACTGCATCTGCACGTGTGATAACTGTATACGATTCTAAAGGCAGGTTGGTTTATAACAAAACCTTCCCTGTTAACCTGGCAAACAATGTAGAGGTAATGGACGTTACCGTTCCATTATTGCCATCAGGAATCTACTGGCTGATGTTGTCTGAATCAAACGGCAAACGTTTGAAAACAGAACAATTGATCATCCAGAGATAATCTGCTCTGAATAATTTAAAAGATCCCTGCCTCAAATGGCGGGGATCTTTTTTTTAGCTATAGGTTTGGGAAAACGGTTTTTCAATATTGATAGATCAGCTTCCACGTTTACGCCGTATTTTCTATTTTAAGAACGCATAGAAAAACGTTACTCTACTTATCAATTCATTTCCAAAAATTAAATGTTATTGAAATGCAGCACTGCGCCATCCACCAATTTCATTTACATTCGCGATGCATTCTGCAACTAAAAAAAGATAGAAATGGTAGACGTAATCCTCGGGCTTCAATGGGGCGATGAAGGAAAGGGAAAAATCGTAGATTTCTTTGCAAAGAATTATGACCTGGTTGCGAGATTCCAAGGAGGTCCGAATGCAGGACATACCTTATATGTGGATGGAAAGAAAGTTGTACTCCACCAAATCCCCAGCGGTATCTTTCACTCCAGGCTTATCAACCTTATTGGCAATGGTGTGGTATTGGATCCCGTTACGCTGCGCCGTGAATGCAGCGCGGTAGAGGCAATGGGTGTTGACCCCCGGAAGAACCTGTACATAAGTGAAAGAACCCATCTCATTCTGCCCACTCATCGTGCATTAGATAAAGCGAGCGAGCTCAGCAAAGGGAATGATAAGATAGGAAGCACATTAAAAGGCATAGGCCCTACCTACATGGATAAGACCGGGCGCAACGGGCTTCGTGTAGGCGATCTGTTAGACAAGTCTTTCACCACACAGTACATTAAGCTTCGGATGAAACATCAGCGCTTGCTTGATAATTTCAATTTCCAGGAAGATATTACACAATGGGAAGAAGAATTTTTTGAAGCGGTGGAATTTCTCCGAAATTTCAAAGTGGTAAACGGAGAGTATTTCATCAATGAAAAAATAACTGAAGGAAAACGTGTACTTGCTGAAGGTGCACAGGGCAGTATGCTTGATGTGGACTTCGGAACTTTTCCTTTTGTTACGAGTAGCAATACAATTTCTGCAGGCGTTTGCACAGGTCTTGGTATCGCACCACAAAAAATACGCGAAGTGATTGGTATAACAAAGGCTTATTGCACGCGCGTGGGCAGCGGCCCCTTCCCAACTGAATTGCTTGATGAAACAGGAGAGGAAATTCGAAAAGCTGGAAATGAATTTGGCGCAACAACAGGGCGGCCAAGGCGCTGCGGGTGGATCGATCTTGTTGCATTGAAATTTGCAGGCATGATAAACGGGGTTACCCAGATAGTGATGACAAAAGCAGATATACTCGACTCTCTCGATGAGTTAAAAGTTTGCAGGGCCTATGAAGTGAATGGTGAAGAACTCAACCGTGTTCCATTTCAAATGAACCGTATGCAGATAAATCCGGTATATGAAAATTTCTCAGGATGGAAAAGTGACATTTCCATGATCCGGGATTTTGATGATATGCCGGAGAAAATGAAAATATATCTCGACTATCTTCAGAGCTTTCTGAAAGTTCCGATAAAATATATCAGCAACGGACCGGGACGCGACCAGATCGTGCCGGTTTAAAAATAAATTTCCACTAAAAAATATTTGGCAGATTAAAATTTCAGTAGAAAATTTACAGCGTAATAGTTAACTATGGCACTGAAACCGGATAAAGAGAATAAGGGTGTAAAAAAGGATGCTGCACCGAAGAAAGCCGCTGCAAAAAAAGCGGATGTAAAGAAGAAACCCACCGAGGAAGATGATGATCTCGATGATCATGCAGATGATGAGTTGGATGAAGTAAAACCATCAGCTGCAAAAAAATCTTCCGGGAAGAAATCTTCAGCGGACGATGAAGATGATGATGACTTTGATGAAGATGAACCTGAAGATGATTGGGAGAAAGGCGATGATGAAGATGACAGCTGGGATCCGGATTTCGACGAATTCGATCTCCCAAAATCAAAAACAATAAAAGCTCCAGGTAAAAAGAGCAAGGATGATGATGACCTGAAGATCGACGATGATTTCAAGGAGCTCGGTCTCTTTGATGATATGGATGATGCAGGCGGTGGAGATTTTGATGACGATTATTAATGGAAAATTTCAATACGCACTTCACTGTTCATGATCGTGAAGTGTTTGAAGCGAAAATGTTGAACTGGTTAAAGCAGTTCAACATTTTTTGTTTTCTCAACAACAACAACTTCAAAACGGACGATGCCTTTCCTTTTTACGTAGCAGCAGGAGTTGTGCGTGAGATCATTTTAGAAGGCGATAAAGCGCCCTTCGAAAGCTTACAACGATTCCACGACAACAACCCTGGCTGGCTCTTTGGTCATTTTAATTATGAGCTAAATACGGGAATAAAGCACGGTTCTGTTGCAGGTAGCGAATTTCCTGATGGATATTTTTTTTCTCCCGAGATCCTTTTCTCACTGGAAGGCAACAAAATTATTTTCCTGAAATGCCCGGCTGATCCCGAAAGCATAGTCAATGAGATAATGCTTATGCCGGCGGAAATAATTTCATCAGGCAAAAAATCTTCAGTTCGCTCCCGGATCACCCGCAAAGAATATCTTGATGCAATTGGTAAAGTGAAGATGCATATCAGGCAGGGTGACTGTTATGAATTGAATTATTGCCAGGAGTTTTTCTGTGATGCTGCCATGCCTCCGGAAGTATTATACCACCGCCTCAACAGCATTTCTCCCCAGGCATTTTCTGCTTTTTATCGCGTTAAAGAAAAATATTGTTGTTGCGCAAGTCCTGAAAGATTTTTAAAAAAAACGGGAAGGGTTTTACTCTCTCAACCTATTAAAGGAACAGCGCCGCGAAGTGATGACGAGAGTGTTGATAATGAAAATTATCATCAACTCAAAAACAGCAGCAAAGATCGCAGCGAAAATGTAATGGTGGTTGATCTGGTGCGTAACGACTTTAACCGGGTTTGCAAACATGGTACGGTAAAAGTTCCTGAACTTTTTTCAATCAGGTCTTTACCCGGAGTATTCCAGATGGTGAGCAGTGTCACAGGCGAAATGGAAGAAGGAATTTCATTTACCCAAGCTATCGAAGCCGCTTTCCCGATGGGCTCAATGACCGGAGCGCCAAAAGTTAGGGTGATGCAATTGATAGATCAACTTGAGGCATCTCACAGAAAGCTGTTTTCGGGTTCAATTGGTTATATAAACCCTAAGGGAGATTTCGATTTTAATGTTGTTATACGATCGATATTCATCAATGAAGAAAAAGGTGAGCTCTCCTTCATGGCAGGAGGAGGTATCACGCATTACAGTGATGCAGAAGCTGAGTTTGAAGAATCAATGTTAAAAACGCGTGCGATCAGGAAGGCTTTAAATGCTGAATGATCATTTGCCTTTCTTCCTTACATACTTTTTCGGATAAACCGTTTTTGTACCCGGTATATCGGGCTCTCCCAATAACAGTTGCACAGATTCATTCAAAATAGTGTAACGTTCCGTGAGAAAAATGCTCATTTTTTCTGCGGGAAGTAAAAGATCAAATTGACCGTTTTTGCCAAGCCGAAGGTCGAATAAGGGATTGTATTTATTGAACTCGGTAATATCCATTCCTACATGCTTTGCAATGATGGTTGAGTTGTATTTTCCGGAAATGGTTTCTTTTTTTGCGTTTTCCAATTCGGTGGCCGTGAGCTTTGGATTGTTGTCGTAGGGATTTTCCTCCATCAAAGCGCCGGTTTGGCCGGCCATTATCCCCGTGCCCCCATTTGCTTCCATGATGTAATGGGTAGCAATGAATTTTTTAACATGGTTCCTGCTTTCCTGCGGAAGGTAATATTGAAGATCCCAAAAATTACGGCTACCGCTTTTTTTCATTGCGTCAAACACCCTTCCCGGCCCTCCATTGTAGGCCGCGATCACCAGAAGCCAATCATGCATTTGTTTATAAAGGGTCAGCAGGTATCGGGCCGCGGCATGTGTGCTTTTCAAATAATCACGTCTTTCATCTTGCTTTTCATTAACAATGAGTCCATAGTCGCGGGCAGTGTATGGCATGAATTGCCACGGCCCGCCGGCACCCGCCCAACTCGTGGCCGATGTTTGAAGATTACTTTCTATTACTGCAAGATATTTCAACTCACGCGGAAGTCCGTATTGGCTGAATACCCGATCTATCAAATTGAAATATGGTGTTCCCCACGACCTCATCTTTTCTAGCTGTGAGGAATGGGAGCGAAGATAATCCTGCATATACACCTCAGCTTTTGGATTCACCTGCATACTGTATGGAAGGGTGGGATTATACCGGTGCTTTGAAAAAAGATTTTTGAATCCATAGCTTGTTATTTCGCTGATGTATTGCACCTTATCGTTGGGAGGCTGCGACACCGGGATCTCCATGGCATCAATTTCACTATCGGCATTTGCGGGCAAGGCAATAGTGTCACTACCCGTCAATGCAAGCGTATCATCCTGGCAAAAAGCCACTTCAGGGATGATGGAAGTGAATACTATTGCGAGCAAAAAGCGGAACATACTGTTTTGTAAAGATACCCTTGTTGCAAATAATGCTGTTTGGCGGGGATGTTAAACTCTTCGCCCACAAAAAAGCCGGCATACCATCGGGTGCCGGCTAAAAAAAGATTATCAGGTATATCAGGAAGGCGACTGCGTTTGTTGTTGCTTTGAAGCGATATCCTTTTCCCGCATTCCTTCTTCCAACTCGTTCTTTACGTTGCTTTTTGCATCGTTGAACTCGCGGATACCGCGACCCATTCCACGCATAAGTTCAGGGATCTTTTTACCACCGAACAAAAGCAGTACAACGAGAATTATCAGTATCCATTCACTTCCCCCGGGCATGGAAAGCAGCAGGGGATGTTTGATTGATGTGTACATAAGAGGCTATTAGGCGGTAAAGGTACGCAATAATTGTATGCAGCTCTTTTCAGAGGCATTCTCATTCATTAAAAATAATAGAAAATCACCTGATGGAACGGCCACATTTGGCTTTACCGTTAGCTGCCTGGAAAGGAGTTATGCTCCTGGAGCATGATGCGAAAATGAATGCGGTAATACACAGCATAAAGCAAAAAAGAGAAATCCTTCTCATTGGTTTCAGATTTAGAGGTTATAAAAAATAGGAAGTAGGTGGTAAATCAATCACCGGAGAAGGATCAACTGGCCCCAAAATACGGCCTTGTAGGAAAGAAAGCAAGCTTTCAGACAAAAAAAATGCGGGAATTACTGAAATTCCCGCAGAAGTACTTAAATATGTTTGAGTTATGCTTTTTTAGCAGAAACAGCCATGCGCTTTTCTTTGATCCTTGCGCTTTTTCCGCTTCTTTCACGGAGAAAATAAAGTTTCGCCCTTCTTACGCGGCCAACTTTATTAAGTACAATGCTATCGATGTTCGGAGAAAAAACCGGGAATAAACGCTCAACACCCACCCCATCACTAATTTTTCTAACTGTGAACGAAGCAGTTGCACCATTTCCCTGGCGTTTAATCACATCCCCTTTAAAGCTTTGGATACGCTCTTTGTTTCCTTCCTGGATCTTATAATTAACGGTTACATTGTCCCCGGCCTTAAATTCGGGTAATTTGTTCTTTGTGGTCAATTGTTCATGAACAAAATCAATTGCGTTCATAGCTTTATTTTTTTAACGGACGGCAAAGGTAAGGAAAAGATTATTCAAAAAATATTTATTCAGGAGTTTTCTTTCATTTTGATAACAGGAGGCAGGGTACAAGCTGCAGGGCATAAAATGAAGCATCCTGCCAGGTTTAAACAGTATTCCACTACCGACTACGAACTATGAACTTCTAACTACTTTACCGCGCAATATTTACCGCTCGCTTTTCCCTGATCACCGTAACCTTGATCTGGCCGGGGAAGGTCATTTCAGTTTGAATTTTTTGGGCGATTTCAAAGCTGAGTTTGTCGCTGTCGTTATCGGAAACCTTGTCTGCTTCAACAATCACGCGAAGCTCGCGACCGGCCTGGATGGCATAGGCCTTCTCCACACCCGGATATGCCAGCGCAAGGTTCTCGAGATCCTTGATCCGCTGAATGTACTGCTGCATGATCTCCCGCCTTGCGCCCGGCCTTGCACCGCTGATGGCATCGCAGGCCTGTATAATGGGGGAGATGACGTACTGCATTTCCATTTCATCGTGGTGAGCTCCGATTGCATTCACTACGGCAGGGTTCTCACCATATTTTTCAGCCAACTTCGCGCCGAGAAGCGCATGGCTCAATTCTGTTTCCTCATCCGGCACTTTGCCGATATCATGAAGAAGTCCTGCACGTTTTGCAAGTTTTGGATTCATTCCGAGTTCAGAAGCCATAATTCCGCACAGGTTGGCTGTTTCGCGGCTGTGCATTAAAAGGTTCTGGCCGTATGAAGATCTGAACCGCATTCTGCCCACCATGCGGATCAATTCCTTATGAAGACCGTGAATTCCAAGTTCGATCACGGTTCTTTCACCTATGTCCATCACCTGGTCTTCCAGTTGACGCTTCGTTTTTTCTACTACTTCTTCAATCCGCGCAGGGTGAATACGCCCGTCAGAAACAAGCCTTTGCAAACTCAGGCGTGCAATTTCTCTCCTTAAGGGGTCGAATGATGAAAATACGATCGCCTCCGGGGTGTCATCAACAATAAGATCCACACCGGTTGCGGCCTCGATAGCCCTAATGTTGCGGCCTTCACGCCCGATGATTGAACCTTTTATTTCATCGCTTTCAAGGTTGAAAACGGTGATCGAATTTTCAATTGCTTGTTCCGCTGCAGTTCTCTGAATAGTTTGAATAATGATTTTCCTGGCCTCTTTATTCGCCTTCACTTTAGCCTCTTCGATAATTTCCTGTTGCAACACCAGCGCCCGAGATTGAGCCTCCTGCTTCAAACTTTCAACGAGTTGGGTTTTAGCATCCTCGGCCGACAATCCTGCAACTTTTTCAAGCCTGCGGATGTGCTCTTCCTGGTGCTTTTCCAGTTCAGTGCGCTTAATGTTCACCACCTCTGTTTGGCGGTTAAGATTTTCCTTGATTTGATTATTTTCCTTTATCTGTTTATCAAGGGTTCCTTCCTTTTGGTTAAGGCTCTGTTCTTTTTGCTTGATGCGGTTTTCGGCCTCATTTATCTTTTGCGTGCGCTGAAGAAGTTCGCGATCATTCTCGCTCTTCATTTGCACAAACTTTTCTTTCGCTTCGAGAAGTTTTTCCTTTTTCAGGGTTTCGGCCTGCAATTGTCCGTCTGCGATTATTTTTTTAGCCTGTATCTCAGCCTCGTCAACAATTTTTTGGGTGTTTTTTGCGAAAATGAATTTACCCAGTATGATTCCCGCAATGAGGGCGGCAATGCCTATGATGATCGAAAGTATATTCGGGTCCATTGAAGTTTAATAATTTAATCTGATTCACAAATTGATACATCCCATCAACCTTTTTAGATATAAGTGATGCAGTTTGCCGGCGAAGATAAGAAAAAGGTGTTTTAGAAGTTTCGGGTTGCGCTGAGTTCGTACAGAGGAGTTTTTGAGAAATTTTTTCAATCACCCTGTGTAAGAACAGCTTCAAGCCTGTTGAGTGCCTCTGTGAGTTTTTGGTCGTCTACGGCCTGTTGGCTGCCGGTTTGGGTGGCATACCATATCACCACCATCGAAATGTAATCCTGCATATCCTTTCCTGCAAACTGGGTTTTAAACTCAATTATCTTGTCGTTAATAACCTTGAGGGTCTTCCTGATGGCCTCTTCATCTTCGGGCCTCGCTTTGATCCGGTAACTACGGTCGGCTATCAGAATATTTAAAGGAATAAGTTCAGCCATATTTATTCACTGAGCATGGCGATACATTTGTCTATATCGCGCATATATTTATTAATAAGCGTTTCCAGCCCTTTCTTTTCGGGGTCAGCAAGGTTTCCCGCAGCAGCTTTTAATACCTGGTTCTTTTCATGCAGCAAACGCACCTGTTCCTCCAGTTTTAATTGTTTTTCCTTCATCTCCCTCATTACACTTTTCTGATGATCGAATTCCTTCTGCAATACGGTCATTTGTTGCAGGTGTTCCTGCACTTTTTTTGTAATTCGGGTGATCTGTGAAAAAACTTCAGACATTATTGTTTTCGAATTTCTGCTTTTAGTTCTTTTTCATAAGTGCCGATAAGGGCTTGAACCATTCTGTCCATCTCCTGATCGGTTAGTGTTTGCGATTCGTTTATGAAGGTATATGATATTGCCATTGATTTCTTCCCTGCACCCAATTTTTCATTTTCAAAAACGTCGAACAGGCTCATGCCGGAGAGCTTATCCAGGGCGGCCTTGCGGGTGGCCGTTTCAATGTCATTGAAGGTGACAGACCGGTCTACTATAAGTGATAGGTCCCGGTGAGCGGCAGGGAAACGCGGGATCTCCTTATACCTTACATCAGTGTTTGCACCTGACTCTGTTTTTTGCCAGTCCAGGTCTGCATGAAACACAGCGGTTTTAATATCATGTTTTTTCCTGGAGCTCGTTTTTACTTCTCCCAAATATCCGATAAGATCTTTGCCCGCATAAATTTCAAGGCAGGGAGAAAGTTCTTGATGCTCCGCGCTACGGAAAGACGGATTTAAGCCTAACTGTTTGAGCAGTGAGGTAACCACGCCTTTTATGAAAAACAGGTCAGCCGGAACAGCCTTGTTCTTCCAGTCTGCAACCTTAGTGTTTCCACTAACGTATAGGCATAGGTGCAGTTTTTCTGAGAAGTCATTTGACGACCTGCCGTAGGTTTTTCCGAATTCGTAAAATGCGAGATCATTATTTTTCCTGTTGATATTGTGCGCCATCACATTCAGCCCGCTTTGCAACATAGAGGGGCGAAGCGTATCCAGCTCTGCACTCAGGCTGTTGATCATTTGTACCGACCCTTTAATTTCTCCTTCCTCATACCACCGGCTATTGGTAAGACTGTTTGTGAATATCTCGCTGAATCCTGAATATGACAGTGCACTTGCCGCTTTGCTTTTTAACTTATGCGATAATTTATTCTTCTCTATGGAGGGTGAAATGAAAATTCCGGAGGGGATCTTGATATTGTTCAGGCCATCTATTCGCATTATTTCCTGTACGAGGTCGGCCGCAACATGAATAGCAGGCTTGTGATGCGGAACATTCCAGGTAATGGCATTTTGGTTTTCTTCTGCTATTTCATAACCAAGATTCAGCAGTATATTTTTTGCTTCAATTTGCGGGTATTCCTTCCCACTTAACTTCCGCAAATAATTCCAGTTGAGTTGTATCAACTTTTTATCCTTTGGTTGGGGGTAGATATCTTCCGGCTCTCCCACAATTTTGCCCCCGGCATTATTCAATACCAGGCCGGCTGCGTGTAACAATACCTCGGTTGTGCGCGAAATATCTGTTCCTTTTTCAAAACGGGTCGCTGCGTCTGTGCGCAGGTTATGAAGGAGAGATGTCTTCCTGATATATACTGGCGAAAAACAAGCACTCTCGAGAAATATGTTCTTTGTTTCCTCCGTCACTCCGCTGTTAAGCCCGCCATACACTCCTGCAATACAAAGTGGCTTTTCCGCATCACATATCATCAGGTCGTTCGCAGAAAGTTTTCTTTCCTTCCCGTCCAGCGAAGTGAACATTGTTCCTTCAGGCAGTGTTTTCACCGTTATTTTTTTGCCGCTGATCTTATCTGCATCAAATGCATGAAGGGGTTGGCCGGTTTCATGGAGAATAAAATTTGTGATGTCAACTATATTGTTGATCGGTTTCTGATCAATTGAAAGAAGTCGCTGTTTAAGCCATGGCGCGCTTTCTTCAACCGTGATATTTTCTATATAAATACCACTGTAACGCATACACGCAGTTTCATTCTCAATACTAACGGTTACGGGTGAACGACCATCCGGCAGGGGAAAATTCTTCTCGAAAACGGGTTTGAAGTCCCGCTTTTCATGATGTGATATCCATGCACATATATCGCGCGCCACACCGAAGTGGCTCATTGCATCTGTTCGGTTGGGTGTTAATCCAATTTCGAAAATTGTATCCGCATCCTGAGCCAGGTATTTTATCACATTATCGCCAACAACTGCATCGGCGGGGAGAATGATAATTCCATTATGATCTGCCCCGACCCCGATCTCGTCTGCAGCACAAAGCATTCCTATGCTTTCTTCGCCCCGGATCTTTGCTTTTTTAATTTTGAATGAGTCTCCGCTTAAAGGATGCAATTCTGTTCCAACAGTTGCCACCACCACTTTTTGCCCGGTCGCTACATTTGGCGCACCGCAAACGATTGGCAATGGCTCGGCTCCCCCGGTATTTACCATCGTTAATTTCAGGGAATCGGCATTAGGATGTTTGGTGCACGAAAGCACCTCGCCAACAACTAATCCGCTTAGCTTGTCATCAGAAACTCCGGTATGTATAATGCTCTCTACTTCAAGGCCGATAGAGGTGAGTATTTCAGCGCATTTCCCGGCGTCTACGGGTTCTGGAAGGTAGTTACTCAGCCAGTTATAAGAAATGGTCATTTACTTTTTTTAGTGCAGCAAAGATAGTTTTTTGAGGTTGGCGGAAGAGGTAAGGGGGAATCTATGATTTTGAATCCGAATTTACAAGGTGTATAAATTAAGAAAAGGTGAAGAAATTAATTCGCTGTTCCGAAGTAAAATGTGAAGAACTGCTTTTAGATACGGCTGATTTGCGCACATCGGTGGATAACACTGTTTAAAACCCGTGGATAAGGTAAATTTGTACGTGTATTGTGGGTGGATAAAGAGATATGAAAAGTTAATAACAGCTCCCGGCTTTTCGTATTGATTTTTTTGGTTCTACCTTAGCCGCCTGATTAAATACCACCTTTGTGGTATGGAAAAGGCCCTAACCCTTTATCTATCTAATTATAAATCATGGCTTTATCAGATTTAAATCGTTCTAAAACACTGAGAGTGAAACCCCCGCTGGAAGTGGGTAATATGATATTTGGAAAAGTTCAGCCTCAGGCAAAGGACCTGGAAGAGGCTGTGCTTGGTGCGATTATGCTTGAAAAGGGTGCTTTCGAAACTGCGGTAGACACTCTTAAAGCGGAATGTTTTTATCTTGACAGTCACCAGCGGATCTTCCAGGCAATGGTAAGCCTTGCAAACAAGAGCCTGCCAATTGATCTTCTCACGGTTGTTGAGGAACTTAAATTGCGTGGAGATCTTGAACAAGTGGGCGGCGCCTATTTTGTTTCGCGTCTTACTAACGGTGTCGTTTCCTCTGCTCACGTTGAGGCGCACTCGAGAATTGTTCTTCAAAAATTTCTTCAGCGCGAATTGATCCGTATCAGCGGAGAAATTATCAGGGATGCATACGAGGATACAACTGATATCTTCGACATGCTGGATGCTGCCGAAGCAAAACTGTTCGAGATCACCAATAACAATTTTCGTAAAGATTTTGATGCGATAGATAATGTAATGGTGAAAACGGTTGGTCGCATTCAGGAAATGCGCAATCGCAATGAAGACATCACCGGTGTTCCCACGGGCTTTCCTAAGCTGGACAGGGTCACGTATGGATGGCAATCAACTGACCTTATCATACTTGCGGCAAGGCCATCAGTAGGTAAAACGGCTTTCGCACTCAACCTCGCGCGCAGTGCGGCCCTGCATCCCACCAAACCAACGGGAGTAGGTTTCTTCAGTCTTGAAATGAGCAGCGGGCAACTCGTGCAACGTATTCTAAGTGCTGAAAGTGAGATCCATCTCGAAAAGATCTCGCGCGGTAAACTTGAAGAGTATGAAATGCAACAATTGTATAAGAAGGGGGTGGACAGGTTGAATTCAGCTCCAATTTATATCGATGACTCAGCAGGTCTGAATATTTTCGAATTGCGTGCGAAGTGCCGCAGAATGAAAACTAGGTACAATGTAGGTTTGATATTGATCGATTATCTCCAGCTGATGAGCGGAAGTGCAGATCGCAACAGTAACAGGGAGCAGGAGATAAGTAAAATTTCCCGCGATCTCAAAGGTCTTGCAAAGGAATTAGGCGTGCCCATAATTGCACTGTCGCAGTTGAGCCGTGAGGTGGAAAAGAGAAAAGAAGGAATGAAGATACCTCAACTAAGTGATCTTCGTGAATCAGGCGCGATAGAGCAGGATGCTGATATGGTTATGTTCCTGTACCGCCCCGATTATTATGATATTAACTCTAATGAGAACGGTGAGAGTACAAAAGGGGATACCTACGTTAAGATCGCAAAGCATCGTAACGGTAGCCTTGAAACAGTGAAGCTGAAAGCACTTCTACATATTCAAAAATTTGTAGAAGATGAGGAAGGGTTTGGCCCTCCGCCTGCAGCAGGTGGAAGCTGGAAGCCAGTACCGGGCGGAGCCGGAGGTTCAGATGATGCGCGTATTTTTGTGCAGAAGCCAAGCCGGATGAACGATGAATTTTATGATGATGATAATCCGTTTTAATTTTCTTTCATAAAAAATTGATAGGAGAATGATTGTCATTCTCCTTTTTTATTTTAGCAATATGTCATTGCCGCACTTTTTTGTAAAGGACTTACCGCAAGGTGAAGAATCGCTGGTTCTCGGGGAAGAGAATTCGAGATACATAGTACAGGTATTGAGGATGAAGGATGGAGAAAAAATCTGGCTGCTGAATGGAAAGGGAATGAAAGCAAGGGCAGAAATTCTTGAAGCACATAAGAAACATTGCACAGTTAGTATACTGGAGTTTTATTCCGAACCGCGTCCAGCAACAAATATCACAATCGCTATTTCTCTGCTTAAAAATGTTTCGCGTTTCGAATGGTTTCTCGAGAAAGCCACCGAGATCGGTGTTTCAAAGGTTGTTCCGCTTCTATGCACGCGCACCGAAACTCAGAAGTTTCGGGCAGACCGGATGCAAACCATAATACAAAGCGCAATGCTTCAAAGCCAACGGTTATGGCTACCCGAACTTTCAGATCCGGTTAAATTTGAAAAATACCTGGAGGAAAAATTCACCGGTTCAAAATTCATAGCCCATTGCATCAATGAGCAGGAAAGAAATTCTCTTGCAGAAATTCAGGCAGGTGATGCTTTGATATTGATCGGGCCCGAAGGAGATTTCACCGAACAGGAGATAGCATTTGCATTGCAAAGTAATTACGGGCCTGTGTCTTTAGGCGCTTATCGTTTGCGCACGGAAACAGCCGGCTTAGTTGCTGCCGCACTTTTGTGCAGAGGAATATAAATTGTGATGATAAATTCCGGAACTATTTTCTTCTCTTATCCTTAAGCAGATTTTTTACGATTCCCGGACCTTCGTAAATAAAACCCGTCCAAACCTGCACCAATCCTGCTCCCGAAGACAATCTTTGCTTCAGGTCCTCACCGTTAAAAATTCCGCCGCTTCCTATCAGGTTAATTTTTCCTTCTGATTTATCATGAACATATTTAAGAAGCTTGTTGGAAATATTTTGAAGAGGTTTACCGCTCAATCCTCCGGCACCTATTTGCCTGAGCGTTTCTTCAGATGTTTTAAGGTTTTTTCTTTCTATTGTTGTATTCGAAATGATCAATCCGTCCAGAGAAATTTCCCGGCATAAGGAAATAATATCATCCACTTGGGCCATGTTGAGG
>JAEZDA010000036.1 GCA_023433345.1 Bacteroidota bacterium | reverse complement strand
GCCAAGTGCTCTGCCAAACATGTTGCAAACCCAGATGTTGAGGTAACGGCGGCTGTCCCATGCATCGGATCCGCCAGCACCATTGAATTTCATTCCATCATCTCCCATAAACTGGCTAACCCCGGTTTGCTTGCGAATGATACCGGATGTTGTCCTTCCCATAGGGTCAACCTTTGCCAAACAGAATTCAATTCTAACATCGGCAGCGAAGTTCCTGAAATATGCAGGTACAAGTGAGGCATCGGTATTCCTCATCCTGAAATCACGATTGAGCGCATCGAGCTGGCTCAGCACCTGCGCGTCTGGTATATTGTGCTCGGGACGATTGTATAAAACATGTATCACTACAGGGATGGTGATCACCTCATTCGAAATGGTATCTCTCATGCTCAACCCTGAAAAAGGATTCTGAGTAATAGTTCGGTCATCGGTGAGGCATGCACGCTGGGCCGATGCAGAAAAAGCGGTGAGCAGTAAAAAGGCGTAAACAAAGATTGCCCTCATTGAAAAAATATTAATGGTTAATATTTTTCAAATCAGATATGGAACGGCCTTTAAATAGGATTTGCGGAGCCCTATAGGATGCAGGTTGACTGCTTATTGGAGTAGCTGGGCATTTAATCTTTCAGGGGGAAATGAAGAAATATCCGGCTCAGAGGTAGGGTGAAAATACAAACAAAAACCGGATGGCAAAAATATTTTCGCTAATTTTTTTACGGGCTTCGTCCGATGCCGCATTTGCAGCTAATTTTGCACCCATGAAAGTTTTAAAAAATCCCGTTCTTTGGGCATTTTCAGTGATTTTAGCCACTGGTTGCGGAGGAAATAATGATGACAAAGACCCGGCTCTCACCACTTCTTATTCAGGTATCAGGCCGCCGGCGCCCCTACCCTTTACCGTTATTAATCAATTTCCCCACGACACTTCTGCTTATACGCAGGGTTTGCAATGGTATAACGGAAAACTTTACGAAAGTACCGGAGATTATGAGAATTCCTCGCTGCGTATCACCGATCGGGCAACAGGAAAGGTTATCACAAAACATATGATGGGCTCACAGGAAATCTTTGGGGAAGGGATAACAATTTTGCGTGACACACTTTATCAGCTCACATGGGAAAACAACATTGTATACGTTTATTCGATCCACGACCTTTCCAAACCAATTAAAACACTGGCCTGGCCCTACCAGGGATGGGGAATTACAAACAATGGTACGAACCTGATAATTAGTGACGGTTCGGCTAATCTGTATTTCGTGGATCCATCAACATTCAAGGTAAACAATACCGTTAGAGTTGCAGATAACCGCGGAAACGTATCGCAGCTGAATGAGCTGGAATTCATTAACGGCAAGGTGTATGCGAATGTTTATCAAACAAATGACATCATTGAAATAGATCCTGAAAGCGGGCATGTTACAGGCAAGGTCACTTTTGATAATTTGCTTACCCGCGAAGACAGGCATCAAAATACTGATGTTTTTAACGGTATCGCTTACGACTCAACCACCCAAACGATGTTTGTAACAGGGAAAAGATGGCCCAAACTTTTTGAAGTGAAAATGCGTTAGCTGTTGGTGGCAATATAAATAATCGAACTGCATTTTTTTACGTCTGCCAAGGCTTTGAAATTTGACGATAATCCCCTCATCATAGCGCGAATAAGATTTGGCCTGCCTGTTTTATATGGTTCGCTCAACATACTTACGTAAAAACTGTCGAACCACATCGGTTTTTGGTTTACTAACTTAAGGCCATGCATTGATAGAAAGGTTGCCATGCTTTCCGGCGAAAAGTGATAGAGATGGCGCGGCACATCCCATGCAGCCCAGGCATCACCGTAAACGTTTGCGTCCTTGCTTTCAAAATTGGGAACCGCAATAAATACTTTCCCGTCAGGCTTCAGCAACTTCTTTATCCGGTCGCCATATTCATGAAGCGAATGTACATGCTCAAGTACATGCCATAAAGTAATGGCATCAAATTGTTGCGAAAGATTAAAAAGCTCATTTTCATTCTGAAGTGCAATACCATAGTTCACCTCAGCCTGCTGCCGGGCTGTGTCCATCGGTTCGAGTGCGGTAACATCCCAACCTGCCTGCTTCATTTCATTGGCAAAAGCACCCGTGCCTGCTCCTATGTCGAGAAGCTTGCCCGCAACCATTCCTGTCGACCTCTGAACCAATTTTCGTTTATGCGCCAGCGTTATTGTACGAACCTGGTGATACAACCTGTTCACTATTCCTTCGCGCGTGTCGGAATGGGAAATATAATTTTCCGATGCATAGTACCTACCGATCTCAACAGCAGAAGGCACATTTTGTGTAAATGCGGCAGAGCAATTTTTGCATATCCAAACTTCAAACACTTCATTGCTTATAGAATGATCCTTTACTGAATGTTTAAGACGGATTGGACCATTTAAACATACCGGGCATCTTTCGTAATGGATCATGAATGAAGTTTATTAGTGCACTTAGCGGGGAATCACATAAGTTGGGGCCGGCGTGCTTTGTGGTATTGCATTGCGGTTACCCGAAAATCCGGGCCGTGGAGAGGTAGTGAAGTAGATAACTATAGCAACTGCCGAAACCGTTGCCAATGCCGTTGCTGCCACCCACCAGCGATGTTTCCGCACCCTGGCGGTTTCCTGGAAATACTCAGTCATTTGCACGGAGGTGCTTTCCTTGTCGCCTACAAGTATCTGGTGGTTTGATTCCTTTCTTATCACTCTTTCCGCGCTTACTTCAGGCAAAAGTGCAGAATGGAGGGTTTGCGACCTGAATTGCAACCTGCCGGATGCATCTATATAAAAGGAACCAACCCCCGCAATATATTTTTCTCCTGCTTCTATGTTAGAAAGTTCATTACACCAAAGTTTCAGCTCTTTTCTACTTTCCTCCACCGACGCTCCGCCACATCTTGAAATAAACTTTAAAAGTTCTTCCTCATCAACATTTCGCCTTACGAATACAATTTCCTGGGCAGATGGAATCATGGTTTGTTCTGATTGTGAAAATGTGGCGCTTCGGGAACTAAACTGTAGCTCGCCGATTCCCGGCAGAGGGCAGCACTTATACGTGAAGAGATATTCAGAAAGATACTGTTCCATTTTTCTAAAAGTTGATGATGATACCGCCCAATAAATTTAGCCCGTAAACCGGGTATTGAGGCCAGCGCGAATATTTGTCACTCAAAATATTATTAACATCCAACCATACACCAAATTGCTTGTTGATGCGATATTCTGCACCCAGGCTGAGGTCTGTTCCTCCTTCGGTGGTATCATATCCTCCCTCCTTCAATTGGTATTTACCTCCTGCGAAAGTATAAATGTCGCCTTTTATCAGGAGTTGCTTAAACATCCACCACCTTGCAGAACCCCGTATCTCCATTGGTACAGTATTCCAAGCGCGATTGAAAGTTTTTGGCCCTGTAAAACCATTCAGTGTAAAAGCTGCCGTAAGATTAAGAGTTTCCTGGAAAATATAACTCACGTTGCCGTGTACACGAAGATTATTGATCTTCTCTTCATTACCCACCCTGAATGAACCGACTACTGAAGAAGTGTCGTTTATGAAGAGCGCGAAATTCTTGTAAGTGAGCCATGAAACCTTTCCGCTGAAATTGAAATGGTTTCCTATGGTGGCCTTTATACCGCCATAGAATTCAGTCTCCTTAGTATTGAACCTTTCCGAAAGTGGTTGCAGGTGTGGATTCACCCCAGATAAGTTTCTTACCGTATTCTTATGAATACGGCCTATATATCCGCCCTGGAGCATTAATAACCTTTCTGAAAGCTGCGCCTCAAAATAAATATCCGGTAGCCAATGAAGCTTCCCGTTATCCCATGCAGGAGAAAAACCACCATTCACAAAAAACCTGGGTTGAAAATACCTTATTGCCGGCTTGATCATTACAACATTATTACTGAATGATGTATCGGGAGACAAATTTTTTGTCGAATAACGTGTAAGGTCTGCCGAGAGCTCCGCCTTAACTGTAAGGGAATTCGAAAAGGTTTTTTCTGCAGGCAGTTTTAGAAGAAAGGAGGTTTCGGTTAACCTGTCTGCAAGCGAGAAGAAATTGACGCCGATGTTTGGATCGTATTTTATTCCAAACCTGTTAGGTGAAGTGTTCTTAATGCCTGCCCGAATTTCTGCTTCAGTAAAGCTTTGCTTTACATCTTTTTTTTCAGGGCTGAAAATTGCGTGATCATATCCGTACAAATGAAAGGTTCTGTTGGAAAACCCGGCGGACGCATAGGCTTCATGCTCTTTGAAAAAATAACTTCCGGCTCCCCGGATGTTAGCTATTCCATAATCCTGATGTTCAATCTTTCCCTTTGATGAAATATAATCTCCGTAAATATTTCCCATTAGTGTTTTACCATCGCCGAAAGATGTGGCTGCCTTTAAGTAAGGAGTGCTGTAGCTGCCAAATCCGGCTTTTACAAAATGCCTTGTGCCGAGATAAAGATTTGTATCCTGGTCGAGAGCCAGGGGCTTTAACGCAATGGGCTGATAGGCGTAAAAAAGATGCTGGGAAGGAACATTGTAGGGTGACACCGTACGGTTAGTGTCTTGAGCAACGTGCGTTCCACTGAAGTTTATTTTCACCGCATTACGCAGCACCGGTTTGTAAGCCGAAGTAATATCTATTGAAACCGGCCTGGATGTGTCTCTTTGTGCGCTTAATTCAAACATGCATATTAGGAGCACAAGTATTAAAAAATATTTCTTTTGCATCATTGAATTTTAATGGTTAGATCAGTTACTGATTTTAGATTGTTGCCGCTCCGTTTCCTGGGCGCGTTGCAGTTTATCTTTAGCCTTCGCTTTTAATTCAGGTATCACGGCATTTTGCGCCACGCTTTCATACGT
>JAEZDA010000001.1 GCA_023433345.1 Bacteroidota bacterium | reverse complement strand
CAATAAATATGTTGAAGTGGCTTGTACAAATCCTGCTAAAATTTTCGGAATGTTCCCACAGAAAGGAACTATAGCCGTAGGAAGCGATGCGGATATTATTCTGATCGATCCGAAAGAGAAACACACGATCTCTGCAAAAACGCATCACATGAATGTAGACTACAGCGGATATGAAGGGTGGGAACTGACCGGGAAAGTGAAAACCGTGCTGTTGCGGGGAAAGGTAGCCATTCAAAACAATGAATGCAGGTTGGAAAAAGGCTACGGGAAGTTTGTAAAGCGGAATAAGGTAGCGGGAATTATTTAAATTAAGAATTAAGAATCATTGCTGTCCGGTAAAAATCGGGATAATATTTTGCATTCAGTAAAATCAGCTGTTTCACGTTAAATTTTGGTGTTTTCAGAATAGAAGCCCCAGGTTTATCATCCAGACAATCGCAGTTTGAGTTGGATATCGGGTACGGGATTGATAATTCTACAGGCTTCCGGCTTTTCAAGGAACCTCATCATACTTGTGTAATTCATTAGGTGCAACCGAATAAAAGATGCCAGATTAGAAAATGCCCATTTACGTTTTACTCTACAACGTACAATTTTAAGAAGCAGGTCAGCAAGTAAAGCACACCATATTTGAATACGGATCGCATTTTCATTGTCTCCTAAAAAAGAACGTAATGGCATGTTCTGCTTTAATCGTTTGAAGAGGCTTTCAATTTGCCACCGTTGTTTGTAGAGCATAGCTATTTTAACCGCGCTCAGCCGCTTATTTGATGTAATAAACTCAAACATCCGTTTTGATTGGGGATCATAATATCGGATAAGTCTGCAGTTAACCTGCTCAATCTGTTTATTCTTAAAGCCCAAGGTGATATATTGATCACTAATAACATTTTGCGTGGGGTCTGTTTTTAAGTCCTGCTGTACGGCAACTACATTATTGGATCTTAGACGAGTAATCCAGTCAACACCCGCTCTTTTCCAGCGATTCAATTGATGGAAGTTATTATATCCTCTGTCCATAATCACGATAGAACCAGGGGGAGGAGTAATCTCTTTCATAAAGGGAGAGTCAGCTTTGGCTGCCGCAGTCATGCGTATAAAATACGGTACATCCTGGCTTGCATTGACTGCCATATGTACCTTGATGCCTCCCTTTTTCCTCCCACTTATGGAGGGTCGCCCGGCATTCCCCAGAACCTCCTGAAACAAGCTAATCGTAGTAGAATCAATAATAACGGATCGCTTCAATAAATGATCTTTTGAGTGGCTGTCCGTTAAAAAATGTTGGTACCGCGACAATACACCCATGTAAATTTTTTCAAACACCTCCGGACATCTGCGTTCATTGGCTTCAGCTAAAGTGCTTCGTGCAGGCAAAAACTTCATATTTAGCGACTGAAGCCGACCTTGGCTGGCGTGCAGGCCTGTAACTACTTCCCGAAGAGAAGTACATCCTTGGTAACAACAGTAGAGCATACTAATCAGATGATGTAAAGTGTCAAACTTCTTTACATATCTATCACTTTGGTGCTCTAAAACAGCATTATAAACTATCTGCCTGGGGATGAAACTAAATAGCTGAGAAAAGATTGGCTGTCCGGAAAAAAAGTTACTTTTATTCATATTAGTTTGTGGATGTTAGAGACCCTTAAACTAATAAAAAAGAGAGCCTAAAAACTCTCTTTTTTTGTGCCATTATAAAAGTTTCCCGGACAACAATGATTCTTAATTCTTAATTTTTAATTCTTATATCCTACATCGTAAATCGTAATTCGTAACTCCTCTAAGGCTTGAACTTCCTAATGATGGTTCTTGCAGCCGTTGTCAATTCACCGCTGGTAATATTGGCGCTACCTACGTTTTGAGTCGTCCAACCCTGCCACACCACTTTCTCGGTTGTTGCATCTATCATAGAAATGGTAAGCGTTCCCTCACGGGTTTGATAGGCACTTCTGTCATATCCTAAAAAGCGCGATGGATAATATACACTTACATACCTTCTCGTATAGGGATTGTAAAAGTTGCGGTAATATCCCTGGCTATAAACAGGATCGTTCCTTTCCCGTATGGTCTTTTCAACAAGAATATCATATTTCAAAAGAAGCTGGGGGTTTTTATCATCTGCCGCCAGGCCCTTGTCTTCAAGCATGCTGTTTACAGTGTTCATAAGGTTGCTTTCCTGTACATCGCTTAACCATAGAGCGGTGCTGTCATTCTTGTCATTTATCCATCCGAAGGTTTTGTAATCTCCGAAATTTATGGATTCATTTTTTTCGATCATCGCCGAGGGTCCACAGGATGCAAGGATAAATATCAGGCCCGTTATGGTCAATATATTTTTCATACAATACGTTTGCTAAAAGCCTGCAAACTCAGCACCAAAATGCTGTTAACTGCGAGCCAATAATTCTTCAGGCAGGGGGACAATGTTCTTTAAAAAAAGAGTGGGGCGAGATCATTGATAAAGTTTGCGAATTTATCGCGGGTTAAAATAAGGTCGGCCTGGCCAGCTGTTATGGCTTGTTTGGGCATGTAAGCAACTTCTGCATCTGAAGGTTCCTGCACCACGGCAAATCCGTTTTTAGCACGAATTGTTCTGAGCCCTTCGGTGCCATCAACACTTGCACCCGATAACAATATTCCCGTTACGGCTGACCCATATACTTCCGCGGCAGATTGCATTGTAACATCAATACTTGGTCTGCTGAAATTTACCTTTTCTGAAAAGTCGAGGGAGATGGTGTGATCTTTTTCAATGAGCAAATGGTAATCGGCCGGGCATAGATAGATCGTTCCGGGCAACAACTGGTCTTTTTCATCAGCCTCCTTCATCGGGAGAACCGTTCTTGAAGAAAGCAATTCGGCAAGCGAATTATCCTGGCTTGCCTTCCTGTGAATTACAAGTACCACAGGTATCATCAACCTGGCATTCAGATCGGGCAAAATGTGCATCAGCACCTCAAGACTGCCTGCAGAGCCACCTATCACAACAATTCCTGAGTATATTATCTTTTCTTCTGCCATATCTTTTCAGGTGAGAGCTGAAGATAACGGTTACTAATGTCCGAAAACCGAAGTGTTTCTTTTGAGCCAAGGGCAAGAAAGCCATTTGTTCCGAGACTATTGTCAAAGGTATTCAAAACCCGGTCCTGCAATTCCTTGTCGAAATATATCAGCACATTACGGCATAGTATGAGCTGAAACTCGTTAAAGCTCGAATCTGACACGAGATTATGGGTGGCAAAGATCGTTCTTTGTTTCAACCGCTCGTTGAAGATCACCTTGCTGTATTGAGCAGTGTAATATGAGGAGAAATCCTGCACCCCGCCTGACCTGATGTAGTTCTCAGAATATTGCTTCATCAGCGAAAGAGAAAAAATTCCTTTCTTGGCTTCTTCGATCACATCAGGATTAATATCTGTGGCATAAATAAGTGTACGGTCTAAAAGGCCCGCTTCATGCAAAAGGATGGCCATGGAATAAACTTCCTCCCCACTGGAGCACCCTGCATGCCATATGCGCAGGAAGGGCTCGGCAGACAATTCAGGAAGAACTTTGTTTCTAAGATGAAGGTAGAAATTTGAGTCGCGGAACATCTCGGTTACATTCACCGTTACCTGTTCAATGAAGCGTTTAATGTATTCACCATCTGTTTTAATGCGCTTGCGGAAATCAGAAAAGGAAGAAAATTTGTCGAGCTGTATCAACCTTCTCACCCGGCGCATAAGAGATGCTTTGGAGTAGTTAGCGAAATCGTACCCGTAAAGATCAAGCAGGTCTGTAATTATGATCTCAAGTTCATCTTCATTTATTTCCATCTGCGCGGGTGTATTTATTTATCAGATGCATTAACCGGTCCACATCTATCGGTTTGGAAACATAATCATCTGCTCCGGCTTCAAGGCAACGTTCCCTGTCGCCGATCATGGCCTGGGCAGTAACTGCTATTACCGGGAGGCCCGGGCAAAGCGACTTTATTTCTGGTATCGCTTCGTATCCATCCATTTCGGGCATCATCATATCTAAGAGTACGAGTGAGGGCTCGCTTTGTTTTGTGTAAGCCAGGGCCTGTTTCACATCCTTTGCCGAAACGCAGGGAAGTCCCCTGGCTTTAAGTGTCGCCATCAACGCAAAAATGTTCCTCGGGTCATCGTCTACAATGAGGATAGGTTTCATATTATCTCGTTTCGTATAGCCATACCCGTAAGAGACTCAATAATTGATCGGTGTCAACGGGTTTTGTAATATAATCAGACGCTCCGGCGCGAATGCATTTTTCCCTGTCGCCGGTCATTGCTTTGGCCGTTACTGCTATCACCGGCAGGTTTTTATACTTGCTGTTCAACCTGATCTTTTTCGCCGTTTCATACCCGTCCATTCGCGGCATCATCATGTCCAGCAATACAACATCGATATCGTTCGTTTCAGAAAGACGTTCCAGGGCCTCCCTGCCATCCGTTGCTGTTACAACGTTTACATTAAATTGCTCAAGAGCCCGCGATAAAGAAAAAATATTCCTTACATCGTCGTCTACAATAAGCACTTTCTTGCCATTCAGAACCTCGTTTAGGCCTCCCAGCCTGTTGATACCTTTTTTTTTCGATCCATCTGAAGTTTCAACAAGGTGCAGAAACAGGGAAACTTCTGATAATATTCTCTGGTAACTTTGAGCAGTCTTTAATATTATCGAATCTGCATATTTCCCGATCCTTTCCTGTTCGGTTGGAGAAAGACTTTTGCCGGTAAAAATTATCACCGGTATGTTTTCCATTCCTTCCTTCATTTTAATACTCTCGAGCATATCATAAGCCTGTTTGTTAGGAATGCCCATGTCGAGTACAACACAGTCCACGTCAGCCTGCAAAGCTGCAACGCCATCGTCGATGTCATGTTTGATCTCGGTATTTATCCGCGAACTTTCAAGGAAGTAGGCGAGGGCCCTGGCATGCTGGGGATTTTCTTCCAGTATCAAAACTTTCCTGGATTCCTTGGAAATTATTTGTTCGATCCTCTTGAAGATGTCATTCATTTGTTCATAAGCAACCGGCTTATGAACAAAGTTTATCGCTCCCTTTAGCAGGCTTTCATTTTTCACCTGGTGGCTGCTCATAATGTGCACGGGTATGTGGCGGGTGCGCGCATCATTTTTCAATTCTTCCATTACCTGCCAGCCACTTTTTACGGGAAGTTGAATGTCTAAAAGTATCCCGGCAGGTCTGAAGGCTTTCGCAAGCTCAATTCCTTCATCGCCCCTAACAGCACAGAGCCCGTTATAACCTGATTGCCTTGTGTATTCTAAAAGAGACTTTGCGAAGTTCACATCATCTTCAATAATAAGAATGGTCTTTGCGTCTTTCCGGAGTTTATCCCTGTCGTCTGGTATACTTGAAGGAACGATGAAAGAAATATACTCTGCGTCAACCCCAGGTTCAAGAACATTGTCAAAGCCCGTCGAGCCGGTGTGTTCCTGTTCGTCGCCGTTGTTGTTTCGTTTAACCGGCACCGTTATAATAAATTTACTTCCTTTGCCTGGCGTACTCTCAACGGCGATTTTTCCGCCAAGCAGTTTAACGAGTTCTCGGCTAATCGAAAGTCCGAGCCCGGTTCCTCCGAATTTTCTCCTGGTAGAGCCATCCGCCTGTTGAAAAGCATCGAATATAAGATCCAGTTTATCGGCCGCAATCCCTATTCCCGTATCTGATACGGCTATTACCACGTCTTTTTTACCATCGCTTTTCACATCGATAGTTATTGATCCCTGCGAGGTGAATTTTAATGAATTGGATATAAGATTGCGTATGATCTGTTCCAGACGCAGCTTGTCGGTTTCAATTGTTTCCGGGATATTTTCGGAAACATTTAGATGAAACTGCAGATTTTTCTCGCGGGCCATCGGCTCGAACATAGCTTTCATAGTTGCAAGCATGCTGTGAACGTCCACTGTGTCGATTTCCAGAGACATTTTTCCGGCCTCAATTTTCGACAGATCCAGTATCTCGTCGATCAACAACAATAAACCTTGTCCTGAACTCTGTATAACACGCGCATATTCCACCTGGTCTGCCGTGAGATTTTTTTCGGTGTTGTCACACATCAACCTGCTAAGCAGAAGAATGGAGTTTAGCGGCGTGCGCAGTTCGTGCGACATATTTGCCAAAAACTCAGATTTATACTTTGTAGTTGCTTCAAGTTGCTCTGCCTTCGCCTGTATCTCAAGAGTGCGTTCGGCAATTTCCTGGTTCTTTTCCTCGAGAAGCCTCGTTCTTTCTTCGAGCTCTGCATTGGCCTGCTGCAGTTCTTCCTGCTGTACGCGAAGCTCTTCCTCCGAGGCCTGGAGCTTTTGGGTATGGGCTTCAAGTTCGGTGTTCAGGTTTTCCATCTCCGTGTGCTGAACCTGGAGTTCTTCAGCCTGAGCCTGCGTTTCTTCCAACAGATCCTGCAGCTTTGCACGGTTT